>NZ_JBGONY010000006.1:0-146730 GCF_041439375.1 Vibrio crassostreae | reverse complement strand
TAACATAATCCGCGTGTCCTGGACAGTCTACGTGTGCGTAGTGACGTGCTGGAGTGTCGTACTCAACGTGAGAAGTTGCGATTGTGATACCGCGCTCACGCTCTTCTGGAGCGTTATCGATAGATGCGAAATCTTTAGCAACACCGCCGTATACTTTTGCAAGAGTAGTACAGATAGCAGCAGTTAGAGTTGTTTTACCGTGGTCAACGTGGCCGATAGTACCAACGTTTACGTGCGGTTTCGTACGTTCAAATTTTTCTTTAGACACAATCGTGTTCCTTCCTAGTTATGATTCGCCACGTTCATTATTGAGCGAGACGCGCCAGAAATTGCTATTTTATGCGCCAACTCTCGTTAGCGCAATATTTGGACGCATTGTTCTTTCAAAAAATGAAAAAAAATGCCTTCCTTTTGTTTAACCACGCTCTGCAATGATTGCTTTTGCAACATTGTTAGGCACTTCAGCGTACTCACTAAACTCCATAGAGTAAGAAGCACGACCTTGTGTCGCAGAACGTAAATCAGTTGCGTAACCGAACATGACAGACAACGGAACTTGTGCACGAATTATCTTCAGGCCAGCTGTCCCCTCGTCCATACCTTCGATGATGCCGCGACGACGGTTAATATCGCCAACAACGTCACCCATCCAGTCTTCTGGAGTGGTTACTTCAACTTTCATCATAGGCTCAAGCAAAACTGGTTGCGCTTCAAGTGCACCCGTTCTGAAAGCCATAGAGGCAGCGATTGTAAACGCCATCTCACTTGAATCTGTTTCATGGTAAGAACCATCATATAGTGTAGCTTTGATATCCAAAACTGGATAGCCAGCAAGCACACCATTGTTCATCTGCTCTTCAACGCCTTTAGCAACTGAAGCGATAAACTCTTTCGGTACGATACCATTGGCAATTTCATCCACAAAGACAAAGCCTTCGCCAGCTTCTGATGGTTCCAGTTTCAGCCATACGTGACCGTACTGACCTTTACCACCATGTTCACGGATAAATTTACCTTCCGCTTTCGCAGTACCACGAATAGTCTCACGGTAAGCCACTTGCGGGTTACCAACGTTGCAATTGACGCTAAATTCACGCTTCATACGGTCAACGATGATATCTAAGTGTAGTTCACCCATGCCAGAAATCAGAGTCTGGCCAGTTTCCGCATCCATATCAACGCGGAACGATGGGTCTTCCGCTGCTAGTTTACCTAGAGCGATAGTCATTTTGTCTTGATCAGCTTGAGAGCTTGGCTCTACAACGATCTGAATAACTGGGTCTGGGAACTCCATGCGCTCAAGAACAATCTTATGGTTCTGGTCACAAAGGGTTTCACCAGTAGTCACATCTTTCAGACCAATAATGGCTGCGATGTCACCTGCTCGTACTTCTTTTACTTCTTCACGCTTGTTTGAGTGCATTTGAACAATGCGACCTAAGCGTTCACGTTGTTTCTTCACAGAGTTGTAAGCTGTTTTACCGCTTTCAACAACCCCAGAGTAAACACGGATGAAAGTTAAAGTACCAACGAATGGGTCTGTTGCAATCTTAAATGCTAGCGCTGAGAATGGTTCTTTGTCGTCTGCGTGACGCTCTGCTTCATTCTCATCTTCATCGATACCTTTAATTGCAGGGACATCGACTGGAGAAGGAAGGAAATCAACAACTGCATCTAGAACAGCTTGTACACCTTTGTTTTTGAATGCACTACCACAAGTAGCGAGTACGATTTCATTATTAAGGGTACGAGTACGAAGACCTTGTTTGATTTCAGCTTCTGTTAGTTCACCTTCTTCAAGGTACTTATCCATCAGCTCTTCATTTGCTTCTGCAGCAGCTTCAACAAGTTCTGTACGATATTCTTCAGCCATTTCTTGCATGTCTGCAGGAATATCTTCGTACGTGAAAGTCATGCCTTGGTCAGCTTCGTTCCAGTTAATTGCCTTCATCTTGATAAGATCGACAACACCTTGGAAATTTTCTTCAGCACCAATGTTCAGTTGAATTGGAACAGGAGTTGCGCCTAGACGGTCCTTGATCTGTTCAACTACGCGCAAGAAGTCTGCGCCGGTACGGTCCATTTTATTAACGAAAACCATACGTGGAACTTGGTACTTATCAGCTTGACGCCACACTGTCTCTGACTGAGGTTCAACACCAGATGAGCCACAGAACACAACAACTGCACCATCAAGTACACGCAGAGAACGTTCAACTTCGATTGTGAAGTCAACGTGTCCAGGAGTGTCGATGATGTTGATGCGGTGGTCCGAGAACTGAGCTTCCATACCACGCCAAAACGTAGTGGTTGCTGCTGAAGTGATCGTAATACCGCGCTCTTGCTCTTGCTCCATCCAGTCCATGGTTGCTGCACCATCGTGAACTTCGCCGATTTTGTGAGAAAGACCGGTATAGAACAGAATACGTTCACTTGTGGTTGTTTTACCTGCATCTACGTGAGCAACGATACCGATATTACGGTATTGCTCTATAGGAGTTTTACGAGCCACGGTTGAATCCTCTTATTAGAGACTTAGGGACTATTGCTATGCCTAGATTATACGTTAAAGCGATGCTTCGCTAAAAATTGCTTGCCCTAGAAATAGCAATAGTTCCTAGCATAAGCATAGGAACTAAAGAAGTGCTGCAAGGAACCTTGCAGCACTAAAAAGGTATTACCAACGGTAATGTGCGAACGCTTTGTTTGCGTCAGCCATGCGGTGAACGTCTTCACGTTTCTTAACCGCAGTACCTTTGTTCTCAGACGCGTCTAGCATTTCAGCAGCTAGGCGTTGAGCCATAGATTTTTCACCACGCTTACGCGCAGCTTCAACTACCCAACGCATAGCAAGAGCGTTACGGCGAACCGGACGAACTTCTACAGGTACTTGGTAAGTTGAACCACCTACACGGCGAGATTTAACTTCTACCGCTGGGCGAACATTTTCAAGAGCTTCTTCAAATACAGCTAAGTGGTCTTTACCAGACTTCTCAGCCATTGAATCTAGTGCAGTGTAAACGATTTTTTCTGCAGTAGATTTCTTTCCGTCAACCATAAGGATGTTAACGAATTTTGCCAGCAATTCAGATTTGAACTTAGGATCTGGAAGGATCTTACGCTGACCTATTACGCGACGACGTGGCATGGATATTCTCCGTTGTCTTCTTCAGGTTTTTTCCAAAACTTTTCAGAATAATAAATAAAATAGTGTTTGGCCTTACTTAACGCTTTCTTTTAAAAAAAGAAAATGCATTAAGACTTAGGACGTTTCACACCGTACTTAGAACGACCTTGTTTACGGTCGTTAACGCCAGCACAGTCTAGCGCGCCGCGAACAGTGTGGTAACGAACACCCGGAAGGTCTTTTACACGACCGCCACGGATTAGTACAACACTGTGCTCTTGAAGGTTGTGACCTTCACCACCGATGTACGAAGTTACTTCGAAACCGTTGGTTAGACGTACACGACATACTTTACGTAGTGCCGAGTTAGGTTTTTTAGGTGTAGTAGTGTAAACACGAGTACATACACCACGTTTTTGTGGGCACGCTTCTAGTGCAGGCACGTTGCTTTTAACAACTTGCTTTACACGAGGCTTGCGAACCAACTGGTTAATAGTTGCCATTAACTAGCTCCTGAAATTTACTTGAAAGTAAGCTTTGTGAAAAATCTATCCCTAATCACAAGTCGTAATTAGGGACGCAAAATTCTATTCAGCAGTGGGAGGTGTGTCAAGAAATATACAGATCTTTTTTAGCCGTCTAGAGCTCAGGATGGTCTAATTTTAACCAAACTGATAAAAGACGCTTACCAAGTCACTGATTTGTCGTTCAAAACCGTCAGTTTAACGAAGCCATCGAAATCAACTTGATCAATGGTACTTGAGACAAGTCGTTGTAAACCTCGGCTATCGAGATCTGGTTTTAACACCGACACCTGCTCTACTACGCAGATTTGAGTGAATAACTCATGATTAGGAAGGCAAACATACACTGCATCTTCCACCAAAAGGAACTGGTCCTGTGGCTGAGAATAGGTCAATGCAAGTTTAAGTTTGTCGACTGATTTTACGATATGAAGCATAGCGTCCCCTAGAAAGTCAGGATCTGTTGGCACTGAGCTAACTTCTGCGTTAACTCGTCGGCTTCAACGGTGGTCACATCGATTAGCAGGTTGTCTGCTGAAAGACCAAACTGACTCAGACTACGCTGACACACATACACCTGTTCGATGTCGTACAGGTCCATAAGTTTGAATGCAGAGATATAGTCACGCGATAGTGTTTCGTCGGGCTGCTGCGCCTTGAGAAGCTGTGTCACGCCATCGCCAACAAAGAACACGGCGATATCGTCACTGTAAGCGGACGCAGCAAGTAATGCGTCTAACCCTTCTCTACCCGCAGCGGTCGTATGAGGGAAACTGTTAAATATAAAGGCTAACTTTCTCAAAACTGCACAACCCTATCTTGCGTTAGTAGCGCTTCCGATAAGCTCCCTAATCCGGCCTGAGTAAATCCCGTGGCTAGGTTAGAGGCACTTAGTTGATGTTGCTTTGCTTCTTCAGAGCTAATCACTCCGCGTCTTAGCGCAGCTGCCACACAGGTTTCAAGGCTAACATCGTGTTCATCAGCCAGCTTTTGCCAAGCAGAAGCTAAATCAAATTCATCGTTAGCCGGTACAGTAAGATCCGAGCCGTTACTGACGCCATCTTGATAGAAGAATACGCTGTGAAGTTTGTGACCCTGTTGAATCAGAGCCACGGCAAACTGGTAGGCACGTCTTGCTGATTGTGAGCCATAGACCGGCCCATTAACTAGGAGTGTATAGCTTAGCAACCCTCTTCATCCTCTGTTTTACGTTGGCGGATGTATAGGTACACGGTGTGCTTAGAGATGTTCAGTCGCTCAGCAACGCGGTTAATCGCGTCTTTAATATCGAAAATACCTTTGTCGTACAGCTCCATCACGATCTGACGATTCTTAGTATTGTTCGATACCGATTTGTCAGCGTTAATTTCTTCAATGGTGCGTTCAACCGTTTGGTCAACAAGTTCTTCAACGTCACTAGCAAAGTTAACCGATGATGCGGCTTCGTCTGCGTCTTGCGTAGGCATGAACGATTGCAGTACTTGTGAGAATGGCGCGTCTAGGTTGACGTTAATACACAGTAGACCAATCACTCGGTCTTCACCGTTGCGGATAGCAACCGTGATCGACTTCATCAACACTCCGCCTTTAGCGCGAGTGAAGTATGAACGTGAGAAGTTACGCTTAGAACCTTCAATATCTTTTAGCATCTTCAATGCAAGATCGGTGATCGGCGAGCCAACCTGACGACCTGTATTTTCGCCGTTGGCAATTTTAATCGCAGAAGTATTGAGGTCTTCTAAAGAGTGCAAAACGATTTCACAAAACGGACCAATAAGGCTCGCAATACCGTCAACAACGGCCTCATAAGATCTTAGAATGATTTTATCGTGTTCACTGAATGGCATAACGTGGACTGATTCCATTTCAAGTAACACATCTGCATTGACTGTTTCTGTAGTAGTCACTTATTCCTTACCTTCGTGTGAAAAATCAACAAATTTATGTAAGTTTATCAGAAAATTTTAATTGCACACCTAGCTAACATTGCAACTAGTGATTTAGAACAAGTTTAAAAATCAAATACTCACCTTCAAATCATAAAAAAAGCCTAACTCAAAGTTAGGCTTTTTATTCAATCAACGTATTTTAGTACGAGGCTTTTAACCGATATTACTGTGCAGGAGCTGCTTCAGCGTTATCGATGTTTAGTAGTTCAACTTCGAATACTAGCGTTGAGTTAGCTGGGATAGTCGGTGTGTCTTGCTCACCGTATGCTAGCTCTGGCGGGATAACGAACTTGTACTTAGAACCAACTTGCATTAGTTGTACGCCTTCAGTCCAGCCTGGGATTACGCGGTTTAGAGGGAATGTTGCTGGTTCGCCACGATCGTAAGAGCTGTCGAACTGAGTACCGTCTGTTAGCGTACCTTTGTAGTGTACTTGAACGGTATCAGTGTCTTTTGGAGAAGCGCCTTCACCAGCAGTCATTACTTGGTAAAGTAGACCAGATTCAGTTTGCTTAACGCCTTCAGTTTTAGCGAACTCAGCACGGAAGTCATCACCGGCTTTCTTCACTTCTGCAGACTTTTCTGCCGCTTGTGCTTGCATCGTTTCAGCAACACGCTTGTCTAGAGCTTCAAGAGCTGCGCGAGTTTCTTCTTCGTTAAGTGCTGTTTTCTCTGCGAATACGTCTTCGATACCTTGAAGAACCATATCTTTGTCTAGGTTGATACCTAACTCGCTTGGCTTATCAATGCTTGTGCTTAGGTAGTTAGCGAAAGATACACCGATTGCGTAAGCCGCTTTGTCATCTTCTGTTTTAAAGTTTACTGCTTCAACTTTAACTTCTTCTACCTGTGGAGCTTCTGCCTTTGGTTCTTCTTTCTGACAACCAACTGCTAGCATAACCGTTGCGGCAAGCAGTGATACTTTTAAAACTGATTTCATTGAATTCTCCAATTAATGGCCAAGCCATTGGTTATTGTGCACAAATCTAATGATTAGATTGGTGTGAATACGTTAGTTATAACAATATACTAGTCATATGTCTTTCGACAAAAACCGGATTATTAGACGTGATGCAAATATTTTTCCATTCATTGCTATGTGCAATTGTCATCACCTTGTTAAATGGATGTTTTTTCTTCCAAGATGATGAGCAACGTTGGGAAATTGAACCCAACGGTGCCACCAGCTTTGCACTCAGCAGAGATGGACGCTTCGCCCTGCTCTACTCTCAGCAAAAACAACTACTGCTTTGGGATCTCGCCCAAAACCAAGAGTTGGCTCAGCTTGGCCCACAAGATCAGTTAGAAAACCAAGTATCACGTATCCGTATCTCGGACAATGGCCGTTTTGCCATTACCGCGAGCCAAATGAACTTCGCCGTTTGGGACTTATCTTGGACTCAAGCACAAGGGCTATGGTCTATCTCAGACGGCTTGATTCGCGATGTCGATATCTCTAGCAATGGTGAAAAAGTACTGCTTGGCCTTTCTAATGGCAAAGCCATCTATGTGGACTTAGTCACCGGACGCCGTCTGGAGTTCCTCGCTCACCGAGAAAAAGTGAATTCCGTGTCCCTTTCATCCAATGGTCGCTACGCCTTATCCGGTGGCAACGACTACAAAGCCTATCTTTGGGATACTGAGTCGGGCTTGGTATTGCGCTCCTTTGAGCATGAACAAAGAGTAGTACGAGTCGCGCTACAACGCGATGGTGAGCTGGCTTTTACCTCTGATGGCGGCAACCAAGCAATGATTTGGGATCTTGAAACGGGCGAACCTCAAGCACAACTGCAAAGCTGGTCTCGACAGTTGATTTTCTCGAGTGCTCGTTTTTCTGATGACGGCAGTATGTTGGTGACAGGCACACCATCTAGCCAAGTGAGTGTGTGGAATACTCAGGATGGCAAACGAATTTCTCGCCACGATGCTGAGCCACTAAAAGATGCTCGCCCTCCTCGTGCGGTAGTGTATGATGCAGCCTTTGATGATAAGAACCGTGTGATATCGGGCACCTCTGCGGGCATTGCCCAAGCTTGGAATGTGGATTAAGAACGATGACAGAAAAGCGAGTTGAACAACTAGAAAGCAGCGTTAATGACCTAGAGTGTCAGCTAGCTTTCCAAGAACAGACCATTGAAGAACTCAATGAAGCGCTTAGCCAACAGCAAATGTTGATCACGAGAATGCAAGATCAGATGAAGTTCGTGGTTGGCAAAGTGAAAAATATGGATGGCTCTAACCTAGCAGACGCATCAGAAGAGACGCCACCTCCACACTATTAAGTTCAATTCAAATGGGCTACTGCTCATTTGCCATAATTGAAAAACAAAGGGCGGCAGAAAATATCTGTCGCCCTTTGTTTATGTACTTGGTAATTTAATTTACGCCTGTATGAGATTACTCATCAGCATAAATCTTCACTTCTACACGGCCTTGAGTATCAACGCTTGCACGATACATCCCAGAGCTGTTCATACCAAAATGAATATCGCCTTGGTCATCGATAGCGATCAAGCCACCTTCCCCGCCCATGGTTTTCAGTTCACCTTGGATAATGTGTTCACAAGCGGTATGCACATCTTCTTTGAGATAACGCATTCGTGCCGCCACATCACTCGCAACCATCTTTCTTAAGAAGAACTCGCCCATCCCGGTTGTTGAGACAGCAACGTTGCCATTTTCAGCCATGGTTCCTGCACCAATAATCGGAGAATCCCCGACACGACCGTATTTCTTATTGGTCACGCCACCGGTACTGGTGGCTGCAGCTAAGTTGCCCGCTTGGTCTAATGCGACTGCACCGACCGTGCCGTACTTTTTGTCGTCAGGGTATTTCTCAGCTTGCTGTTCATCATATTTCGCTTCAGACAAAGCAAAAATACCTTTCTCTTTCATCGACTGAAGCTGGTCATAACGGCGTTCAGTAAAGAAGTAGTCTTGCTCAGTAAACGTATATTCATGCTCAAACGCAAACTTCTCGGCGCCTTCACCAATCAATAGTACATGGTCGCTTTTCAGCATCACATCACGCGCAAGTTCAATCGGGTTTTTGATATGACGAACGCCTGCAATTGCCCCCGCATCCATTTCGCGGCCATGCATCACAGAAGCGTCCATTTCAACAAATTCATCATGCGTTAGAACCGAGCCTTTGCCGGCATTAAAGTGGGGACTGTCTTCCATCACCTTAACCGATGCGACTACCGCATCCAGAGCATCACCACCCGATTGCAATATTTTATAACCAGCCAAAACCGATTTTTCCAAAGCCTCGGTAATACCCGCTTTTAATTCATCGCTCATTTGCTCTCGCAAGATGGTTCCTGCACCACCATGAATGGCAATTGAAAAAGGCTGTGACATACAAACTCTCCACTGACGTCGTCTTATAATATTGTGCTATCAATACCACATCCATGGTTCGATGTCTGATAGCGAAAACCAAACTTTTTGCGAATGCTTAGACTTTCGGACACTTGGTTTGGTGGATAAAAGCGAGATCAAAAAGCTAGACTCCTAAACACAAAAAGCCTCCACAAGGGAGGCTTTCAAGATTCTTAAACTAAACCGTTAATTCGGTATTAGTGAGAACCACAGCTACCGCCGCCGCAGCAGCCGTCTTTTTTCTCTTCACCGTGGTCATGGCCTTCGCCACCACAGCAACCGCCTTCGTGGTCATGATCGTGGTCGTGACCGCCACAGCCGCCTTCTTGGTGTACGTGACCGTGTTGAACTTCTTCTTCAGTCGCTTCACGAACCGCTACAACTTCAACGTCAAACGTTAGAGTTTGGCCAGCTAGCATGTGGTTACCATCAACAACAACTTCGTCGCCATCTACTTCAGTAACTTCTACTGGGATTGGACCTTGGTCAGTATCCGCTAGGAAACGCATGCCAACTTCGATTTGCTCAACACCTTGGAATACGTCAGCAGGAACACGTTGAACTAGTGCGTCGTTGTGCTCGCCGTATGCGTCTTCTGGAGTAACCGTTGCAGAGAACTTGTCGCCAGCTACTTTGCCTTCAAGCTCTTTTTCAAGACCTGTAATTAGGTTGTTGTGACCGTGAAGGTAATCTAGTGGAGCTTCTGCAGTTGATTGGTCAACTACTACGCCATCTTCAAGTTTCACTTGATATGCAACACTAACTACTACGTTCTTTTCAATTTTCATGAGAGCTCCAAGGAGGTTTGGACTAAGCTCGAACAGTTGAGCTTAGGAAAAATTCTGTACCCGGATATTATGGGGATCAATTAACGAAACTCAATCATTCAGGCTTAAAAATACCGATCATTTCTTGATTCGCGTGTTCAGATTTCTCTACAGTTTTCGGTTTACGCTGTTCTGTGAAGTCACAATCGACACATTCCACCAGCTCGATATTATTTTCAATCCACCAACGGAGTGTGTCTTGAGTATTACAACTTGGGCAGCTTGCTCCTGCGATAAAGCGTTTTTTCTGTTTCACGTTCTTATCCTTTACTACTCTGGATTCGTAGTTCTTCCACTCTAGATCTATTTAAGAAAAAGCAGAGACCACGTTTATTATTAGATTAGTTCTCTAGACTGTTATTTCTTAGCTCAAGCTATATCTCTAAACTCAAGCTATTAGTTATCAATTCAGGCTACTGCCAATAGTTTCGAGACTGGTGATCGTTTTCCATCTCGTGTCCAAAAATCTCTTCAAGCTCTTTACGAGCCTCTTTCGCTCTTTGGGCCAACTCGGCATCTTCGTTATGCTGAGGCAGTAACTCTTTGAGCATACCATTATCCAACTTTCTAAAGTGTGCTTCTGCTCGCTTCGCTTTATATGGATGCATACCAAGTTCAGTCAATGTTTGACGACCTAAATCCAGTGCACCAAGGAAGGTTTCACGAGAGTAGTTACTCACACCGTGGTTAAGTAATTGATATGCTTCAACACGGCTTCGTGCACGAGCTAAGATCTTTAAGCGCGGGAAGTGCTGCTTACATAAATCGACGGTTTTCATGATTTCATCGGGAGAGTCAGTACACAGCACAATCGCCTCTGCTTTATCAGCACCAGCTGCGCGTAACAGCTCGAGGTGAGTCGAGTCTCCGTAAAATACTTTGTAGCCAAACTTTCTAAGGATATGGATTTGGCTGGCATCACTCTCAAGAACGGTAATACGAATCTTATTGGCATACATCAAACGACCAATGATCTGACCAAAACGACCAAAGCCTGCAATGATCACTCGAGGACTGCGATCGACAACATCCGAAGACATTGCGTTTTCGCTGATTTGGTTAAGTTGACGAGCAAAGAATCGGTCTTGCAGCTTGAGCATCAATGGCGTGGTCACCATCGACAAACTCACAACCACCAGTAAGAACGACACTTGTTCGCCGCTTAAGATACCTTGAGCACTCGCCGCGGTAAAAATAACGAAAGCGAACTCACCACCTTGGCTGAGAATCATCGCCATGCGACTACGGGCTTTGGCTTGAGTACCGAAAATACGAGCTAGCCCATACAGCACTAAGCCTTTCAAAACCACGAGAGCTAATACAGCAATCAGTATCGCGAATGGGCTTTCAGCAAGTAAACCTAAATTCACCGCCATACCCACAGAGATGAAGAACAGACCAAGCAACAACCCTTTGAATGGGTCAATCGCAATTTCAAGCTCATGTCGATATTCACTTTCAGCTAGAAGCACGCCCGCTAGGAAAGTACCCAATGCCATCGACAAGCCAATCTGTTGCATGATGACGGCAATACCAATCACAAGTAACAACGCTGCAACAGTAAATAGCTCACGCACACCACTCATAACGACGTAGCGGAACAAAGGCCTCAATAAGAAGTGGCCACCGACCAGCAGACCAATCACACCACCCAGCATCCAAAGCATGTCCGCCCAGCTGCCGCCTGTATTACCTGCTAGCAAAGGTAGCATTGCTAGCATAGGGATTACTGCAATATCTTGGAAAAGTAACACTGCAAAGCCAGACTGCCCCGCTTCTTTACCACCGAGTTCACGCTCTTCAATAACCCGCAACGCGATTGCGGTCGAAGACAAAGCTAAGCCCATACCTATCACTAGGCTAGTTTGCCACGTTAAACCGAACATACAGGCGATGGCGGTAATAATCAGGGTGGTGATCAGCACTTGCGCGCCACCCAGCCCGAGAATGGGGGCTCGCATCTGCCACAATTTTTTCGGGTTAAGCTCTAAGCCAATCAGGAAGAGCAGCAGTACTACCCCGAATTCGGAGAAGTGCAGAATCGCCTCTACGTCACTGATTAAGCCAAGTCCCCAAGGGCCAATCGCGACACCAGCTAACAAGTAACCGAGTACTGAACCCAAGCCAGCTCGCTGCGCGATAGGAACCGCAACCACAGCAGCCGCTAAAAATATAACGCTACTTTGTAGAAAATCATTAGTCAGAGCCATCATCTGCTCCTATATCTTGTAGCGGGTCTCGCAACCAATTTCGATACGCTTCTGCGTGTTGGTAACGCGTCATATCGGTAACATTTCGTGCCCAGTGTAAAACCAAAGGGGATATCCAATTCATCTGACACAAAGCAGCGGTAAGCTCGAATGGTTGCAAAATCTCTTGTAATGGATATTTATTATAGCCTGCGGCACCAAACGCCTCTTCTTTACCACCGGTTGTGATAACGCTACGCCAGTGTTTGCCCTTAAGTGCGCTTTGCTCACCAAAGGCAAAACCCTTACCTAACACGCGATCAAACCACTCTTTCAACAACGAAGGACATGAATACATAAACAAAGGGTGTTGGAACACAATCACATCATATTCAAGCAGCAACTCATGCTCGGAAGGCACATCAATAAAGAAGTCCGGATAGATGGCGTAGAGATCGTGGATTTTGACATTCCCAAGTGACTCTATCTTTTTAACCATGATCTGGTTAGCGATAGAGGTTTGCGGCTCAGGGTGCGCATAGATGACCAGCACCTTTGGCACGGGTTTGTCTGTCGAGGGAGTATTACTCATTCCTTTGAAACATTCCTTTGAAGGCTAAACGGTGGCAAGGCCACAAGAATTTAAGCAAAAGTTATTAATATGTTATTGGCATCATAACGCAAATTGCATTGTGATCGACTTTTATCTGGTTTCAGCCTACTATGCAGGCGTCTGTTCACCTCTAATTTCTATGCTATTTCAATTATGATTACTTTCTCTGATATTCAATTGCTACGCGGCGGTAAGCCACTCCTCGACCAAGCATCTGCGACTTTTCACCCTGGCGACAAGATCGGTTTGGTTGGTAAAAACGGCTGTGGTAAATCTACGCTATTCGCCTTAATTAAGGACGAACTGTCTATTGATGCAGGCTCATTCAGCAAACCTGCCCATTGGGAAATGGCTTGGGTTGCTCAAGAAACACCAGCATTAGAAAGAACAGCAATTGAATACGTGATTGATGGTGACCGTGAATACCGCGGCCTTGAAGATCAACTAGAGAAAGCTGAACAGGCCGACAACGGCACCTTGGTCGCAGAGATCCACGGCAAGATTGAAACCATTGGTGGCTACAGCATCAAGGCTCGCGCTGCCGAGCTGTTAGACGGTCTAGGCTTTAGCCAAGAACAAATGGCGTGGAACCTGACTCAATTCTCAGGTGGTTGGCGTATGCGTTTAAACCTAGCGCAAGCCCTACTGTGTCGCAGTGACCTACTGCTACTCGATGAACCTACCAACCACTTGGATTTAGACGCAGTAATGTGGCTAGAGCGTTGGTTACAAAGCTACCCTGGTACGCTAGTGCTTATCTCGCACGATAGAGACTTCTTAGACCCTATCGTCAACCGCATCGTGCATGTTGAAAATCAACAGCTCAATGAGTACACGGGTAACTACTCATCGTTCGAAACCCAACGAGCGCAAAAACTGATTCTGCAACAAGCGATGTACCAAAAGCAGCAGAAACAGATGTCTCACATGCAGAGCTACATTGACCGTTTCCGTTACAAAGCGTCAAAGGCTCGCCAAGCGCAAAGCCGTATTAAAGCGCTAGAGAAAATGGAACAAGTACTACCTGCTCAGTTTGATAACCCATTCAGCTTTGAGTTTAGAGAGCCAGACGCACTACCAAACCCAATCATGATGATGGATGAGGTATCTGCGGGCTACGACGACAACCTAATTCTAGAAAAGATTCGCTTGAACCTAGTACCGGGCAGTCGTATTGGTTTGCTTGGTCGAAATGGTGCTGGTAAATCCACGCTGATTAAGTTGCTTTCAGGCGAACTGAAACAACAAGGCGGCGAACTGAGCTATTCGCAAGGCGTTAAGATTGGTTACTTTGCACAGCACCAATTGGAAACGCTGCACCCTGAAGAAACCCCGCTGCAACACATGATGCAGATTGCGCCTAAACACACCGAACAACAACTGCGTGATTACCTAGGTAGCTTCGGTTTCCAAGGTGAAAAAGCGCTCGATAAAGTAGCACCTTTCTCCGGTGGTGAAAAAGCACGTTTAGTATTAGCGCTACTGGTATGGCAAAAACCAAACCTGTTGCTACTCGATGAACCAACCAACCACTTGGATCTCGACATGCGTCAAGCGCTGACTTTTGCCCTGCAGACATTTGAAGGTGCAATGGTTATCGTATCGCACGACCGTTACCTACTGCGTGCGACTACCGATGATTTATATCTTGTACACGACCGCCAAGTAGCACCGTTTGATGGTGATTTAAGCGATTACTACAAGTGGCTAACCGAACAGCAGAAAGTTGAGCGCAAAGAAGCACAAGCATTGGCACCAGCAAAAGACGGTGCCAACAGTGCAGCAGCGAAAAAAGAGCAGAAACGTAAAGAAGCCGAGTTCCGTAAACTGACGGCACCACTGCGTAAAAAGCTGACTCAATTTGAAAAACAGATGGATAAATTAACTCAGGCTCTTGAAGAAGCCGAGCAAGAATTATCCGACACTTCACTGTATGAAGCTGAAAATAAGGCTAAACTGAATAAAGTACTCGCTCTCCAAGCGAGCAGTAAGTCACAGCTAGAAGAAGTTGAAATGGATTGGATGTCCACTCAAGAAGAGCTTGAGCAGATGGAACAGGATATGGATAGCTTATGAGCCCAGAGCACGCCCCAATATCACTAACACTGGAACGACTATGGCAATTTAGCCTTCAGTACTACAGTGTGCGCGGTGTAAAGGATGCGTGCCTAGCTTTGCAAAACCAGTTCCACGGCAACGTCAATTTACTGTTGCTTCTCAAATGGCTTGATGAGCAGCAATTGTCTTTTGCTGAAGAAGAGTGGCACAAGGTACAACAATGCTTGAGCCGCTCTGAAACCCTGCTTCATAGTTATCGAGAGCTACGTAAACACCTCAAAGCACACGTTGTCGACTCACTATACCGTGAAGCCTTGCAGTTTGAGTTACAGCTTGAAAAGCAACAACAGTCCGATCTCGTCGACTGTATAAACTCCCTACCACTTTACGCTAACCAGCAATCACCGCTCGCGTTTCAGTACTGTCGTTTATTAGGAGCAGAAAACCTCTATGACGCTTTTTCTGAACCAGCACCTCAGCCCTAGCTCATTCTCTTTCCTTTTTACTCAATCAAGATCCAAGCTTAACTGCGCCCTGTCTCTCTTCATGTGCATGCACTGACTAATACGCACAATGAAGTGTTTAAGGCACCTAACATTGATATTATTCAACTGGTTACCCATAGCCTGTTTTTGTATCTCGTACAAGTGAAAGCCTTGCGCTTATGCCGAGAATCAACCAAGCTCAAATAAAAACGTGGGCGTTTCACTGCAAGCTCAACACGTTATCAAAGCCCATCAAAGAAGCATGGATCGTTTTTATGACAATATTTACCGCAGCCGCTGGTCTCTCTAATCCGCACTTACAAACCTTAGTGCCACGGTTTATTAGAAAACAGGCGCTGTTTCATCCTCACTGGCAAACCTTAGAAACTCCCGATGGTGACTTTCTTGATCTTGCTTGGAGCGAATCACCCGACGGTGACAACCCAAGCTATGATGATCGAAGTAACAAGCCGATATTCGTTCTATTCCATGGTTTAGAAGGTAGCTTTGAGAGCCCTTACGCCAACGGACTGATGAATGCATTTGCTAAAGATGGTTGGTTATCGGTAATGATGCACTTCAGAGGCTGCAGCGGAAAACCCAATCGCCTGGCTCGCGCTTACCATTCAGGTGAGGTCGAAGATGCGCGCTTTTTCCTAAGACACCTACACGCCCAGTTTCCGAATAACCCGAAGGTTGCGGTTGGCATATCTTTAGGTGGGAACATGCTGGCGAACTATTTAGCTGAGTACGCAGACGACCCATTGCTGTCGGCGGCGACAATCGTATCTGCTCCATTTGACTTAGCGTGTTGCTCGAGTCGTATTGAGCGCGGTTTCTCCAAGCTTTATAAGAAGTACCTGCTCAACTCTCTAAAATCGAATGCGTTAAAAAAAGTTAACCTGCTACAGGAAAAACTTGGCATCACAGCTGAAGCCATCAAGAACATCACCAAACTGTATGAGTTTGATGAACGAATCACTGCACCGCTGCACGGCTTCAAAAATGCCCAAGATTATTATGCGCAATGTTCTGCGCTGCCTAAGCTCAACAAGATTAAACTGCCGACGCAGATCATTCATGCCAAAGACGACCCTTTCATGACCGATGATGTGATCCCAAAGTTCGTTCTACCCGATAACATCGATTATCGACTGTTCCAAAAAGGCGGACATGTTGGGTTTATTACTGGCAGCACACTCAAGCCAAGATTTTGGTTAGAAGAAGCCTTGCCTGCCTACTATGAAAGTATCCAAGATTCGGCATAATGACCGAGCCTTAGTAAATAGAAGCAAAACATTACTAAGCACACATATTTCTACATCAATAAACATATCTATGAACATATCCATGAACATAAAAGAGAGAAGTATTTATGATCATCCCATGGCAAGACATTGCGCCAGATACACTGGAAAACCTCATCAAAGAGTTCGTGCTGCGTGAAGGCACAGACTACGGCGACGTAGAGGTTTCACTGCAAAACAAGATTGACCAAGTGAAACATCAATTAGCCTCAGGAGAAGTCAGCATCGTGTTTTCTGAACTCCATGAAACCGTTGATATTCAAGTCACAAAACGCTTCTAAGCTGCGCTCATAAAGGAGCCGTGTTATAGTGGTAAACGATTGCTAACAAGTAAGTTACTCAAAAGACAAGGGTTGTCATGTCCGCTAAACATCCAATTATTGCGGTGACGGGTTCATCTGGAGCCGGCACCACCACTACCTCAGAAGCCTTCCGTAAAATGTTCAATATGATGGACGTGAAGGCAGCTTGGGTTGAAGGGGATAGTTTCCATCGCTTCACACGTCCAGAGATGGATGTCGAGATCCGTAAAGCGCGCGAGCAAGGTAAGCACATCAGCTACTTTGGTCCACAAGCCAACGACTTTGGTGCGTTAGAGGAGTTCTTCCGTAAATACGGTAACGAAGGTACAGGTAAAGTAAGAAGCTACCTGCACACCTTTGATGAAGCCGTGCCTTACAATCAAATGCCGGGCACCTTCACGCCATGGCAAGAGATCCCGGAAAATTCCGATGTGATGTTTTACGAAGGCCTACATGGCGGTGTAGTTGATGGCGACATTAATGTCTCTCAACACGTCGATTTGCTGATCGGCATGGTGCCAATTGTAAACCTAGAATGGATCCAAAAATTCGTTCGTGATACCCGCGATCGTGGCCACTCACGCGAAGCAGTAATGGACTCCATTGTTCGTTCAATGGATGATTACCTTAACTACATTACCCCGCAATTTTCGCGTACTCACATCAACTTTCAGCGTGTTCCAACCGTAGATACATCGAACCCACTTAACGCCAAAGGGATTCCAAGTTTAGACGAAAGCTTCGTTGTTATACGTTTGCGTGGCATCAAAAACGTCGATTTCCCCTACCTTCTGGCTATGATTGATGGTTCGTTTATGTCTCGTCATAACACGCTAGTGGTGCCAGGAGGCAAGATGAGTTTTGCTATGGAGCTCATTGTGAGGCCAATCCTACAACAACTCATCGAAACCGGAAAAATAGGTTAACAAAACGACATTCTGGTTGATTACTTTTCATACCGTGATCATGTGCACAATTTTGCGTAAAAAATCGTAGCTTGGTCACGATTAAAATCAAGAAATAGTACCTGAAAAAGGATACTATTCTTAAACGAAACACAAGATAGCTTGCAGCACTCAACGAGTGCTCTTATCCTACAAGTCAATCCAGGCTTAGCTAAAATACGGAAAGCAGCAAGCATACCCTGCAGAGGAAGTGAGATATTATGGTTCTAGGTAAACCTCAAACCGATCCAACATTAGAGTGGTTCCTTTCACACTGTCATATTCATAAGTACCCTTCAAAAAGTACTTTGATTCATGCTGGTGAAAAGGCAGAAACCTTGTACTACATCGTTAAAGGTTCTGTGGCAGTTCTTATCAAAGACGAAGAAGGTAAGGAAATGATTCTTTCTTACCTAAACCAAGGCGACTTCATCGGTGAGCTTGGCTTGTTCGAAGAAGACCAAGAGCGTACTGCTTGGGTTCGTGCTAAATCTCCTTGTGAAGTAGCTGAAATTTCTTTCAAGAAATTCCGTCAACTTATCCAAGTGAACCCAGATATCCTAATGCGCCTTTCAGCGCAAATGGCAAACCGTCTACAAGTAACTAGCCAAAAGGTTGGTGACTTAGCGTTCCTTGACGTAACAGGTCGTATCGCTCAAACGCTACTAAACCTAGCGAAACAGCCAGATGCAATGACTCACCCTGACGGCATGCAAATCAAGATCACTCGTCAAGAGATTGGCCAGATCGTTGGTTGTTCTCGTGAGACAGTTGGTCGTATCTTGAAGATGCTTGAAGAGCAGAACCTAATTTCTGCACACGGTAAAACTATCGTGGTATACGGTACTCGTTAATCTCGATTAACTGAGCCAAAAATTTGAAAGCCACCAAATGCGAATTTGGTGGCTTTTTTGTTTTCTAAAGATCTATAGAGCAGATACGAGAAGAACTCACAGAATCCTATTTGTAAACTTCCTCGAAGCGAAGCGTACTCGCATCTCTAGGGTAGAGCCCGTACTCGTACCTTGTTAACCGTTGGTACTTTCGAAGATCTTATCCGCCGATGCGGCCACAAAACCCGTATAAAGCTCACCATTCGCCATTGCATAACGCTTAGCAAATTCATAGAAGCCTCCAGGAATCATCTCATTGCCTTCAATAAATGCCACTGGGACTTTGTCTGCCATGGTTGATGATTGCTCTAATAATACCTCTGGAGAGCCTTTAACCTCACCGCCAGATGCATTGATAGTGAAGCCAGCATCACTCAGGTAATCATTCACTGCTTGTACTTCATCGAACTTGTTCAGTTGATTGACACTTACCGTGAAGTGGTTGGCACCGTAACCGTGAGCTGCTAACCAAGAAGCGTACTCGCTCTCTTTTGCTAGTACTTGGAAATCAGCGAAGCTCAAATCCCATTGGCGACCACCAAACAAGAACTCATGACCTTGAAGCTTGATTGTATCTACTTGCTCAACTAACTCAGCAACGATCTGTTGCAAATCACTAGAACACTCTTCGACCTTCAATTCACTAATGAACACTTTTGGCTGCTTCGGGTCTGGGTGCTCGTAGTGTTTAGCCACTAGCTTCTTGCTCTCAAACAGATAGTCGCCACACGCCTTGTAACCCAGTTCAAGGAAAGGTTTAGCTAGTGTTTCAATACCGAGAGGGGCAACATTAAAAGTACGCAGTGCAATATGGTCGTTGATCAGCGCTTCATCTTCTTTCAGCAAGTGATGCACTTTCTCAGCCGATGGACACAGCCTGTGAATGTAATCGTCCCATAGTGATTTAAAGAGTAGATCGGGCGTCATGGTGACTCCTTGTCAGAGGTTCTAGCAAGCTAGTAATTTGGATTAGAAAGGGAGAGGCTGGACACAGAGTCAGCAGCCATCAGCCTGTGACATATTTGTTCTATTATTATCTACCGCCCAATCTAGGTGTCGGACGTGATGGAAAAAGGAAGCGATAACACCACTTCCTTATTTCAAACTTAACGAATGAGCCTAGTACTCATAAGCCTAAGTCAAAAAGTCTTTAGCTTATAAATCTATGGCTCATCAATCTATTGTTCAGAAACTAAAGCTCAATACCCGGGCTAAACGTAGCTGGCAGTTGAGTTTCACCGCCTTCCATTGAAGCCATTGGGTAAGCACAGTAATCAGCTGCGTAGTAAGCACTTGGGCGTAGGTTGCCTGAAGCACCTGGGCCACCAAATGGTGCATCACCACTTGCGCCTGTAAGTTGGCGATTGCGGTTAACAATACCCGCGCGGATATGGTCAACGAAGTATTCCCATTCAGAATCATCTGTTGATACGAGACCCGCAGATAAACCAAAGCGTGTGTCGTTAGCTAACTCAACCGCTTGCTCTAGTGACTGGTAACGAACCACTTGTAGCAATGGGCCGAAGTACTCTTCATCAGGCAGTTCAGCAATGTTGGTTGCATCGATAATACCCGGAGTAACAAATGCCGCTTCACCCGCTTTTGCTTCAACCAGACTCACACCGCCTAACGATTGCAGATTCGCTTGCGCGTCCAGAATAAACTTAGCGGCAGCTTCAGAGATTTGTGGTCCCATGAAGGGTGCTGGCTCAGCGAATGGCTGATCAACACGAATCTTTTGTGTGGCTGCGACCAGTTTATCTAGAAGCAGATCACCCTTCTCTCCAGCAGGCACATACAAGCGACGTGCACATGTACAACGTTGCCCCGCACTGATGAAAGCCGATTGGATAATGGTATAAACCGTCGCGTCAGCATCACCAAATTGGTCACTGATCACCATAGGGTTGTTGCCGCCCATCTCTAGCGCCAGCATCTTGCCCGGTTGGCCCGCGAATTGACGATGTAGGATATGACCGGTATTGGCACTACCTGTGAACAGCACGCCATCAAGACCTTTAGCATCGGCTAGTGCGATACCTGTCTCTTTAGCGCCTTGTACTAGATTGATTACGCCAGCAGGAAGACCCGCTTCTTGCCATAATTTCATCGCAAACTCACCCGTCCAAGGTGTCTGCTCTGAAGGCTTAAATACCACGGTATTACCCGATAGCAGTGCAGGAACAATATGACCGTTTGGTAGGTGACCCGGGAAGTTGTAAGGGCCAAATACCGCCATCACGCCTAATGGACGGTGACGAAGTACAATCTGGTTGCCTGCCGCTTCACGAGAAGCTTCACCGGTACGCTCATGGTAAGCACGGATTGAGATAGCAATCTTGCCCGCCATCGCGCCCGCTTCAGTGCGAGTTTCCCAAATAGGTTTGCCCGTCTCTTTTGCGATGATTTGCGCGATTTCTTCGCTGTTCTCTTTTACTTTCTCAGCAAAGTTCAACACGATCGCTTCACGCTCTGCAAAGCTCAGTTTTTTCCAAACCAAGAAGGCTTCACGAGCTGCTGCTACTGCAGATTCAACCTGTGCTGGCGTTGCGCTATCACCCTGCCACACTACTTCATTGTTGTATGGGCTTACTGATGTCATGGCGTCACCTTGACCTGCCACCCACTGTCCTGCTATCCACTGAGTCATACTTCTATCCTTAAAATCTTCGACAGATAATCGCCGCTCTTATTGAGCCAACATGCGAACGAATTCGCCTTCTTTTACTTCAAGAGCGCTTGCTACTTCAGATGATAAAATCACTGTGTCGCTTGCTTGGTCATACGCGCCTTTCGCGGCTACTGCACGGAAGTTCTCAAACGAGGTATTACCAATTAGGAAGTCTTTAGAGCTTGAGTGCTCTGCAATTTGAACCTGTGCTCTAATCGCATGACGCACAGATTCGATGTTTCTTAAATCACACTCAACCGTTGGGCCCGCATCAAAGATATCGACATAGCCACGGTTGGTGAAACCTTCACGTTCCAACAACTTAAGTGCAGGGCGCGTATTGTCATGAACCTCTCCGATCACCGCCTGAGCTTCTTTGCTCAGTAGGTTCACATAGATAGGTAGCTTCGGCATAAGATCAGCAATGAAGCCTTTCTTACCAATACCGGTTAGGTAATCAGCAAGTGTGAAATCAATCGAGAAGAAGTGCTCTTGCAGCCATTGCCAGAAAGGAGAATTACCTTCGGCATCCGATACACCCCGCATCTCAGCAAAAATCGTTTTAGAGAAACGCTCTGGGTGTTCAGCCATCAGTAGGAATCGGCACTTCGACATCAAACGACCGTTCAAACCACCACGGAAGTCAGGGCGCAAGAATAACGTGCAAATTTCACTGCATCCGGTGTAGTTATTGCCAAAAGTCAGTAGCTTAACCACGTTATTAACGCCAAGCTTTTGCGATGAATGAACCACCTTGCTGATGTGATAAGAGTAGAACGGGACATCCCAGCCGATTGAAGCTTCGATACCTGTGGTACCTGCAACCTCACCAGTTTCGGTATCAAAGCCAACCATTAGGTAGCCTTCATCACCGGGTTCAGTCACGTCTGGTTTGGCAAAGCTGTATTCAGAGTGAGTAATACGGTTAGTTAACAGTTCTTCGTTAACAGGAAGAGATGTGAATCCGTGACCAGATTCAACCGCGCAAGTATGCAGCGCATCGTAATCAGATAATTTTATTGGGCGAACAACTAGCATCAATATTCCCTCCAGATGCAAAATAGGCCCAAAACCAGAAGCTTGGGCCTTTAGCAGAACGTCATGGGATCGCTCTATTGGCGATCATTCCTATGACGCCGCTCAGGCTAAACTAGCGTAGCGATTGCTTTGTCTAATTTTGATAAACCTTCTTCAATTTCTTGTGTAGTAATAACCAGTGATGGCGTGAAACGAACTACGTTTGCACCCGCAACCAGTGCCATCAAGCCTTGCTCGCCTGCTGCTACTAATACGTCACGTGCACGTCCTTGCCATTCGTCATTAAGCGCAGCACCTAACAATAGACCTTTGCCACGAACTTCACTGAAGATTTGGTACTTATCGTTAATCTTAGCAAGACCATCACGGAACAATGCTTCACGCTCTTTCACGCCAGCTAATGTTTCAGGTTGGCTAACCACATCAACAACCGCTTCTGCAACAGCACACGCCAGTGGGTTACCGCCGTATGTAGAACCGTGCGTACCGACTTTTAGATGTGTCGCGAGTTCAGTGGTCGTTAACATTGCGCCGATAGGGAAACCACCACCCAGTGATTTCGCAGTGCTTAGAATATCTGGTGTAACACCTAGGCCTTGGTAAGCGTAAAAGTTACCAGTACGACCATTACCTGTTTGTACTTCATCAAAAATCAACAATGCATTGTGCTTGTCACACAGTTCACGAACCGTATTCACGAACTCAGCCGTTGGAGAGATGATACCGCCCTCGCCTTGCAGAGGTTCCATCATGATGGCACAAGTGCGATCAGAGATATGCGCTTCTAGAGCCGCAATATCGTTGTAAGGTAGGTGAGTTACATCGCCAGGTTTTGGACCGAAGCCATCTGAGTAAGCTTCTTGACCACCAACGGTTACAGTAAAGAAAGTACGACCGTGGAAACCTTGTTTGAATGCAATGATTTCAGATTTCTCAGGACCGTGAACATCCGCCGCCCAACGACGAGCTAGCTTAAGTGCTGCTTCGTTCGCTTCTGCACCAGAGTTCGCAAAGAATACTTTTTCTGCAAAACATACGTCGGTTAGCTTTTTCGCTAGACGCAGTGCAGGTTCGTTGGTCATCACGTTACTTAGGTGCCAAATCTTGTTTGCTTGCTCAGTAACGGCGTTAACCATTGCCGGGTGACAGTGACCCAAACAGCTCACAGCGATACCACCAGCAAAGTCGATATACTCTCGGCCTTGTTGGTCCCAAACGCGTGCGCCTTCCCCTTTTACCGGGATCATTTCCATTGGGTTATAACAAGGCACCATCACCTCATTAAACAGACTACGTTCTACTTTATTTTCCACTGTCATCGTACATTCCTTCTCGATACCGCAAGCTTCGCAAATAAGCGTAATGGTTCATAAGTGAGACAAGGATATTTTGTCTCGCCATAATCCCGCTGCAGCATTATATTTACATTTAATTAACCTTTTCAATAGTAGATTATTCTTTAGCCATCCCTCACAACCAGCTAAACGTCACTACCTATGACTATTTATGCATCAATTAATCTGTTTTATGAAGCTTTTTTTACCTAAACGTATAACCAGCAACAGCAAAGCCTTACTGGTATTGCTGTATATTGGGTTCGAGACGAAATAACGCGAATAATTTTGCATAGGCTAAAAACTTAGCCTGACGAGGGAGAAATGTTATAAAAAGTGATCGGCGTCAGAGGGATGAAGACGCGTAGCGCCCTAATTTAAACGCTTAACGGGTAGTGGAATACGGTTTAACTGGCTTATTTAGACGGAGAAAGGGGCAAATTTAAACACTCAGCGTGCTAGGAAGTTAGCGAGAAGTTGGTGTCCTTGCTCTGTTTTAATCGATTCAGGGTGAAATTGGACGGCATCAATTGGCAAGGTTTTATGTTGATAACCCATGATCTCATCCATGCTGCCATCTTCAAATTCAGTCCAAGACGTGAGTTCAAAACAGTCTGGTAATGTGCCGTTTTTCACCACTAAGGAGTGGTAACGAGTCACAGTTAGAGGGTTATTGAGACCTTGAAAAACACTCTTACCGTTGTGGCGGATCGGAGAGGTTTTACCATGCATCACTTGTCTGGCTCTCACCACTTCACCACCAAAGACTTGAGCAATGGCTTGATGACCAAGACACACACCTAAGATCGGCAGCTTGCCAACGAAGTATTCTATAACTTGTAGAGAGATACCCGCATCATCGGGCGTACAAGGACCCGGGGAGATAACAAGGTGACTAGGATTCAGCGCTTCAATACCCGCAATATCAATTTCATCGTTGCGTACAACCTTTACAGTTACCCCTAACTCACAGAAATACTGGTACAAGTTATAGGTAAAAGAGTCATAGTTATCGATGATAAGTAACATGGGTCGAAATCGTTTGCTAAATACTAAAGGATTGGGAGATATAGGGGCGGTATTGTGCAATACCCATGGCGAAAGGCAAGTGGAAACTGCATTTAGCCAATAATTAAGGCCAACCTAAGTTGACCTTAATTGTTTACAGATAGCCTTAATTTATCTGAATTGGCTTGCTTGTATGGCAAGCCAATCTATTTGTGATTGAGCTACTTACGACGACGCCACATTGCTAAGCCAAACAATGACATCAGTGCACCGAAGCCAAATGAACCGCCAACTCTTAGCTCAAGAACCGCAGGGTCATGATCCGATGAACGGAAGTGATCTTGGTACTTAGGCAGATCGCCTTTGTACTCTTCGTTGTAATCAAACAACGTCGATTCTCCGCCGTTAATATGCCAATCGGTAGCATCAACAACCCTATCTTTCAGGCTGTCACTGATCAACAAATGATCCAAGGCACCGACTTCATCATTGTATGAGTAGCTCCAGCTGTCTGGGTGCTTTTGAGCCACAGCATTAATGTAGCCATAGTTCTTAGTAATTACAGCACCGCTGTCACCAAACTGCTCAACGCCGTCAATGTAGGTATTACGCGCCGCTTTGATTTGCTTACCGTATTTCTCTTCCGAGTAATCGGTTAGCACCAGCATTGGGTCTTCCATGCCGTACGAGTTCATATCACCCAGAATCACTTTATGACCTTTGATGCCGTCTAGCGCTTCACCCAGTGCAACTGCTGCAGCAACACGGAAGTTCTCACATGAACCTTGCTTATCGGCATCAACGCCACCTTGACCACCCTGTTCAACAGGAGCTGCATCTTCCCAACACTTAGAGCCTTTCGATTTAAAGTGGTTGATAGCTACGGTGAGTTTCTCTTTGGTGCCTTTAACTTTAAAGGTTGGCGCCAATGAGTCACGCTGGTAGTTCTTACCATCTTCAATCACTTTACCAGAATCGTCTAACACTTCTGGAGCCTGTTGGCTTGGCATCGCGATAACACGGCTGTCTTTAAGCTTAACCACTTTCTTACGGTAGATAACGCCCGTTGTAATGACATCAGTACCAATCGAGTCCATCTCGTCGGTCACGCCATCTTCGTTCGAGTCGACAGCAACAAAGGTATAGCGGTCTTTCTTACGCTCAATGCGATCATTCAGTTGGTTTACAAGTTGCTGAATGGCAGAGCCTTCACCAAAACCGTTGTTCTCAATTTCCATCAAACCAATGATGTCTGCATCTAAGCGAAGAATCGCGTTCACAATCTTCTCTTGCTGCATCTCAAACTCGGTGATGGTGTTCGCGCCACGGTTATTACCGTGCTGATTCGCGTCGCCACCAAATGGAGAATTAAAGTAGTTCAATACGTTGAAGGTCGCGATACGTAAATCACCTTCATCCATGTCTGGTTTGTCGGTACGCGGATCGTTACGCACAAAGTTTTCAGCCGAGATCTGGTTAGTCGCGATTAAACGGTATTCACCGTAGCTGTAGGTCAGCACGCCTTCTAGGCCAACAATAGTGTCATCAATGCGAATGTAATCTTCTGTTGAACCGTCTTGGTCGATATCAGTGCGGCCAAAGTCTGGATAGAACGGTACTTGTCCATCAGCCGCTTTTTGATCGGTTTCAACGAAAAGACGGCGGTCTGCGTTGTCTTCAGTTTGCTGCTTCGCTTCGTCAGAACCTGCTGAAAAAAGCTGGTTCGGCTGCATGTTAATACGCTCATGTGCCAATACCATGTTGTTACGACGACCTGCGTAGTCATAACCAAAGGTACGCGTCACACGCATATCAAGTGCTTCAGTTGTTTTCACCAACATACCTTCATAGCGCTCAAGCGTTGCTGCGAAGTTCTCGTCACTGTCTGAGGCTTCAATCGCTGTCGCTTCTGGCGCCTGCTGCTCACCCTGCTTGAGCCATTGGTTGTTTTCAACTTTAAGCTGAGTATGACTGTAGTATTCTTGAACCTTACCTTTCACACACACCACATCACCGGCTACTAGCTCTGAGCTCGACTGGTTGGTGTGAATAAATAGGCCTTCAGAAGTGCTTGAGTTGAAGTCGTCATCAAGAGCTTGCAGGTAAAAGCCTTTGGTCAAGCCCGTTGTCACCGCACTTACCACACCTTTTACGAAGTATTCATCGTCGGTGATGTACGGGTAGCCATCAATGAACGGTGATGTTGCACCCTCACCTTGGATTTCTTGAATGGTGGTGAATACTGGGTCAGAGCCATCTTGTGTACAAGTAAACGCTTCTGGCAGTTCAACACTGTCTAGTGAACCTAAACCTTCAATGCTATCTTTTGGTAGCGATACCCATTGCGAAGCGTCAAATGTCGCAGAAGGTGTTTGTGTCGCACGAACCAAAGTAACATCTTTACCCCAGTCCACATCGCCCATCAAACCAACAACATCATGTACCGAACCGTCTGAATTCAAGATAGCTAACGGGTCGTCACCGTTATGATTAGCGATAGAAGCATTAATGATGTCAGCTTGAGCTTTTATCTCATCACTCGCACTAGAATGTGCGACCACAAGTACTTCACCGGGCGCTAAAACGTGGCCATCCAAAGGTAAAGTAGCACCCCATGAACCGTTACCATTCGCAGATTTCGCCAACGAGTAACCATCTAAATTAATGCTGTTATCGCCACTATTGGCAATCTCAACCGCTTTGTTATAGCTGCCGCCTTCCACATATTGTGAAATAAACAAATCAGCGTGTGCGCTTGTGGTTAACAAGCTACCAATTGCCACTGCTAGCAATGAAGGTTTGTGTAAAAGAGCCATCCGTTTCACCTGAGTTCATTGAGTTATAGTCACTGCCACCTATGGGCAGTCATGTATTTTGTGGTAACTATCAGGTTTATTTATGAAAGGAATAAGTCAGTTGGCAAGAAAATGAGGAACTTATCACTTTGGAATCATCAATTGTTTGGCACGTTATATATTTCCAACATATATAGAAATGAGTGCGATTTTATAAAGCCAGAGAGAGCCAAATAAGATCATCTGCACAAAATTAAAGCCACGGGTGTGCTAGTCAAGTACTGCGTAAATTATCAATTCAAACAAAGGGTTTTCGGGGAGGGCAAATGGAATGGGTATTAAAAAGCCCAAAGTAAACAAAAGTTACTTTGGGCTCAAATTCTCAAGCGAGGTATTTTAGTTCACTCTATGGGCGAGTAACAAAACCTACTGCTTCGTATGCTTTTTTCAGTGTGACTGCAGCACGCTCAGAGGCTTTTTCAGCACCGGCTTTCATTACTGCGTCCATGTAAGCACGGTCAGCACGGATACGGTGGTATTCAGCTTGAATCGGCTCAAGCATCTCAACTAATGCTGCGCCTACGTCTTTCTTAAACGGACCGTACATTTCAACGCCTTGGTACTGCGCTTCGATCTCTTCGAACGTTTTACCCGTCGCTGCAGAGTACAGACCCATTAGGTTAGAGATACCCGCTTTGTTTTCCCAATCATGAGCAATGCGTGGTGGTGTTTCTGCATCCGTTTGCGCTTTGTTGATCTTCTTGATGATCGACTTAGGTTCTTCTAGCAGAGTAATCACGTTCTTACGGTTGTCGTCCGACTTAGACATCTTCTTCGTCGCATCTTGCAGGCTCATTACACGTGCATTCACTGTTGGAATGTAAGGTTCTGGTACTTGGAAGATTGGCGTTTCAGGACCGTAGATGTTGTTGAAGCGAGTTGCGATATCACGCGCTAGCTCTAGGTGTTGTTTCTGGTCGCTACCTACAGGTACTTGGTGAGCACCGTAAAGCAGGATGTCTGCAGCCATCAACACAGGGTAGTCGTATAGGCCTACGTTAACGTCGTTTGAGTGACGTGCAGACTTATCTTTAAACTGAGTCATACGGCTCAGTTCACCCATTTGCGTGTAACAGTTAAGAAGCCAACCAAGTTGAGCATGCTCTGGTACGTGTGACTGAACAAATAGCGTGCTCTTCTTTGGATCAACACCGACAGCAAGACAGATTGCTAGTGCGTCTAGAGTCGCTTCATGCAGTGCTTTCGGATCTTGGCGAACCGTAATTGCGTGAAGGTCTACAACACAGTATTGGCAATCGTAATCATCTTGCATCTGTTGCCATTGACGTAGAGCACCCAAGTAGTTACCGATACTTAGTTCACCAGATGGTTGAACACCACTCAATACGATGGGCTTGCTCATGGTTTTAATTCCTTTGCTTATTCGCTAAGTTTATTGAACGCTTAGCTTCTTAACTTAAATATAGAAAAGCCGCACAGCTCTTTCTGCGCGGCTCATCCAGTGTACTCATTGATAAGTATTTTGCTAGTAGGTTAGCTAACTTTTGTCCGCTTTATGCTGAAACTAGCACGACATCTAGTAATTGCGCGACGTTATCCGCGACATAGTCAGGGTTTGATGCTGAAATCGGCTCGCCGTGGTTATAACCGTAAGTCAGACCAAACGAGTGACAGCCTGCATTCTTAGCCGCTTTAATGTCGTTGCTTGAATCACCAACCATCAGCATCTCTTCCGCTTTAACATTGTGCTTTTCTAGCAACCAGTTCAGCGCCATAGGGTTCGGTTTTTTCTCTGGGAAAGAATCGCCACCCAAGACATCAACAAAGTACTTATCAATACCGTGTTGCGCCAGAACGTCTGGTACAAACTTCGAAGGCTTGTTGGTCACCAGCGCCATGGTGAAGCCCGCTTTGTTTAGCTCTGCAAGCGTCTCTTTAACCGATGGATAAAGGTGACTTAGTTTGTGGCCGCCCTGCTCGTAGAAATCATCAAACAGGATGCGCGCTTTTTTCAGTAGCTCTGGCTCAAGGCTTGGATCAACCATCAGGTCACGGCTTAGTGAACGTCCGATAAGAACATCAGCACCATTACCCACGTAGTCGCGAACTTGTTCTTCGCTCACTGAAGGAAAGCCCAACGCCTGACAAACTTGGTCAGCGGCAACGGCCAAATCAGGCACGCTATCTAACAAGGTTCCATCCAAATCAAAGGCGATCAGTTTTATTGAGCTTAATGACATCTTACTTTCCTATTAATTATATTCGTCTCATGTGTTGAGCTATAAGACGTAAAAAAGGGGCCAATGAGCCCCTTTATCTAAATTTTTGATTTTAGGTCAATGACCCTAGTTCTACTTTTATGCGTTAACTTTTGCAAGCTCTGCACGCATCTCATCAATCACTTCTTTGTAATCAGGTTGATTGAAGATAGCTGAACCAGCAACGAACATGTCTGCACCCGCTTCTGCGATTTCACGGATGTTATCCACCTTCACGCCGCCATCAATCTCAAGGCGAATGTCACGACCTGATTCGTCAATTAGCTTACGAACAGCGCGCAGCTTATCTAGCGTGTGAGGAATAAAAGATTGACCACCAAAACCAGGGTTCACAGACATTAGTAGAATCATGTCTACTTTATCCATGATGTAATCTAGGCAAGACAGCGGTGTTGCTGGGTTAAGAACCACACCCGCTTTACAGCCGTGTTCTTTGATCAGTTGTAGAGTACGATCGATGTGTTCTGACGCTTCAACATGGAAGGTAATCATTGATGCGCCTGCTTTCGCAAACTCAGGCACAATGCTGTCAACTGGCTTAACCATTAGGTGAACATCGATAGGAGCAGTAATACCGTAGTCGCGCAGCGCTTTACAGATAGGCGCGCCAAAAGTCAGGTTAGGTACGTAGTGGTTGTCCATCACATCGAAGTGCACAACATCAGCACCGGCTGCGAGTACTTTTTCTACGTCTTCACCAAGACGAGCAAAATCTGCAGACAAAATCGATGGAGCGATTAGAAAATCTTTCATACCAAACCTCTTAAGAGTGAGTAAATTGCGAATGTCACCGCCTTGGTTATATCTCATACACAAATACAAGACTCAAGCCCAAGACTATTTGGTGTGCAATTCTACCTAAGCACCTAAGCAGATCCTAGCAGTTCGAAAGATTAGTTTAAGAAAGTATCCGTTGGTCACTCAATTTAATGAGTTTGGAGGTTATTCTGACCAGTACTATTCCGCTGATGCGTGTTGCTGGTTTTTCTCTTTATGGAAAAGCGCCAGCAGCTCATCAACTTTATTACGCCCTGCGCCGTTACGGCTGATGGTGCGTTTCACCTTAACCACGTTCAACTCAGCACCATGATACAAGCGACGAGTTAATGTCGTATCGTGGTTTGAAATCAAAACAGGAATACCGCGTTCCATTGCAGCTTTTTCAGCGACATCAGCTAAGGCTGCCTGATCATCTAAGCTGAAGCCATTACCTGCATAAGAGGTAAAGTTAGCCGTGTTCGACAGCGGTGCGTATGGAGGATCGCAGTAAACCACACAGCCTTTGCGCGCGCGGCTAAAGGTTTCATGGTATCCCTCACAGACGAAAGTGGCTTTTTTCGCTTTCTCGGCAAAAAACTCCAGCTCAGCTTCTGGGAAGTAAGGTTTTTTATAAGAACCAAATGGAACGTTAAAACCGCCCTTCTTGTTGTAGCGACATAGGCCATTGAAGCCAAATCGGTTCATATACAAGAAAGCCAACGAACGATACATGACGTTATCTGTACCATTGAACTCAGCGCGAATATCTAAGAAGGCTTCTTTGCGGTTGTTCTCAGGACAGAACCAGCGCTTCGCTTCCGTGATATAGGTTTCAGGATCGGTTTTAAGTAGGTTGTACAGGTTGATAAGATCGGGATTGATATCTGCAAGCAGGTACTGTTCAAAGTCAGTATTCAGAAATACTGAGCCGGCACCGACAAACGGTTCTACCAATTTACGAGCAGGTGGCAGGTGACGTTGGATGTCTTCAACTAGGCCATATTTACCACCAGCCCATTTTAGAAAGGCACGCTGCTTTTTCATTTACTGCTCTATCTATCAACTCAAAAATAAGGCTGCGGAATGTAACATATTTTGAGGCTAAGCTCAGGGTTATTTCGCACGTTCTATCTCTCGATGTACTTGATTCATCGATTTTGCCCAAGGTTCCAACTGTTGAAGTGGTTTTGGTAACGCACTTACCGCGTCTCGCGCCACTTGAATCGTTGGGTAATCTTGATAAGTGATAATAAACCACTTGATGTCGTTGCGAAGTGTTGGGTAAATACGAACCTTGTTCTCAAGGTCATACTCTTCAATGAAAGATTGTACGTCTTCCAATGAGGTCATCGCACTCAACTGCAGAGTATAAGCTCGCGGCGAGATAGCTTGTAACTCTTCGCGAGAAAATGAAAATGTGATTTTCTTAGTCGGTGGCGTGGACTGTGTTAGCTCTGTGGCTTCATCGGTTGAAGGCTGTGACTCCACTTTTGCTGCATCAGGTTGCGAACTCACCGCGGCAGCTGTGTTTTCTTCAACCGCAGCATCAATCGCACTGGTATCGGCGCTTTCAGGTTTATCATCAAGTAAGGCATCAACCACATCCGAAGTAATCACGACACGCTGTTGGTCTTGCTCAACCTCACCCACGCTAGCCGTCTCTTCCACCACAACCGGTGGCAAAGATGAACTGTCATCATCAGCGCCTTGATAACTCATGTCAGGTGACGTTTCAGTGTCTACAACTCCCTCAACACCAGCTTGTTCTGAGCCACTGTCCACTTCAAAGGTTGGAATAGCAGTCTGCTCGATTGGTGCGATCAGAGATTGCGCTTTGTCATCCGGGGTCGGTTGGCTGAACATCCACCAATAACCACCACCAATTAACAACAGCAACAGGGCTACCACAATCGCGATATTGATTGGTGAGCCAATGATTGAGCGAATAATAATCCTTTTTTCCACTTTCAATTCTCCTAAAGCCATTAGCTCGCCAGGCAGAGGTTGCGCTTTGTTAAACGCACGTCGCACACGAGTTTCAGACTCATCATCCACATATCGAATCACTAGTGATTCAAAGAAATGTTCAGCTTCTGGTTGCGAAAGGTCATCGATCTCAAGATCGATAGGCTTGTGTTGTTGGCCGTAACTTAGACGTGTGAGTAAGGTGTCTAGGTGACCAATTTCTGAGAAAAGAACGACATTGATCGTCCATTGGGGATTAGCTTGAGCTTCCAGTACCAACATCCATAGTTCGGATACCAATAGCTCAGAAAGTCGGTGGGCATCATCGACAACGATAACCACGCTACACGGCTCACCATCCAGCAACCTTGCTAGGCTATCTGATAAGGAATCGTGTTGATTAAATAGCGGATCAGAAACAATTTGGCTAAGAATAAGCGCGCGGCGTTGTTGGTCGTCTTGGCTTGGATGACAAAGCAGTAAACACTGATTTTTTTCTGTCGCCCACGCTTCGAGATAACGCTGTGCTAACCAAGAACGGCCAGAGCCAGGTTTACCAGCCACCGTTACTAGATTTGAACCAAAGTTAGTCAAAAGCTGTAAGCGCTCTAGCAGCTCAACTTGAGACTCTAACTCTAATACTCTTAATTCATGAGCCAAACTCATTGCGGATCCCTACTGATTAGATCGATCAGTAAAACGCTTCAGTTGCCTAGAGTTTAGCTAGCCAACCTCACAACCAAATTTAAAGAGTACGGCAGAAATCGATCGCTTGTTTAATGATGTCTTGAGGCACATCAGCAACCACTTCAGCAGTACCAATACTTGTTGGTAATACCAAACGTAACTGACCAGACAGCACTTTTTTATCGCGCATCATATGCTTCATAAAGTCTTCAAAAGACATGCTTTCTGGCGTATGGATTGGTAGTTTCGCATTCTTGAGTATAGAAATAATTCGCTCAAGTTGCTGCTGAGAGATCAGTCCCTGTAATTGAGCTGTTTTAGCTGCCATTACAGTGCCTGACGACACAGCTTCACCATGTAGCCAATTACCATAGCCTAGTTCTGCTTCAATCGCATGACCAAATGTATGACCTAGGTTCAATAACGCTCTGATTCCTGACTCTTTTTCATCTAGAGCCACCACTTCAGCCTTAATTGCACAACAACGAGCAATCGCGGTGATCAGTGCTTCTTCATCAAGTTGATAAAGTTTCTCTAGATTCTGCTCCAACCAATCAAAGAAGGCTTCATCGTAAATGATGCCGTATTTGATCACCTCAGCAATGCCCGCTGCAAACTCACGCTCTGGAAGCGTTGATAAACAGTTGGTATCGATAATCACAGATTTCGGTTGGTAAAAAGCACCGATCATATTCTTACCAAGAGGATGGTTTACTGCGGTTTTACCACCAACAGAAGAGTCCACTTGAGAAAGAAGGGTCGTCGGAATTTGAATGAAATCAATACCGCGTTGGTAACAAGAGGCAGCAAAACCGACCAAGTCACCGATAACACCACCACCTAAAGCAATCACCACCACATCGCGGCTGTAATTTCCTTCAAGCATGTAGCTCATCACTGAATTGAACGTTTCAAGGGTTTTGTACTGTTCACCATCTGGCAGCTCGAGAAGAGATGTCTGACAGCCAACTTGATCCAATAGCGATAAAATTTTATCAGCATAAAGAGGCGCTACTGTCACATTACTGATAACAACAACTTTCTGCTTACCTGATAAAAAAGAAAGGTACGCCGGGTCTTCAAATAACCCGGCGCCAATAGAGATAGGGTAGCTACGCTCAGCTAGATTGACCGTAATCCGTTCCATGGGTTTGCTCTCCGAAAAAATGAACTTAACGTTCTTCTAGCATTTTTACGATCTGGTTGGCTACCACTTTTGCACTTTGGTCGTCAGTACGAACTGTGTAGTCCGCCACTTCTTCGTATAGTGCGTTGCGAGATACAGCTAGATCTTCTAGCACATCACGCGGGTTGTCTGTTTGAAGTAGAGGGCGTTTCTTGTCGCGGTTAGTGCGAGCAAGTTGCTTTTCAATTGTTGTCTCTAGGTATACAACAATGCCTCGTGCAGATAGACGGTTACGGTTTTCTTTGCTCAACACTGAACCACCACCTGTCGCAAGAACAATACCTTGTTCTTCTGTCAGATCATTGATTACAGATTCTTCGCGCTTACGGAAACCTTCTTCGCCCTCAACATCAAAAACCCATGCGATGTCTGCGCCAGTGCGCTCTTCGATCACAGTGTCAGAGTCTAGAAACTCCATATGAAGTTGGGAAGCTAGGTGTCTACCAATTGTACTTTTGCCGGCGCCCATTGGGCCAACAAGAAAAATATTGCGTTTCTCAGCCATGTTTTTAGCAGTAATTTACAACGTTAATTCAATGACATCGCCACAAGGTAGGTCAGTACAAGTACTGAAATTAAAAGGCCCGTGGCACCGATTCCTCACAGATAATTCGTGATAAGACCCGAAATTATCAAGGTTAGGTGCCACTAATGCAACTTTATTTTTAATCTAATTGTTCATTACTGAATCACAACTTTAGGTGTGACAAAAATAAGCAGTTCACTTTTACCCACATTTTCATAGCTGCGACGGAACAATGCACCCAAAACTGGCAGGTCTCCCAACAGAGGAACTTTATCCACCGTACTGCTCACGCTGTGTTGAAATATCCCGCCAAGCACGACAGTTTCACCATTATTAACAAGCACTTGCGTACCTATCCTTTGCGTATCAATTGCGACCGCTTCACCCGTTCCGGTTTTTACCACCTGCCCAGGCCTATCTTGAGTCACGCTCAAATCCAATACCAAACGATTGTCGGGCGTGATCTGCGGTGTCACCTTAAGACTCAACACTGCTTTCTTAAACGCGACCGACGTAGCGCCACTTGAAGAGGACTCTAAATAAGGAATTTCAGTACCTTGCTCAATATAGGCGGGCTTTTTATTGGTGGTGATTAAGCGTGGGCTCGAAATAATTTCAGCTTTCGACTCTTGTTGCAGTGCTGACAATTCAAGATCAAGCAAGGTATCCGAACCCAACTTGGCTACCTGAAACGCAATACTCGAGGCGTTCGGCGATGTTGCTCCTAAATTTACGTTGAGATAGTCATCAATCACGCTGCTGCCGCTATCGTCGTCATACGGCGTAATCGCTGATGGGTGGTTGCCTTCGATTGAACCGCCTACGGTGAAGCTTCCGTTGGTTGAAGAAACACCCCAGCGCACACCAAGCTCATCAAGATTACCCTCAGTGACGGTTACGATACGCGCCTCTATCTGTACCTGCTTCACTGGAATGTCTAACGATTCAATAATACCTCGGATCACGGCAATGTTTTCTTCCAGCTCACGAATGAGCAGTGAGTTGGTGCGCTCATCAATGGTAATTGAACCACGATCGGACAACATACTGACCGTGCCTTCACCGCCAATCATGTCGGCAATGTCGGTGGCTTTAGCAAAGTTAATCTTGATGATTTCTGACTTAAGCTCCCCTAACTCCTCTTCCAAGCGAGATTTCTCTAACGCTTGTTGCTCTCGAAGATCGAGTTCCGCTTTCGGCGCGACCAAGATCACATTGCGATCAACACGCTTATCCAAGCCTTTAACTTGCAAGATAATGTCGAGAACTTGCTGCCAAGGTACGCCATCTAAACGTAACGTCAGGTTTCCGGCTACCGAATCAGACACCACGAGATTGAAATCGTTATAGTCGGCAATCAACTGCAGGACATTTCGTACTGGGATATCTTGGAAGTTAATCGATATCAGCTTGCCCTCTTTCTCTAGAACGCTTTTTTCTTTGGTCACTTCATCGATAACCGGTTTGCTGATCACCACCTCAATAAAGCGCCCCTTTAGATTATATTCATACTGATAGTCATTGCTAATCGTCGCTAGAAGCCGAGTGCTTGGTGTCTCTTTGTAGACCTCAATACCTTCAACCAAGGTGGCGAAGTCTTTCACATCCAGTAGGTAAAGCTTGTCATCATCAACCTGAGTATTGATTAACTCGATACTTAACCCTTCCTGAGCACGTTGAACATCCACCACAGCGGTGCTGGTCGCTAGCTCAATGATAATGACGGCGTCTTTATCCTTATTAACCCTAAAATCAATATTCTCTAATTTATTTGGTAGGCTCTCTGCGTAACTAAATACGCTAAAAACCAACATCACAGACACCATCAAGCCTTTCAGCCCTTTGTTCATTGACTCACTTATTCCTTTAATCATATTTACATCTCATATCCACATCATGTGACATTGGTTTACTTCAGAGCCAGCCTAACGTTGCGCTTATGCCAACAACCTAAGCCATCTGGAAGAGTTTCATTAATCTGAACGTATTGGCTCGTCACCTTAGTAACTCGACCATTGTTTAAGCCGATAAACTGGCCTTTCTTGACGTTGACCACGTTGCCTTTGGGTGTTTGCACTAAGCCGAACACGCTTGACCCACTGCCCATCACGCCTCTTAAACGAAGCTTACTCAGCGGATACTTCTCTAACTTGCCATTACGAGAACGGGCGCTGGGTTGCCAACAGTCTTTCTTCACCAAGGGTTGGTTTTGCACAATGGCTTCTTTAGGCAGTTCAAAGGGAGGACGAAAGGCACGGCGCTGATAAGTCGCCGCCGTGAATTCAGTTGCTGGGACAAGTTGCTCGACGTCTTTTCTCGCTTTGGCTTCAACCTGCGCCACAAAGTCTTGCAGTGAGTCTTGATTAGCCTTGCAGCCTGATAACGCAAGCAGCAACACGATTGAGTAAAACGCACTATTGGGTTTCATCATTGACCTCCGATTTAAACTGGTAGGTATAAGCTCGAACCCTAAAGTGCAGCGTGCTACTTTCTTGGCTGACTCTCTGCCAATTCACATCATCAAAGCTGATAATACGCGGCAGCTTGGCGATGGCAGCAGAGAAGTCACCAATCTCGTGATAGCCACCTGTTAGCTCAATATTGAGAGGCAATCGATAGAGGAATTCCTTATTCTGCTTTTGCCCCCAATCAATTCGAGTGAAGGTCAGCGCGTTATCCAAACCGAGCTCATTCACTGAGGCCAACATACTCGCCAACTCCTTTTGAACGGGCAGCTGCTCTAACAAGTAATCGTAACGGCTGGTTAGCTCATCCAACTGGCTCTGCAACTGAGGCAAGGCTGCAACCTTATTCGCCTTTATCCTCAAGGTCGTTTTTAAGGTCTGCTCCTGTTGCTTCATCTGTTGCAGTTCATCGTCGAGCGGCAACACATAAAGCCAAGTACCAACACCTTGGATTAACACTATCAGCACCAGAATCACGAGAAGCTGAGGCAGCAATGGCCATTCGGTGATCTCATCAACATCGAGATCTTGCAAGCTCATCCTATTTTGCCAACTAATCCTATTTTGAAGGTTAGCCATGATGTGCCCCCTTCTCTTTTCTGCTCGTGGCTGTGCTCTCTGCGGTTGTGTTTTCTAAAGGCACTGGGCTGAACACAAAAGAGACCTTGAAGGTCTGAAACTCTTTATTGAAGCGCTTACGGTTATGAACGATAGAGTGCATCTCGACCCCTTCCAGAGAATCTGAATGCTCGAGGTTATCCAACATGGTAGCGAGACGAGCAGTACTATCGCTGATACCCGACATTTCAATCTCCTGACCATTCATCTTTATCTTATCGACATACACGCCCTTAGGAATCAGATCCGGCATCAAGTTCATAAAGTCGGTGGTCTTATTGCGGCCAAGCTGCAGCGACTCCACTACATCAAGTCGAGTCAGAATCGCTTTGTGCTCTTGCTCTGCGACTTTTAATGACTGAATTTGTCGGTCGAGCTCAGCGATGTACTGATTGAGGTAATTGAGACGAGCTTGTTGCTTGGCTTGTTGGTCGTGAAAATAGTGACCAACCGCCCATTGCCCTGTAAGCGCAATGATGACGCCAAGAATGACCAGATGGATAAAACGCTTCTTGTGCTGAGCACGAATCTCATCACGCCACGGCAGCAGGTTAATTTGATGCAGCATGCTTTTCTCCCTGCCACTTAAGTCCACTCATCGCCATACCCGCGGCAATGCCAAAGTGTTGCCAGTCCATTGGCAGTCGACGTCTCTTGGCGACCTTGTTCTCAAACAGAGACAAAGGATTCAATGACTCACAGCTCAGCTGAAAATGGCGCTCTAGCTCTTCAGTTACCATAGGAATGCTGGCACCCTCACCCATCAGCCAGATCCCAGAGATAGGTTGCTGCGCATTTCCCGATGAATAGAGCTGTAATTGACGCTTGAGCTTCTCAATCAAATTAACAATGAATCGATGGGTATCTTCAGCCGTGCCGAGCCCACCATCTATATCACTTGGGTTATCCGAGCTGCGAAGGTCTTGAGTACCAAAAGCGATGTCTTTATAGAAAGGCGCTGAATTCTGCGGGATAACTCCTAGCGACGTTTGGTCGATGCCAACATCCACCAGCAGCCAGTTTTTCTTTTCGGGATACAGACGCGAGGCTAGTTGCCAGATATTGAGCAGCCCATGTGCCTGTGTATCTACCACCACAGGTTTAAAACCAGCCTTAGTTAATGCATCCGCTCGGCTATCCACCACTTCCTTACGAGTGGCGTATACCTGATAATTGCTTGTCGAACCTTTACCAAATCGTTTGTCTTCCAGCTTTACAAAATCTAAACTCAGCTCCTCGATAGGAAAGGGAGATTGATGGGCGAAGGTTTGATAGATAGAAAACTCTTTTTCTCTGTCCTCTAACTCACTCTCTATTTGCAGTACTTTGCTGATCACCGTGTTATCAGGTACCGAAATGGCGACGTTGCGACAGCCAAAAGGCAGTCCTTTCCTAAGTTCTTTAAGTTTCTTAACAGTTTTCTGATACTCCAAAGTATGGTTAGCTGTAAAAATGTCGTCCGAAATCGGCAGCTCTTTGTATCCCACTAGGGCATACAACTCCCCCACGGGTTTTAGTACCACGGCTTTGATGCTGTGATGATTTATATCTATACCTGTAATTAATGATGAACCCATGTGACCTAGCTCCTGAAGTGCCAAGCATTTCGTTGATTATCTAGGGGTTGTGATTATTAGTTAAATAAGCGTTAATAAACGAAAGCTAAGTTTTTAGCCTAGAGTACAAGGGTTTGCTGCTTATCAGCCTTAACTAATCAGGGATTATCCGGTGAAGTTCATAAAGCGATTATTCATATTTACATTGATTTGCATGATTCTTGGAGTCAGTACAATTTTCGGGTTTTATTATTACGTAAAACCAGAGTTGCCTGATGTTGCCACTTTGCGCGACGTAGAACTCCAAACGCCGATGCAGGTCTTCAGTCAAGACGGTAAGTTGATCTCTCAATTTGGCGAAAAGCGTCGTAACCCGGTGACTTATGACGAGATTCCTCGCCACTTAGTTGAGGCTCTGATTGCCACCGAAGATAGCCGTTTCTATGAGCACCCTGGTATTGACCCAATCGGTATCACACGTGCAGCACTCGTGGTTGCCATGTCGGGTTCAGCAAAACAAGGTGCGAGTACTATTACTCAGCAGCTTGCGCGTAACTTCTTCTTATCTAATGAGAAAAAGATCATGCGTAAGATCAAAGAGATCTTCATTGCAATCCACATTGAGCAGCTTCTTAGTAAAGAAGAGATCATGGAGCTTTACGTAAACAAGATCTTCCTTGGTCACCGTTCGTATGGTTTTGGCGCGGCAGCACGTGTTTACTTCGGTAAGGATCTTCCTGATCTAACGCTAAGTGAAATTGCTACGCTTGCGGGTATGCCAAAAGCACCTTCTACAATGAACCCTATTTACTCTGTTGAGCGCGCGACTAACCGTCGTAACGTTGTATTACGTCGTATGTTAGACGAGAAATACATCACTCAAGCAGAGTTCGATGACGCTCGTAGCGAAAAACTTATCTCGAAATACCACGGTGCAGAGATCGAACTGAGCGCGCCATATGTTGCTGAAGTTGCACGTGCTTGGATGGTGGAACGCTACGGTGAACAAGCTTATACATCAGGTATGAAGGTCTACACCACCGTTGATTCAAAACTGCAAAAAGCAGCGAACCAAGCGGCGATTAAGAACCTACTTGGCTACGATGAGCGTCACGGCTACCGTGGTGCAGAAAAAGTATTGTGGCAGACTGCGCAATCAGCGTGGGATCAAGAACAAATCGTTAAGCACCTAAAGTCTCAACCAACCTATGGTGACCTAGTCCCTGCTGTTGTTACCGCGGTTGATTCGAAAAGTGCTCAAATTTGGGTTAAGAATCAAGGTGAAGGCACTATCGAATGGCAAGGCATGAGCTGGGCGCGTAAATTCCTAACGGATAACCGCCAAGGACCAGCCCCTTCTCAAGCGAAAGAAGTTCTAGCTGTTGGTGAACAAATCTGGGTTCGCCATGAAGCCGTTACCGGCGATGAAGTCTCTGAAGAGCCGACAGAAGAGTCAGCTACGGCAGAATCAGAGACACCGATTGTATGGCGACTAAGCCAAGTACCTAATGCGAACACCGCATTTGTTGCAATGAACCCGAACAACGGCGCGGTATTGTCGATGGTCGGTGGCTTTAACTTTGTTCACAACAAATTCAACCGTGCAACGCAATCTATTCGTCAGGTGGGTTCTGGTATCAAACCATTTATCTACTCAGCAGCGATTGAGAAAGGCTTAACGCTAGCCTCACTGATCAATGATGCTCCGATTAACCAATGGGATAAGAGCCAAGGTACAGCGTGGCGACCAAAGAACTCGCCACCGACTTACGTGGGTCCAACTCGTTTACGTATTGGCTTAGCTCAGTCTAAAAACGTAATGGCGGTACGTGTACTACGTGAAGTAGGCCTAGATGATACTCGTAACTACTTAACTCGATTTGGTTTTGATATTGACGAAGTACCGCGCTCTGAAACCATTGCTCTGGGTGCTGGCAGCTTAACGCCAATGAAGGTAGCTCAAGGTTACTCAGTATTCGCTAATGGCGGCTACTACGTTGAACCTTTCTACATCAGTCGCATTGAAACACCATTTGGTGAGACTGAATTTGAAGCGACACCAAAAGTCGTGTGTAAAGATGATTGCCAACAACAAATGACCGCAGATCCAATGGCGGATGAGTTTGCAGAGCAAGACGTTGATGCCAAAGTACAATACGCACCTCAAGTTATCTCTGAACAGAACGCATTCCTTGTTCGTGAAATGATGTACAGCAACATCTGGGGTGGCGGTGATTGGAGCGCGGGTACTGGTTGGAACGGTACAGGTTGGCGTGCACAGCCGTTGAAGCGTCGTGACATTGGCGGTAAAACCGGTACTACCAACGACTCAAAAGATACTTGGTACAGCGGTTACGGCCCTGGCATGGTTGCAACGGTATGGGTTGGTTTTGACAACCACAACCGTAACCTAGGCAGAACCAAAGCGAACTCGAACCTTGGTAAGAATCAGATTACAGGTGCAGAAGCTGGCGCGAAAACAGCAGAACCTGCATGGGTTGATTTCATGGGTACGGCGTTAGCGGGTGTTCCTGCTGAGCGTAAAGAGCTTCCGGATAACATCGTCCGTGTTCGTATCGACCGTGAAACTGGCTTACTGACTAACAAGTTCGATAGCTCATCGATGTTCGAGTACTTCGAGAAAGGCACAGAGCCAACCGAATACATCACTGAACGTTTCAATGATGACATCTACTCAACCTCATCGGGTGAAGCAGTAGAAGAACTGTTCTAGATAGGGTCAACAGACCCTAGCAACATGAACCAATAAAAAGGGTTGATATGAATTCATATCAACCCTTTTTTATTTCTACAACTTGAGCAGTCTAGGTTCTTAGTTCGAACATTAAAGCGCTTTTTCTAATTGCGTACGGATAGTTTCAGCCAGTTGCTCGAAACGTCCCTTCAATGGAGAGCCCGGACGGTAAGCCACGACAATTCTACGTGAAGGCGTTGGATTCACCGCAGGTACGTAACACACGCCGTCTTTCTGCTTTTCCTTTGGCACCGATAACTGAGGTAACAAGGTAATGCCTGCCCCAGCCGCGACCATGTTACGCAGCGTTTCTAAGCTGGTTGCCTTAAAGCGCTCATCGTCTTTTGCGCCCGCAGCAAAACAGAAGCCCAAGGCTTGGTCTCTTAAACAGTGACCATCACCTAGCGCCAGTACTGTTTGTCCATTTAGCTGCAGCATATCGACAGTATCTTGCTGAGCCCATTCATGGTCACATGGAACAGCAACACTTAATGGCTCGTCATACACATCAATCTCTTTAAACACCGCAGTTTCATCAACCGCAGCCAGTACCAAGCAATCAAGCTTGCCATCTTCAAGTTGGCTCACTAACTGGTGGGTCTGAGCTTCATGCAGGTAAAGCTCAAGATCTGGGAAGCTCTCTTTAAGATGAGGAACAATCTTAGGCAGAATGTAAGGCCCCACGGTTGGAATAAAACCAATGTGCATTGGCCCCGTCATCGCTTCACCGTGTCCACTCGCCATATCTTTAAAAGTTTTCACCTCATTGAGAATACGCTTGGCTTGTTCAACAAGTTGTAACCCTGATTCTGTAAATATGACCTTCCTTGGACTGCGCTCGGTTAACTGAAGTCCAATTTCATCTTCTAGTTTGCGTATTTGACCGCTTAGCGTGGGCTGACTGACAAAGCACGCTTCTGCCGCTTTTCGGAAGTGTTTATGCTCTGCGAGCGCCACCAAGTATTCAAAGTCACGAATGTTCATGATCAGTCTCTTACCTCAGGTTTTAATAAGAACAAGGGTTCTAATAGAAACATTTAAAAGAAAAATGCTCTTGATAGAATTCACCTATCAAAACCATAACATCAAACGATTAGAGCTATCAAAGGATTTATCTAATAATGGGCTCAACGAAACGAAACAGAGCGAAGAAAAACGTTAAGCTCTGATAGAACAAAATTAAAAATACTATTTAAGGAAATCAATATGTTTGCATCTAAAGAAGGTCAATCAATCCCTCAAGTCACATTCCCAACTCGCCAAGGTGATGCATGGGTTAACGTAACGACGGAAGAGCTATTCAAAGACAAGACAGTTATCGTATTCAGCCTACCAGGTGCGTTTACACCAACATGTTCTTCAAGCCACCTACCTCGTTACAACGAGCTACACTCTGTATTCAAAGAGAACGGTGTTGATGACATTCTATGTGTTTCAGTAAACGACACATTCGTAATGAACGCTTGGAAAGCTGACCAAGAAGCGGAAAACATCACATTCATCCCAGATGGTAACGGTGATTTCACAGACGGCATGGGCATGCTAGTTGAGAAAAACGACATCGGCTTCGGCAAACGTTCATGGCGCTACAGCATGCTGGTTAAAAACGGCGTGGTAGAAAAAATGTTCATCGAAGAAGACGTACCAGGCGACCCGTTCAAGGTTTCTGATGCTGATACTATGCTTAACTACCTTGCTCCTGAGCACAAAGAGCAAGAGTCAATCACAGTATTCACTAAGCCAGGTTGTCCTTTCTGTATGAAAGCAAAACAGAACCTAATCGACAAAGGTCTGAACTACGAAGAAGTCGTACTAGGTAAAGACGCTACTACAGTAAGCCTACGTGCAATCTCTGGTCGCACAACGGTTCCTCAAGTATTCATCGGTGGCAAACACATCGGTGGTAGCGAAGAACTAGAAACTTTCCTAGGCTAATCGCTTCATCGCCGATATAGGCTTAGAAGTATCAGCTAACCCACCCTCTTGTGGGTTAGCTATTCCAAACGCTCTTATCTGAGTTTTGGAAAAAGAATCTAGCTGGTGACTCGCCTGTCTTTTACTAACCTATAGTTAGCAATAAAAGCAGAGTCACAAGCTAAACCTAATAAAACAGAATCACAAAACTGACCCGCTATCCTGACTCTCAAAAAATCATCAGAGTTGGAGGGGTTCGTTCAAACCAAATTTAGCCATTGCGAGAAAATTATTATGAAACAAGTCAATGTAGATGTAGCAGTTATCGGGGGCGGTACGGCAGGTTTAGGTTCCTACCGCGCTGCAAAAGCACACACTGACAGTGTCGTGATGATTGAAGGTGGTCCTTACGGTACAACCTGTGCTCGTGTTGGTTGTATGCCATCTAAACTGCTTATTGCAGCTGCGGAAAGCGTACACCAAATCGAGAAAGCTCCGGCTTTTGGCGTTCACCCTCAAGGCGATATCGTAATTAACGGTCGTGAAGTGATGGACCGAGTGAAGTTTGAACGCGACCGTTTTGTTGGTTTTGTTTTAGAAGGCGTCGATGAAATCCCAGAGCAAGACAAGATCTCTGGTTACGCAAAGTTCTTAGACGACAATACACTACAAATTGATGATCACACGGTTGTGACGGCTAAGCGCATTGTTATCGCGACTGGTTCGCGCCCTGCATACCCTGCAGTTTGGAATGAACTTGGCGACCGTCTAATCATTAATGATGACGTATTCAGCTGGGATGATTTACCAGAATCGGTTGCAGTATTTGGCCCTGGTGTTATTGGCCTTGAGCTTGGTCAGTCACTACACCGCTTAGGTGTGAAGACCAAACTGTTCGGTTTGGGTGGTCAAGTTGGCCCAGTAACCGACCCAGAAATCATGGCGTATGCAGATAAAGCCTTCAATGAAGAGTTCTACCTAGATGCCGACGTGAAAATCGAAAGCATGAAGCGTATTACCACTGAGTCAGGTGAAGATCGTGTCGAAATCCAGTTCATCAATAAGCAAGGTGAGCTAGAAACTAACGTCGTTGAGTACATACTGGCAGCAACAGGTCGTCGTCCTAATACAGATAAACTTGGCCTAGAGAATACCTCTCTTGAGCTTGATGAACGTGGTGTTCCTATCGCTGACCACTACACGCTTCAAACATCACTACCATCAGTATTTATCGCTGGTGATGCAAGCAACCAACTGCCTCTACTGCATGAAGCAGCAGACCAAGCACGTATTGCGGGTGATAATGCAGGTCGCTTCCCAGAGATTCGCGCAGGCTTGCGCCGCTCTAAAATCTCTGCGGTATTCTCTGACCCACAAATCGCGATGGTTGGTGAAACATACAAAGAGATCATAACCCGCTTAGGCACATGTGGTTGTTTCGCAACCGGTGAAGTGTCTTTCGAGAACCAAGGTCGTTCACGAGTGATGCTACGCAACAAAGGTATTCTGCACGTTTACGGCGAGCAAGGTACAGGCCGTTTCCTTGGTGCTGAGATGATGGGACCAAACGCAGAACATTTGGCTCACTTACTCGCATGGGCACACCAGAAAAAGATGACGGTTTCTGAAATGTTGGATATGCCATTTTACCACCCAGTAATTGAAGAAGGTGTACGAACAGCGTTACGTGACCTCAATGCGAAACTGCACCTTGGTCCAGAGATGGTGAAACACTGTCTAGATTGTGGCCCTGGTTGTTAATCTCAGGTCATTGAGACAGGTAGCAGTTTGATCTGTAAACAAAGACTAGATACTAAAAAGGAAAGCCATTGGCTTTCCTTTTTGTTTTTGGTAACGAGCAAATAACAGATTCCCGACCACGCTCCTTCGTCACTAACGGGAATGACGTTGATTTATTTATGCAACTAAACCAAAACTTAATCCGTCATTCCAGAACCGAGGGACGAGGTATCTGGAATCTCTTAAAACCGTTACTTATCGCTAAATGCGAGAGAATTACTTCTCAGCGGCAATCACAGAGATTTCAACTAGTAGTGCTTCACGAGCCATGTCGCCAGTCACACATGCGCGAGCTGGGGCGTGACCTTCAGGAACCCATGCATCCCAAACTGCGTTCATTTCTTGGAAGTCTTTCATGTCTTTCAAGTAAATCGTTGCTGACAGCATGTGCTCTTTGTCGCTGCCTGCTTGCTCAAGTAGGGCTTCGACTTTATCTAGCATCGTCTGTGTTTGCTCTGTAATGCCTTTGGTTGCATCCGCACAAACTTGGCCACATAGGTAGATAGTACCGTTGTGTTTAACAATACGGCTCATGCGTTGCTTGGTTTCTTGGCGCTCAATCATCGATCTTCTCTCTCTATGTCACCGTGATCCAATATCTTGTGACGTGTTATTATCAGGGCAACAAGCATAACGCGAATCAAGCCCAAGATGACATGTCTTCATTGCAATAAAAGTGAAAAAATCCGTAACAAACTCGGTCGTTGCCAGCGCTGCATGAATCAGCTGATGGTGTTGTCGATTTTGAGTTGGGGAGCGTGGTGGCTATTTTTCAGAGAAGACCCAAAAACCATCAATGCCATCGCTTTGATGATGGCAGCTTTCTCATTCAGTGGCTTATTGTCGTTGCATTGGATAATGAAGTTTTTGGTGCTGCCTTTAAGGAACAAAAAGCGTTAGCTGCGGTGTTTGTTGGATAGGCAATAATGGTTAGATGATAGGTTCAATACTCCGATAATTGGTCACAACAATCGAACGAGTATAATTTCCCAAACAGCAGATAGAAAAAAGCCCCAGAACCAATCGATTCTAGGGCTTTCTTAGAAAATTCTAAGAAAAAGCAGTGGTACTTTAATAGACCAGACTTTTCTCAGTTTGTTCCCAAAAAAGATCAGATTTTTGATCTTTTTTTTAGGAGCTATAAAATCAATGCCTTATGCAACATTAACCTTAGCGATAATCTGCTCTACCAAGTTCACTTCCAACGCCACTTCATCGCATGCATGTTGACGAGGACACTGGTCACAATCTTTCAGCACCTTCTCTGGCAGCAGAGATTTTGATGTCGGTAAGAAGTCATGCTTCATAAAGAACTCTGGAGTACGAGTCAGCACAAACACCTTCTTAATGGCCATTTGTCGTGCTTTATCCACCAAGTGCTGCACAATCGCTGTACCCTGCCCTTGACCTTGCCAACCGGCTTCAACACCGAGTGAACGTATTTCCGCTAAGCCAGAGTCATACACATAGAGCGATGCACAACCTGTTACCTCACCATGATGTTCTGCGACCGCAAACGAACCAATATCACGCACCAGTTCATTACGAGAGCGAGGCAGGTTTTCACCCATGTTCGCCCAGTAAGCCACCATGCCTTCCAATGCTTCAATGTCAGTCAAACGAGCAGGACGAACCTTGACGATGGAAGTATCACGCTGCGCCAAACGTTTCTCAGCTTGGTCAACCGCGTAAGCCACTTGCTGTGGAGATACACCACCTAGCGCGCTACGTTTTTCAAGACACGATTCAATGGTCAGGATGTCATACACATCCTCTTCAATCACCTCAGAGAACTCTTTCATCTCTGCGATGGTTAATTCTTCTAGTGCACAGCCTTTAGCAATCGCCGCGACGACTGTTACACCAACAATGTGGTGAGCTTCACGGAAAGGAATCCCTTTCGCTACTAGGTAATCAGCCAGCTCTGTTGAGTTCGCGTAGCCTTGTTTCGCTGCTTCAAGTGTACGTTCGCCGTTCACTTTAATGCCGTCAAAACAAAGAGCAGCCATTTCCATACAGTCATTCCAAGTGTCTAAAGCGTCGAATAAACCCTCTTTATCTTCTTGCATGTCTTTGTTGTACGCCAAAGGCAGAGCTTTCACTGTCATCATCATTGCTGCTAATGAACCATATACACGGCCCGTTTTGCCACGGATAAGTTCTAGCGCATCCGGGTTTTTCTTTTGTGGCATCAGAGATGAACCTGACGTCACTGTATCCGCTAACTCGATGAAGTTCGATTCACCTGAGTTGTAGAAAATCATATCTTCTGCAAGACGCGAAAGGTGAAGCATAGAGATAGAAGCAATCGACATTAGCTCCATCACATGGTCACGGTCAGAGACTGAATCTAGAGAGTTGCGCGTTGCACGACGGAAACCTAAGTTGTGAGCTAACTCTTCACGGTCCATCGGGTAAGCAGTTCCTGCAAGGGCACCAGAACCCAGCGGACATGTATCTAGACGCTTAATCGCATCATTCAAACGTGAATAATCACGCTCAAGCATTTCAACGTAAGCCAAGCACCAATGAGCAAAAGTTACCGGCTGAGCACGTTGTAAGTGAGTGTAGCCAGGCAGCACGGTTTCTTGATGCTGAGAGGCAACGTTCACCATTTGGCTCTGCAGACGATCAAGCGCTAGCAGTAGTTGGTTACCTTGCTGACGGCACCATAGTTTCAGATCGGTCGCCACTTGGTCATTACGAGAACGTCCCGTGTGAAGCTTTTTACCCAAGTCACCGACTTTGCCGATAAGTTGTTGCTCAACCCAGCTGTGAATATCTTCTGCATCAGAACGTAGAATCTGTTCAGGATCTTCCATCACCTCAAGTTTTAGCTCATTCAGCGCTAACTCAAGCTTCTGTTGCTCTTCTTCTGTTAATACGTTGACCGACAGTAGAGCTTTAGACCAGGCAATTGAGCCCACAATGTCTTGCTCAGCCAATCGGTAATCAAAACGAAGAGAATCGTTAAAATCTTTGAACCGGGTGTCTGCTGCTTGGGTAAATCTACCGCCCCATAATGCCATTGTGTATCTCCTAATTGCACAGTGCTCACTGTTTTTGCAAATGATAATTCTGATTAAGATTCAGTATTTTTCTGATGGTTTAAACTTACGGCAATTCAAAATGAAAATAAAGTATTAATTCATTATTTTCACATATTTATTCACCGCAAATTGAATCCATTGATTATTTTCAGCGTGGAGCGCGAATTATATGCCATCACATAGTAAAAACCGAAGCTGATTTATTAGACGATTAGAAAGTAAAAAGCCCACTCACTAATCAATAGTGAATGGGCTTTGCATAATCATGTCTGTTTACTGGCCTTCAACCTTTCGCTAAAGGCTAGTTCACTAACTCATTGTTAGCATTACTTTTGGCTATTCAGAGCACGGATACGGCTTGATAGAGAGTAAAGACGGATGAAGCCTTCAGCGTGGCTTTGGTCGTAAACTTCATCTTCACCAAAGGTTGCAAACTCTTCTGAGTACAGGCTGTTGTCAGAACGCTTCTGAGTCACCGTTGCATGGCCTTTGTAAAGTTTGATAACCACTTCACCATTCACGTCTTGTGCTAGCTCTTCTGTCGCTGCAAGGATTGACTTACATAGCGGAGTGAACCAACGACCGTCGTATACAAGGTGAGAAGCTTTAACACCCAGCTCTTCACGGAATTCGAATGCCGCTTTATCAAGAACCAGTTGCTCTACTGCGCGCAGTGCTTCCATCATGATTGTGCCACCCGGAGTTTCGTAACAACCACGAGACTTCATACCAACAAGACGGTTCTCTACGATATCGATACGACCAACACCGTGCTTAGCGCCTTTCTCATTTAGGTAAACCAGTGCGTTGTATGGCGTCATTGTTTCACCATCTACCGCTACCACTTCGCCTTTTTCAACTTTCAATGTCACTGTTTCAGATTCGTTTGGCGCTTGCTCTGGATCTACAGTCCAAGCCCAGCAATCTTCGTTAGGTGCGTTCCATGTATTTTCTAGAACGCCACCTTCTGTTGAGATGTGCCATGCGTTTGCATCACGCGAGTAAATCTTAGTAAGAGAAGCGGTACAAGGGATGTTACGCTCTGCTAGGTAATCTAGACACTCTTCACGGCTCACTAGATCCCACTCACGCCATGGTGCAATTACGTGTAGGTCTGGTGCTAGTGCTGCGAATGCACCTTCAAAACGAACTTGGTCATTGCCTTTACCAGTACAACCGTGACACAGCGCGTCAGCACCGACTTTACGTGCGACTTCAACCTGCGCTTTCGCGATGATTGGACGAGCCATAGAAGTACCTAGTAGGTATTTGCCTTCGTAGTAAGCGCCTGTTTTTAGTGTTGGGTAGATATAATCTGCCACCATCTCTTCTTTAAGGTCTGCGATGTAACACTCAGAAGCACCAGAAGCTTTCGCTTTCTCCTCGATACCAATCAACTCTTCGTCGCCTTGACCAACATCCGCGACAAACGCAACCACTTCACAGTCATAGTTCTCTTTCAACCATGGGATGATTACGGATGTGTCTAGACCGCCAGAGTAGGCTACTACAACTTTCTTTACGTTAACTTTGCTCATTTTCTTTCTCCTAGTTTCCATACTGCACATGGCGGTCAGCGTTGGAAATGACTTCATAATTATATGTTTATTTAATTTGTCTAAATTCTTTAAGCAGTGACTCGTTGTGAGACCTACTGAGGTAAAAACTGTGTTCCTATGCTTTTACCTGAAAACAGTTGTGTTAGCTTTTCTGGGTATCGCCAAGTGGCAACTTCGATTGGTCGTCCAAGGTCGTTAGCGGCTTCTAGTGCGGCTTGAACCTTAACGATCATGCCATCGGTAATCACTTTGCCTGTAATAAGGTCATCAGCTTGCTGTTGATTAAGGCTTGGAATGAGGTGGCCTTTGCCATCCAACACACCACTTACATCAGAAAGAAGCACCAGTTCAGCATCAAGTGCGCCAGCTACGGCAACCGCAGCTTGGTCGGCATTGACGTTCATCAGTTGGCCTTGTTCAGTTAGGCCAATTGAACTGATGATTGGCAGTGCGCCAGCATTAAGAATCGCTTGCAGGACGGTTGAGTCGCCCGGCTCCGCTTTTCCTACTGCGCCCAGCTCAGGGTTCAATTCGCTCACTTTGCATAAACCACCATCTGCAAGGCTCAAACCAACGGCATTGATACCATCTTTAATTGCCTGACCTTGAAGTAATTTGTTGGCCGTGCCCGCTAGTGCACCAGCGATCACAGGGATCTGGTCATAAGGAGTAACACGTAGCCCTTCTTTCTTAACCGTTTTTAGGTTTAGCTTACTCATCAAATCATCAACAAGGTAACCACCACCGTGAACGATCACGATAGGACGCTGTGCCTGCTGTTGGTAAGCTGAAATAGCACCAAATAACTTGCTGAGTGTTTCACCACAAGATAGCGCAGCGCCACCTAACTTTATGATTAATGGTTGATTATTAAGGCTCATATCTAGATTCCTTTACACTAACGCAGTTAATGGCGCAAAACCATAACGTAAATTTAAACATTGCATCGCTTGGCTAGATGCACCCTTTAATAAGTTATCAATCGCTGAAACAACGATGATGTGCTGACCTTGGACCTTCCAACCTAAGTCGCAGAAAGGCGTCTGTTCTACATCTTGAATTCTTGGCAGTGTCTCTTCGAGTAACCTCACAGCAGGTTTACCTTGGTAAGCTTGCTCAAAGGCATCTTGTATCTGTTGTTCTGTCGCGCCTTCAGCCAGTTTCATGGTGATGGTCGCTAAAATACCGCGCTTAAAGTTGCCGAGGTGCGGAGTGAAAATCACATCACACCCTAAATGTGCGGCCATTTCAGGTTGATGACGGTGATTGAAGACGCCATAAGCTTGCAGGCTCACTTCGCAGAAGCTGTTAACCATAGTCGCCTTGCGACCTGCACCAGTAACTCCGCTAGTCGCGTTAATCACTGGCCATTGGTTCTCATCAAGTAACTTGGCTTCAACCAGAGGCTTAATCGCCAGTTGTGATGCGGTTGGGTAACAACCCGCGACGGCAATAAGCTGAGCTTCTTTAATTTCTTGTTCGTTCCATTCAGCTAAACCGTAAGCTGCTTTGTCTAACCATTGTTCGTGTTGATGTTCAAAACCGTAGAACTCTTGGTAAAAGTTCTCGCCTTTAACTCTGAATGCACCCGATAGGTCGAACACTTGGCAATCGTTCTCTAGAAAGATTGGCGCTAGGTCATGACTGACCTCATGTGCCGTTGCTAGAAAAATTACATCGGACTGTTTAGCCACTTCTTCCGGATTCGTTAGCGGTTGTACTGGCATATCAATCAAACCAGCTAACTTACCGTGCAACGCCGCAATAGGTTTACCTGCGTCTACACTATTGGCTGAGACATACAAACCTGATAGCGTGAGCTCAGGGTGTCTGTTTATCATTAGAGCCAGTTCTGCTCCTGTGTAGCCGCTTGCGCCAATGATCGTGGTTTTCAACATCTCAACACATCCATTCTTGAGGTAAGTTACTTTTCAAATTTGACTATTCATACTTAATTTTTAGCTTTATTTGATTTCTTATGCATTAAATATGATTTAATATGTGTTTTACCGACTTATAGTTTTCCTGTCAATAGTAGAAGTGAAGATATTATGCAATTACCGAGTTTCCTTGAGGTCTATAAAGGCCTTATTTCCACAGACTCTATTAGCTCGACTGATCCAAGCTGGGATCATGGCAACGAGAAAGTGATCGAAAAGATGGCACAATGGTTCAAAGACTTAGGCTTTAGCGTTGAGGTCATGGAAGTCGAGCCCGGCAAGCATAATATGGTCGCAAAAATGGGGGAAGGCGAAGGTGGCTTGCTACTAGCAGGACACAGCGACACCGTGCCATTCGATGAAGGGCGTTGGAATTTCGATCCTCACGCACTAACAGAACACAACAATCGCTTCTATGGGTTAGGCACGGCCGATATGAAAGGCTTTTTCGCTTTCGTTTATGAAGCGGCAAAGAAGATGGATTGGAGCAAACAGGCGAAGCCACTTTATGTATTGGCAACCTGTGATGAAGAGACCACCATGCTAGGCGCACGTCACTTCACGGAGAATGCACCATTTAAACCGGATTACTGCATCATTGGTGAGCCAACCAGCCTTGTGCCTATACGTGGTCATAAAGGTCATGTCGCCAATGCCGTGCGAGTAACCGGTAAATCAGGTCACTCTTCGGATCCTGCATTAGGTGTCAACGCCATCGAAATCATGCATGAAGTGCTGTTTGCTTTGATGCAGCTGCGTGACAAGTTAGTCAAAGAGTATCACCACCCGGGTTTCGCTATTCCAAGTCCGACTCTAAACCTTGGCCATATTCACGGCGGTGATAGCGCTAACCGAATCTGTGGCTGTTGTGAACTACATTACGACGTTCGTCCTTTACCAGGCATCAGCTTAGATGGGTTGGATAACATGCTGCGCAGCGCACTCAAGGAAGTAGAAGCAAAATGGCCGGGCAGAATTGAGATTACTCCGCTGCATGAGCCGATTCCGGGTTACGAGTGCCAACACGACCATCCATTTATTGGTGGTATGGAATCGGTGTGCGAGATTGAATCGCAAACCGTGAACTACTGTACAGAGGCACCTTTCCTTCAAGAGCTGTGTCCAACCTTAGTACTAGGTCCGGGGTCAATCGACCAGGCTCACCAACCGGATGAGTTCTTAAGCTTCGATTTTATTGACCCAACAATTGATGTTCTGAGTAAATCGATCCGTAAATATTGTTTCTAGTTATTGCTACCCGTTCGATATTTTTATACAAAAGCCACCCAAAAAGGTGGCTTTTATTCTGTTATCTCTGACATAGCCTGTTCTTGTAATTAAATTTCACTTTATTCCACAGTATTGAAAAATTTACTTCTCCCGCATTTCTAAACCTAATAATTGCAAACTTAGAATGCTTTATTTGACTAGATACAGCAGTTTTCGCTAGATTGTGTACTTAACAAGGAACAATGGATGTAATTTTTTTACGAGGCAGGATGACAATGAACGAGAAATACGCCGCTCTCAAGAGTAACGTAAGCATGCTGGGACGCTTGCTAGGTAACACAATCCAAGATGCACATGGTGACGTTATCTTAGAGAAAGTGGAAACTATCCGTAAACTTTCCAAATCCGCCCGCGCAGGCAACAAAGCTGACCGTGACAGCCTAGTTGAAGAAATCAAAAACCTGCCGAACGAACAACTCACTCCTGTTGCTCGTGCATTTAACCAATTTCTCAACCTCACCAACATGGCAGAGCAGTACCACACCATCTCTCGCCACTGTGAGGAGCATGTTTGCGAACCAGACGTGCTGCAATCTCTATTTTCCAAATTAAACCAAAACGACATCAGCAAGCTAGATGCGGCTCAAGCAGTTCGCGACCTGAACATTGAACTCGTTTTGACTGCACACCCAACAGAAATCACTCGTCGCACCATGATCAACAAGCTGGTTAAGATCAACGAGTGTCTATCTAAATTAGAATTAAGCGACCTATCACACAAAGAGCGCGTGAAAACCGAACGTCGCCTAGAGCAACTTATCGCTCAAGGTTGGCACTCAGATGTGATTCGTCAGCAACGCCCGACTCCACTTGATGAAGCTAAATGGGGCTTTGCGGTTGTCGAAAACTCGCTTTGGGAAGCTGTGCCAGATTTCCTACGTGAAATGGATGGTCGACTAAAAGGTTACCTTGGTGAAGGCCTGCCAATCGATGCTCGTCCAGTACACTTCTCATCTTGGATGGGCGGTGACCGCGATGGTAACCCATTCGTAACGCACACCATCACTAAAGAAGTGCTGCGCCTATCTCGCTGGAAAGCTGCAGACCTTTACCTAGGCGACGTTAATGAGCTGATTACCGAGCTGTCGATGACTAAGTGTAATGATGCGGTTCGTGAACTAGCAGGTGATGAGCACGAAGCTTACCGTGCAATCCTGAAGAGCCTACGCACTCTGCTGAACAACACGCTAGAAGTGCTGGATGCAAAACTGCATGATGCTGAAGTACCGAAGAAAGAAACACTGCAGAACATCGACCAACTTTGGACACCACTTTACGCGTGTTACCAATCGCTGCACGAATGTGGCATGGGCGTAATCGCGGATGGTTCTCTGCTTGATACCCTACGTCGCCTAAAAGCATTCGGTGTGCATTTAGTTCGTCTCGATGTTCGTCAAGAAAGTACACGTCACTCAGATGTCCTATCTGAACTGACTCGCTACCTAGGCATTGGCGATTACGACCAGTGGAGCGAGCAAGACAAGATTGCTTTCTTAACTAATGAATTAAGCTCAAAACGCCCACTGCTACCGCGCGACTGGGAGCCATCTGAACAGGTGAAAGAGGTTTTAGACACCTGTAAGGTAATTGCAGCTCAACCTCGTGAAGCCTTCGGCGCTTATGTGATTTCTATGGCTCGTACTGCATCGGATGTACTGGCTGTTCACTTGCTTCTGCAAGAATGTGGTTGCCCATACCGCATGGACGTATGTCCACTGTTCGAAACGCTAGACGATTTGAACAACTCAGAAGCGGTAATGAAGCAGCTAATGAGCATCGACTTGTACCGTGGATTTATCCAGAACCACCAAATGGTGATGATCGGATACTCTGACTCAGCGAAAGATGCGGGCGTAATGTCTGCAGGTTGGGCCCAGTATGACGCGATGGACAAGCTGGTTAAAGTTTGTGATGAAGAAGGCATTGAACTGACTCTATTCCACGGTCGTGGCGGTACGGTTGGTCGTGGTGGTGCGCCAGCGCACGCTGCTCTTCTTTCTCAGCCACCTAAGAGCTTGAAAGGCGGTTTACGTGTAACTGAGCAAGGCGAAATGATCCGCTTTAAGCTTGGTTTACCAGACGTTGCTGTAAACAGCTTTAACCTTTACGCAAGTGCGATTCTAGAAGCGAACCTTCTGCCGCCACCAGAGCCAAAACAAGAGTGGCGCGACCTAATGGAAGTGCTGTCTCAAGTCTCTTGTGAGGCTTACCGTAACGTGGTTCGTGGTGAAGAGAAATTCGTACCTTACTTCCGTCAAGCGACGCCTGAACTGGAGCTAGGTAAACTGCCTCTTGGTTCTCGCCCTGCAAAACGTAACCCGAATGGCGGCGTAGAAAGCCTACGTGCAATTCCATGGATCTTCTCTTGGAGCCAAAACCGTTTGGTACTTCCTGCATGGCTAGGTGCTGGTGAAGCCATTCAATACTCTGTAGACCAAGGCCATCAAGCGCTACTGGAAGAGATGTGTCGTGAATGGCCATTCTTCTCAACTCGTCTGGGTATGTTGGAAATGGTGTACTCGAAGTGCAACATGGAAATTGCGAAGTACTACGATCAACGTCTTGTTGACGAAGAGCTATTGCCTCTGGGTGAGTTACTGCGTGAACAGCTACAAAAAGACATCAAAGCGGTACTGAATGTAGAAAATAACGAGAACTTGATGCAGAGCGACCCTTGGGGGCTTGAGTCAATTCGCTTACGTAACATCTACGTTGAGCCACTAAACATGCTTCAAGCAGAACTGCTTTACCGTACTCGTAAGTGCGAAACACCACCAGCAGAGCTAGAAGAAGCGCTAATGGTGACGATTGCAGGCATTGCAGCAGGTATGCGAAACACTGGTTAATTAGTGATTCCTACTATAAAAAGAACAAAAGGTCGCCACGCGCGACCTTTTTATTTTGAAAAATAACCACTAGTGAGTATTTTGTCAGTTTTTTGGGTTATTTTGTCCATGTATTCTACTTTATGCTTATTATTTAGATATACTACTGCTCCGCTGCGGAAACACTCCAAAAAAATAATCTGCAGCAATTTGACCAATAAACTGGTCAACCTAGGTGATAAACGGCTTTGTAAGGTGACATAACCAACCGATGAGTTGGTGCTACTTAGACATAACCAATATAACGTGCCATTAGAAGCACACTTGTTGTTTAAGTATTTGTTTACTGTTTACCATTTGGATTTCAGACATGTCATTACCACACGTAATTCTAACCGTTTTAAGTACACGCGATGCTACTGGTTACGATATCACAAAAGAATTCTCCGCAAGCATTGGTTACTTCTGGAAAGCTAGCCACCAACAAGTTTACCGCGAGCTAAATAAAATGGCTCAGAACGACCAGGTAACTTGCGTGCTTGAGCCTCAAGAAGGCAAACCTGATCGTAAAGTTTACTCTATCACTGATGCTGGCCGTGGCGCGCTAGGTGAATGGTTTGAACAACCAACTGCACACCCAACCGTTCGTGACGAGTTCTCAGCTAAGCTAATGGCTTGTGCTGTACAACCTTCTGACGCTTACCGTGTACAACTTGCTGAGCTAGTAGAAGAGTCTCGCAAACTGGTTTCTCACTACCGTGAAATCGAAGCGGCTTACTACGCAACGCCATCAACTCTAGACAAGCAAGCACGCCTTGAGCGTCTTACTCTTCGTCGTAACCTACTTATCCGTGAAGCATGGATTGTATGGGCTGAAGAAGTACTGCTTGAACTTGGCGCTCTTGCTTAAGTTAAGCTAGAAGCTAGAATAGCAAAAGGCTTGAACTCTTAGAGTCCAAGCCTTTTTTGTATCTACAGGATTTGAAATTTTACAGCCAGAGGCTTTTACAAGCACTTAGGCTTTACTTCTTAGACTTTGCTTAAAGCGCAGCGACTTGTGGACGAACACCTAATGTGTGGCAAAGTGCGTAAGTCATTTCTGCACGGTTTAGCGTGTAGAAGTGGAAGTCTTTCACACCTTCACGGCTCAGTGTACGAACCATATCAATTGCTTGGCTAGCACCAACAAGCTGACGAGTCGTTGGATCATCATCCAAACCTTCAAACTGCTTCGCCATCCAACCCGGTACTTTTACGTTGTTCATCGCAGCAAAGCGAGACGCTTGCTTGAAGTTAGAAACCGGTAGGATGCCCGGAACAATTTCAACATCTACACCAGCCGCCACACAGCGGTCTCGGAAACGTAGGTAGCTTTCAACATCGAAGAAGAACTGAGTGATAGCACGGTTAGCACCCGCATCGACTTTACGCTTAAGGTTAATAAGATCCGATTGAGCGCTTTTTGCTTCAGGGTGAACCTCAGGGAATGCCGCTACTGAGATATCAAAATCGTGGCGAGATTTAAGTAGCTCGACTAGGTCAGATGCGTACATATCTGGCGCGCCGCCGCCTGCTGGAATATCACCACGCAACGCAACAATACTCTCGATACCATTCGCCCAGTAATCGTCGGCAATTTGAATCAGCTCTTCGCGACTCGCATCAATACACGTTAGGTGCGGTGCTGCAACTAAGCCTGTTTGGTTCTTAATCTCTTTAATGATTGAGTGGGTACGGTCACGTTCGCCCGAGTTTGCACCGTAAGTTACCGATACAAACTTTGGTTGAAGTGTTTTAAGACGGTGAACAGAATTCCACAGGGTCTCTTCCATCTTCTCACTGCTTGGTGGAAAAAACTCAAATGACACATTGATGTTGTCAGAAAGCTCAGCGATATTCTGATTTAAAGCGTCGATATGACTAGCGTGTGTGTATCCCATCTTACTCTCCCTGTGGCAAAAGCAACCACTAAAAACTCAAATCCTCAAACGACGTTTAGACGTCTATATGTCTGTAGAATGTATTGAATACGATTTAATGTCAACAGATCCATTATGAATTTTTCTCAAGTAGATCGTGAGTAAAACTCAAGTCGTTAGATGAGTCGCAAAGCAGAAATAATGTAGAAAAAAGGCTGAAAAACACATCGTGCTTTCAGCCTTATTTATCTTAGTGAATAGTATGCCATTTACGTACTAAAACAATTGATCTAAGTATTAAACCAACCGATCTGAGTATCAGAACAGGCTCGACATTCGGTTCAAATCAGACTGAATTGCACCAGCCGTCACTTCACGTCCAGCACCCGGGCCACGAATAACCAATGGATTATCTTTGTACCATTTACTCTCGATCGCAAAGATATTATCGCAAGGCAGCAAGTTCGCTAGAGCGTGTTCTTTAGACAGAGCTTCAACGCCTACAGTTGCTTTGCCGTTCTTCTCTAAACGCGCGACGTAACGTAGCACCTTTTGTTGCGAATGTGCTTTTTCTAAACGTTCAGCCAACTCTTCACTCAGAACAGAAGCCTTATCAAAGAAGTCATCAACTGATAGATCTTGCAACTCTGCAGGTACCAGTGACTCTACTTTCACGTTTTCAGGCTCAATATCTAAACCCGATTCACGCGCCAGAATCACCAGCTTACGCATCACATCTGAACCATCTAGGTCAGCACGCGGGTCTGGTTCAGTCAGGCCTTGTTGCCATGCTAAGTCGACTAACTCGCTGAACGGCACCGTGCCATCAAACTGCTGGAACAACCAAGACAAAGTGCCCGAGAAAATACCCGACAGCGCAATGATGTCATCGCCACTTTCACGTAGGTCACGTACCGTGTGGTTAATCGGTAAGCCTGCACCCACTGTCGCGTTGTACAACCAATGACGGCTGATCTTAGCGAAAGCATCTTGTACTTGATGGTAATACTCACTCGATGCAGAACCAGCCACCTTGTTCGCCGAGATCAGGTGGATACCTTGTTGTGCAATTTGCAGGTACTTTGCTGCAAGCACAGGGCTTGCGGTGACATCGAGTACCACAGCTTCATCGTAACCCTGAATAGACCCCAAACGCTCTAACCAGTCGTTACCATTGTTGGCAATCGCTTCATCATCAAAACGCTTGCTCACCGAGGTCGCATCAATGCCTTGATCGTCGAACCAATAGGTTTGGCTATCAACTACCGCAACCAACTCAAAGTTCATTCCACGACGCTTTTCAAGTTCCGCTTTTTGCTCTGCAAACAGGCTTAACCAGCTTGAACCAATATTGCCCTTGCCACATAAAGCAATCGCAACACGCTTCTGCGCTTGGAATAGTTGAGAGTGAATACCTTTCACTAGGCTTGATGTTTCACTCTTACGAATCACAGCCACTAAGCTCAAGCCAGAGTTCGCTTCCGAGATGAACTCAACTGGCGAGCTCTTAAGCTGCTGGTAGAAACCGTAACAATGGTTCGGGTTCTTAGTCACGCCAGCACCCACGGCAGCAATCAAAGAGAAACCCTCTTTTAGCTTAATCTCAGCTTCAATCGCATGGTCTTGTAGATATTCTAATGCACCACCAGCGATCTCTTCCGTATAGGCAAGACGCAAGCAGTGTTGATCCGGTTCAAGCTCATAAGCCAGCGGCTCCAGTTGAGCGCGTTTAAGCCCTTCAAGCACTTCACTCTCTAGACGATCGAAATCATGGCCGTGACCAAAGGTCAGCTGCACGATAAGAACTTCATCCAGAGAGGTAATAATTTTCGCGCCACGACCCGATGCCAGTACGCGCTCTATCTGTGTAGAGCCCGCCTCCGGCTGGTAGCTGCAGCGTAAGCTCAGATCCATAGCACTTTGAGCCACAGGCTGTAACGTTCGACTATGAAGCACTGGAGCGGCAAGACGCGCCAATTCACTAGCTTCATCAAGGCGAAGTAGAGGCAGTAAACACGCATCCGAAACCAGACGAGGGTCAGCGCTGTAAACGCCCGCCACATCACTCCAAATCGTCACGCGTTCAACTTCAGCCAAAGCACCAATCACGGTTGCTGAGTAATCCGAACCATTACGACCAAGTAATACCGTTTCACCCTCGCAGTTCTGAGCCATAAAGCCCGTAATCACCACGCGGCAATGTGCATGCTGCGCTAAGGCTTCTTTGATCAGAGGATAAGAACGTGCGCGGTCAACTTCAGGTTGAGCACCCGCTTCTGCACGTAAAAAGGCACGTGCATCTTGAGCAACTGCTTGTAAGTCATGCTGGCATAACAAAGCAGCGAGTAGACGTGAAGACCAAACCTCACCGTGTCCAAGCACTTTTGCTTTTTGTGCTTCACTTAAAGGAGCCGTTAGCTCCCCCAAAGCGGTAAATTCTTGTTGAATGGTTGCCGTTAGCTGAGCCGAAGACTCACCTTCAAGCAGTGTTTCAATCAGTTCAAGCTGGAACTGACGAAGTGCTTGTAGGCATTCATGGGCAATACGACCATCTTTGTCGAGCGCTTCAACAAATTCAATCAAACGGTTGGTTGTTTTGCCTGCTGCCGATACCACCACCAAATCAGATGCTGATGAGTATTCTCTAAGAATGTTGACCACGCGTTGGTAACATTCAGGATTCGCTAAACTGCTGCCACCAAATTTATGTAGCTGGCGAAAGGTTGCCATTATTAACCCTCCCCTTCAGCGATAAAGCGCTGTGTTCTTTCAAACGCTTGCTTGAGGTCATCGATTAGGTCTTCTGCATCTTCAAGGCCAACAGATAGACGCAGTAGTTGCTGAGAAACACCCGCTTCTGCTAAGGCTTCTTCACCCATCGCGCGGTGAGTCATCGACGCAGGGTGACAAATCAGGCTTTCAACACCGCCCAATGATTCTGCCAAAGAAAACAGCTCTAACTTATCAACAAAGTATTTAAGCGCCTCGAATAAGCCCGCAAACTCAAAACTGAGCATGGAACCAAAGCCCGATTGCTGTTTCTTCGCGATATCATGACCCGGATGTTCAGGAAGGCTTGGGTGGTAAATAGTGCCCACCAGATCTTGTTGTTGCAGAGCCGTCAGAATTTCACGTGAACTCTCTTCGTGAACACGCATACGCGCACCTAGCGTACGAATACCACGTAGAGTCATGTAACTATCAAATGGTGTTCCGGTCGCACCAATACAGTTGCCCCACCATGCAAGCTCTTCCGCGTGCTCTTCAGTTTTAGTGACCACAACGCCACCAATAACATCCGAGTGTCCGTTGATGTATTTGGTGGTTGAGTGGATAACAAAATCAGCACCCAGCTCTAAAGGCTTTTGGAACACAGGCGTCAAAAATGTGTTATCGACAGCAACCAGAGCACCAACCTCTTTCGCTTTACGGCAAGTCTCTGCAATATCAACCACACGAACCAACGGGTTCGATGGCGTTTCGATTAAGATCAACTTTGGCTTGAGCGCGATCGCCGCATCCAACGCGGCTTGATCCGATTGATCAACGAACAAAACTTTGAAGTCACCTTTTAGCGAGCGAGTATTAAACAGACGGTAAGTACCGCCGTAGCAGTCATGCGGTGCAATAATAAGATCATCGCCACCTAAGAAAGCAGAAATCCATAAGTTAAGCGCCGAAGTACCACAGTTAGTGACCACCGCGCCTTTGCCCGATTCAAGCTCAAACAGTGCCGTTTCTAGTAAACCGCGGTTTGGGTTACCAGAACGGATGTAATCGTACTTTGGCACTTCACCAAAAGCGGGAAACCCATAGTTAGTCGAAAGATAAATAGGTGGGACAACGGCATGGTGTTGCGTGTCTGACTCGATACCAGTACGTACTGCGATGGTTGCTGGCTTCCGGCTGCTCATAGGTGCTTCCTTACAAGTTTTGCGTCTGAGAATCACAGCTGCTTGTCGGCATTTTGCGGCTGTGTTAGATATATGTTATTCACTTTACTTTCATAAACGTGAGACGTCAACACTTCTAGACGTCTATATGTCTTTGCTTATGGCAGTAAATCCCGCTAAAATCACCACTATTAATTTATTCTAACAACTAAAGTGATGAAGGTACGCAATGGCCGACTGGAATGGTGAATACATAAGCCCATATGCTGAGCATGGAAAGAAAAGCGAACAAGTAAAGAAAATTACAGTTTCTATCCCTCTAAAAGTGTTAAAGGTTCTAACTGATGAGCGTACTCGCCGCCAGATTAATAACCTACGCCATGCAACAAACAGTGAGCTACTGTGCGAAGCCTTTCTACATGCGTACACAGGCCAACCACTACCAACGGATGAAGACCTTCGTAAAGATCGTCCTGACGATATCCCTGCTGAAGTTAAAAAACTGATGACAGAAATGGGTATCGAGTTCGAAGCGTTTGACGAAGAATAAAAACAACTCAGTCACTGCCTTCATTATTGATTCGCTATAGCTGACCCTATCTATCACATTATGCATTGCGTTTTTATGACTACGCTGCGAATGATAGACATAAAAAAACCGACTCCAGATGAGTCGGTTTTTTATTATTCTTTTCTCTCAATAGAGCAGCAGCTACTACGCCATGTAGTTAGCAGGCATCTCGATACGAGCTACGCCAGATTCAACAGCCGCTTCCGCAACTGCTCGTGCTACGCGAGGAAGTAGACGTGGGTCCATTGGCTTAGGAATGATGTAGCCTTTACCAAATTCCAGTGCGGTCTCACCCGCCGCTGCTAGTACTTCAGCTGGAACTGCTTCTTTCGCCAGTTCACGAATCGCTTTAACCGCCGCTAGCTTCATTTCGTCATTGATTTCGCTTGCACGCACATCTAATGCACCACGGAAAATGAATGGGAAACAAAGTACGTTGTTTACTTGGTTAGGGTAATCACTACGGCCTGTACCCATGATAAGGTCAGAACGAACTTCGTGTGCAAGCTCAGGTTTGATCTCTGGATCTGGGTTTGAACATGCAAACACAACTGGCTTATCAGCCATCAACGTTAGTGCTTCAGCAGGCAGTAGGTTAGGACCCGATACACCTAAGAACAGGTCAGCGCCTTCGATAACATCTTCAAGTGTGCGCTTATCCGTGTTGTTTGCGAATAGCTCTTTGTATTCGTTCAGATCATCACGACGAGTGTGAATCACGCCTTTACGGTCAAGCATGTAAATCTTCTCACGCTGAGCGCCACACTTAATCAGTAGTTCCATACATGCAACCGCTGCTGCGCCAGCACCTAAACAAACGATCTTACACTCTTCAAGTTTCTTACCTTGAAGTTCGATCGCGTTCAACATACCCGCTGCCGTTACAATCGCAGTACCGTGTTGGTCATCGTGGAATACCGGTACATCACAACGCTCAATCAGGCGACGTTCAATCTCAAAACAGTCTGGTGCTTTGATGTCTTCCAGGTTAATACCGCCGAATGTATCTGCGATATTCGCAACCGTATCAACGAACTCATCGATTGTGCGGTGTTTTACTTCAATATCGATAGAATCTAAACCAGCAAAACGCTTAAACAGTAGCGCTTTACCTTCCATTACAGGTTTAGAAGCAATAGGGCCAAGGTTACCTAGGCCAAGAATCGCTGTACCGTTAGAGATAACAGCAACCATGTTGCCCTTACCTGTGTACTTATAGACGTTATCAACGTTCTGTGCGATCTCGCGAACAGGCTCAGCCACACCTGGGCTGTATGCAAGTGCTAGGTCTTCTGCAGAGTTTGCAGGCTTCGTCAGTTCTACGGCAATTTTGCCAGGAATTGGGAACTCATGGTAATCAAGAGCTTGCTGACGGAATTGTTCTTGAGGCGATAACGATTTTTCAGATGATAACGCTTGAGAGGATTGAGCTTGGCTGCTGTCTTCAGACATAGGTGTAGGTTCCTAGGATATTATTATTTGGGGGATCTTGTTCATGTTAATGGATGTACTTCAAAGTTCCTAGGTGGTTGGAGCCTCTGTCTCATTAAAAAACGAGATTTCACTACTAATAAGACCAGTGAGCAGTTGAAATTACTGTCGCTTGTTGAACTTTCGAGCTGAATTTTGGTGAAGAGAGATACGCAAGGAATTGCCCTGCAATAGAAAGGTAGGCACCTTATCGTTGGGCGGGATTGAAGCTTGAATGAAAATCAGTGCTTTCTCAAATTTCAGGCAACAAAAAAGGACACCGAAGTGTCCTTTTTCATGTCTAAATAGCGAGAATTACTTCTTGCTAGAAAGAGCACCGAAACGCTTGTTGAAGCGATCAACACGGCCGCCAGTATCTACGATACGTTGCTTACCAGTGTAGAACGGGTGACATTTGTCACATACGTCTAGGTGGATAGATTCTTTTGCAAGAGTTGAGTTGAACTCAAATGTGTTGCCGCAAGAACAAGTTGCAGTAACTGCTTTGTATTCTGGGTGGATTCCAGCTTTCATGGGATAACCTCAAGTAGGCCGTGTCGCTATACGATTCTAAGCCGCACACCACACGTAGTTTAAAAAAGAAATAAAGACACCGCATCGACACAAAAGAGTGATGAAGCCATACCTTTAAGGCGCAGTATAGTAATGAATCTATAAGGCAGGATCAACTGATTTGATACATTTTTCACCAATTCTCTCTTTATTTCCTTTATCGGCCTGAGATTTCGAGCTGTCGTTGTCTGTATACGTTAACTCGCCGCCTTCATCCAAACTGCTTCTCGAATTTAACCGCCTTATCCTTTAGACTGTTCGCTCTCGTCAACTCAGATAAAGCCGTCCCTTTATGCGTCCAATGATTGCCCGCGTGGCACTGCCTGTTCCACTCGACAAGCAGTTCGATTACAAGATTCCTAGCCACCTATTTCCTATTATTGGTGGACGAGTCTCTGTGCCTTTTGGACGACAAACCTTAACCGGTATTGTAACGGCTCTGGTTAACGAATCTGAATTCGAGCTCGATAAGCTCAAACCCATTAAAGCCCTATTAGACAATCAGCCTGTTTGGCCGGAATCTGTCTATTCACTCTTAATGTGGTGCAGTCAATTTTATCAGTACCCTCTTGGCGAAACCTTTGCTAACGCCCTTCCGAGTGCTCTAAGAAAAGGCAAAGCCGCCGACTTTGCAACGCTGGTTGAGTGGCAGTTAACGCCATCAGGCAAAGACCAACTGATGCAAGGTTTTGGTCGCGCAGTCAAACAAGCCAAAGTGATGCACATGCTTGAGCAAGGCCCGGTTCCTCATCAAAAGTTCATTGATGAAGAAGTTGGCAGCGCCGTACTCAAGACACTAGAAGAGAAAGGCTGGATTGAATCGGTAGAGAAAAAGCCGAAGCGTCAGCCGTGGCCAGTTGATCTTGAAAACGACCAAGACAAACCTAAGCTCAATGCTGAACAAGCCATCGCGATTGCGACCGTAAATAGCCAAACCGACTTTGGTTGTTTCCTGTTAGAAGGCGTCACTGGCTCAGGTAAGACCGAGGTTTACCTGAATATGATTAAGCCGATTCTCGATCAAGGTAAACAAGCGTTAGTACTCGTGCCTGAGATTGGCCTCACCCCTCAAACGATTAACCGCTTTAAGCGACGCTTTAATGTGCCTGTTGAGGTTATCCACTCGGGTTTAAACGATTCTGAGCGACTGAATGCTTGGTTATCGGCACGCGATAAAATAGCGGGCATCGTGATTGGTACCCGTTCGGCTCTGTTCACGCCGTTTGCTGACCTAGGTATTATCATTGTCGATGAAGAACACGATGCCTCTTATAAACAGCAAGATAGCCTGCGCTACCACGCTCGTGATGTGGCGATCATGCGTGCGCACAAAGCGCAGATTCCAGTTGTGTTAGGCTCGGCGACTCCGGCCTTTGAGACGCTGCACAACGCTCAGATCGGCAAATACAGTTATCTCACCCTGACTTCACGTGCGGGTGTCGCACTGCCGACCACCAATAAGGTGTTGGACGTTAAAGGTGAATATCTAGAAAGTGGTTTGTCTGCGTCGTTAATTGCAGAGATGCAAAGACACCTCAAAGCTGGCAACCAAGTGATGCTATTCCTCAATCGCCGAGGTTTTTCTCCCGCATTGATGTGTCACGATTGTGGTTGGACAGCCGAGTGTAAACGTTGCGATGCTTACTACACCTATCACCAATACAGCAATGAGATGCGCTGCCACCACTGTGGTTCTCAGCAGCATATCGTGCACAATTGCCAAGGCTGTGGGTCTGCAAACTTAGTGACAGTGGGTGTAGGGACCGAGCAGTTAGAAGCTCAACTTGGTCAACTATTCCCTGAATACAAAACCATTCGTATTGACCGCGACAGCACCCGCCGTAAAGGCAGCTTAGAAAGCGCACTCGAGTCGATTCGTAAGGGTGAATTCCAAATTCTTATCGGCACGCAGATGCTTGCTAAGGGTCACCATTTCCCTGACGTGACACTTGTGGCGTTATTGGATGTGGATGGCTCTTTATATAGTAGTGACTTCCGTGCCTCTGAACGTCTTGCCCAGCTATTCATCCAAGTAGCGGGACGCGCAGGACGAGCAAGCAAACCCGGTGAAGTGATCTTACAGACTCACCACCCAGAACATGGGTTGTTGCAAGCCTTGCTACACAAAGACTATAACCACTTTGCTCAGACGGCGCTGGCAGAACGTAAGCAGGCAATGTTACCGCCCTATACCTTTATGACGCTGTTTAGAGCAGAAGCCAATGACACTCGCTTGGTGGAAGAGTTCTTGCGTCAGGTTCGTCACACATTGGAATCGCACCCGCTGTTTGACCAATATTGCATGGTGTTAGGGCCAACCCCGGCTCCGTTAGCAAAACGAGCGGGCAAATCGCGCTGGCAGTTAATCTTACAAACTCAGATGCGCTCGTTAATGCAGAAGCTATTGATGAGTGCCAAGCCAGCCATCAATATGTTACCTGCTGCGAAAAAAGTTCGTTGGTCACTCGACATAGAGCCGCAAGATCTGAGCTAAACCCCTTCGGGTTAAAACTAATGATAAGTTTGTTCACAAATATTTCATATTTCTCGTGAGCAAGTTCACACGAGTCATGTGATTTTTGTTAATCTAGCCGTAACTTTACACGGATTAAACGAATAAAATATTGCAATAAAAAAAGTGTTAGCAACACTTTCATAATATCTATTCGATTACATTTATTATTCACGCCTTAGATACTTAGGCGACAAAGGAACTTAAAAGAGGGTTTAATTTATGGCGACAATGAAGGATGTTGCCCAGCTAGCAGGCGTCTCAACAGCCACGGTATCACGTGCATTGATGAACCCTGAGAAAGTCTCAGTTTCGACTCGTAAACGAGTGGAAACAGCAGTACTTGAAGCTGGATACTCACCCAATACATTAGCTAGAAACTTACGTCGCAACGAATCAAAAACCATCATCACTATCGTTCCTGATATCTGTGACCCTTATTTCGCCGAGATCATTCGTGGTATCGAAGATGCCGCAGTAGAAAATGACTACCTTGTCTTACTGGGTGATAGCGGCCAACAAAAGAAGCGTGAGTCTTCGTTTGTTAACTTAGTTTTCACCAAACAAGCTGACGGTATGCTATTGCTTGGCACTGACCATCCATTTGATGTCAGTAAATCTGAACAAAAGAATTTACCACCAATGGTGATGGCGTGTGAGTTTGCCCCTGAGCTTGAACTGCCTACCGTACACATCGATAACCTGACCTCTGCATTTGAAGCGGTGAACTACTTAGCTCAGTTAGGTCATAAGCGTATCGCTCAAATATCAGGGCCAGTATCGGCAACGCTGTGTAAGTTCCGCCAACAAGGCTATCAACAAGCGCTGCGTCGCGCTGGAGTATCAATGAACCCTGCCTATAGCACCGTCGGCGACTTTACTTTTGAAGCCGGTGCTCAAGCGGTTCGTCAATTGTTGGCACTTCCTGAACAGCCTACAGCTATCTTCTGTCATAACGACGCGATGGCCATTGGCGCGATTCAAGAAGCGAAGAAGCTGGGCTTACGCGTTCCTCAAGACCTATCGATTGTCGGCTTTGATGACATCCAATTCGCTCAATACTGCGATCCTCCGCTAACCACCATTTCTCAACCTCGTTATGAGATTGGACGCCAAGCGATGTTGATGATGCTTGATCTACTGAAAGGCAACGATGTGCAAGCAGGTTCGCGTCTACTTGAAGCTAAATTAGTGGTTCGAGGCAGTACAGCACCACCTCGAATGTAACCTTCAAAAATACCCTTACAAATCTGCGGCACATTTTGATGTGCCGCTTCCATTTCTGCACTATTATCCTCGCGCAATCTGGATTACCATGAGGGCAGAATCAGCAACTATTGAAATGTCTTGTGGCTAATAGAGATTATGTAAAGCGCGGTCGTGGTACGAAAAAACCGACCAAAAAACAAGCCCCTCGCCGTAAACCTTGGCGCAGTGGTCTTTTGGCGATCCTCCTTGCCGGTGGTTTTGGTTACGGACTTTACCTATTGAGTAATGATCCTGAGCCGCCAGCACCTGCTCCTGTGGTAACCAAACCAAAACCTAAGCCAAAACCAGCGAAAGTGATTCCGCCGCCTCCTGAAGAGAAATGGGACTACGTTGAAACGCTGCCAAGCCGCGAAATCGAAGTGAAAGCCAAAGAGCAAGAGATCTCGAAGATCCCTTACATCATGCAGTGTGGCGCTTACAAAACCTCGTCGCAGGCAGAAGCTCGTAAGTTGGATATTGCCTTCCAAGGTATCTCGAGTGAGATCCGCAAGAAAGATGGCAGTAGCTGGTACCGTGTGGTTCTAGGTCCATACAAGTTGAAGCGTGACGCAGAGCGAGATCGCCATAAGCTGCAACGAGCGAAAATCGAACCTTGTGCTATTTGGAAAGACACCGAGTAATTTAGATTCAGCGGCAGTCTCGGTCTTAGTAAAAGCCGAAAACCAAACACTGAAAGCCTCCCACTGTGGAGGTTTTCTTTTATCCCCTCCCCTTTAACCAAATTTCCTTACAACTTCCGCCGATAAGTTTGCACGACATCACTCACCCTTCCTTGAATTATCCGAGCGCCATCCTCATATACTTTTTATACCCAAAGATAAGAAATATTAAGAGGCCCTACTCGTGACTACCATTGTATCTGTACGTCGTAATAATAAAGTCGTCATCGCGGGTGATGGACAAGTATCTCTAGGCAACACTGTAATGAAGGGCAATGCCCGTAAAGTACGTCGCCTATACAACAACAAAGTACTGGCAGGTTTTGCTGGCGGTACCGCTGATGCTTTCACGCTATTCGAAAAATTTGAAAGCAAGCTGCAAATGCACCAAGGTCACCTAACCAAAGCTGCCGTTGAGCTGGCGAAGGATTGGCGTAGCGACCGTGCTCTACGTAAGTTAGAAGCACTGTTAGCAGTAGCGGATGAGACCGCTTCACTGATCATCACAGGTAACGGTGACGTCGTTCAACCTGAGAACGACCTGATTGCGATCGGTTCGGGCGGTAACTTCGCTCAAGCAGCAGCTACTGCACTATTAGAAAATACTGATTTAGATGCGCGTGAAATCGCAGAAAAGTCGCTGAACATTGCGGGCGACATCTGTGTCTTCACCAACCATCACCACACTATTGAAGAACTAGAAAGCACCGTTGAGCTGCCAAAGCCAGAGTAACGACCGCTTCCATCAATAACGTTGTATTCAACAGTGATTAAAGAATTAAGGAAAAACCATGTCTGAGATGACTCCTCGCGAAATTGTTCACGAACTCAATCGCCACATTATCGGCCAAGACAACGCTAAGCGTTCAGTAGCTATCGCTCTGCGTAACCGCTGGCGTCGTATGCAGCTTGAAGAAAGCCTGCGTGTTGAAGTATCACCAAAGAACATCCTAATGATTGGCCCAACAGGTGTCGGTAAAACTGAAATTGCTCGCCGCCTAGCGAAATTAGCAAACGCGCCTTTCATCAAGGTAGAAGCGACTAAGTTCACCGAAGTTGGCTACGTTGGTAAAGAAGTTGAGACAATCATCCGTGATCTAACGGACGTTGCAATCAAGATGACACACCAACAAGCGATGGAAAAAGTACAGTACCGCGCTGAAGAACAAGCTGAAGAACGCATTCTTGATGCCCTTCTACCACCAGCACGTGATGCTTGGGGTCAGAACGAGCAATCAACAGAAGACACCACCTCTTCAAACACTCGCCAGATTTTCCGCAAGAAACTGCGTGAAGGTAAGCTAGACGACAAAGAGATCGAAGTTGATGTAGCCGCGCCGCAAATGGGCGTTGAAATCATGTCACCTCCAGGCATGGAAGAGATGACAAACCAGCTGCAAGGCATGTTCCAAAACCTAGCAGGCGACACCAAGAAAAAGCGTAAGATGAAAATCAAAGACGCATTCAAAGCACTGACGGAAGAAGAAGCTTCAAAGCTTGTGAACCAAGAAGAGCTAAAAGAGAACGCGATCTTCAACGCTGAAAACAACGGCATCGTATTCATCGATGAGATCGACAAAATCTGTAAGCGTGGCGACAGCTCAGGCCCAGACGTATCTCGCGAAGGTGTTCAGCGTGACCTACTGCCTCTTATCGAAGGCAGCACAGTATCAACCAAGCACGGCATGGTTAAAACTGACCACATCTTGTTTATCACATCAGGCGCATTCCAAGTGGCTAAGCCATCTGATCTGATCCCTGAGCTACAAGGTCGTCTACCAATCCGCGTAGAACTTGAAGCACTATCAGCGCATGACTTCAAACGCATCCTGACTGAACCAAAAGCATCTCTAACAGAGCAATACATTGCCCTAATGAAAACAGAAGATGTGAGCATTGAGTTCACTGAAGATGGCATCAACCAGATTGCGGACGCAGCATGGCGCGTAAACGAAACCACTGAGAACATCGGTGCGCGTCGTCTACACACGGTAATGGAGCGTCTAATGGATGAAATTTCATTCGAAGCAACAGACAAAGCTGGCAGCAAGCTTGTTATTGATGAAGCTTACGTAACGTCGAAACTTGGTGAGTTCGTAGAAGACGAAGACTTAAGTCGCTTCATCCTGTAGCACACCAAACTCCAACTTATTGCTCTATCTCAAAGAAATAGCAGCTAATAAGCGAATTCAAGGCCCACTTTCGAGTGGGCTTTTTATTACCCGAAAAATGGGCGTATACTCAAATCACAGTATGAAACGAAGACTTACAAAGAATTAGACCTACGATGAAACAATCTCTACTGATTTGGCTTGATGCCGCACGACCAAAAACTCTGCCTCTCGCACTTGTCTCTATTCTTACAGGAAGTAGTTTAGCGTTCGCCGGTGGTCAGTTTTCTTTATCAATAGCATTACTGGCTTTTTTAACCGCCACCCTATTACAGATTCTATCGAACCTCGCCAATGACTATGGCGACGCCATAAAAGGCACAGACAACGAAAACCGTCTGGGGCCTACACGTGCCATGCAATCTGGCGCGGTAACAGCGAAAACCATGAAGCAAGCGATCATCCTCAACATCGTGTTTACTATGGTCGCTGGGCTGATTCTTATTTTTCATGCCTTAACCTCGATTGAAAGTATCTTATCTTTCATTGCGTTAGGCATATTAGCCATTGTTGCTGCCATCGCTTACACCGTCGGTAACAAACCTTATGGCTATATTGGCCTTGGTGACTTATCGGTGTTTATCTTCTTCGGTTTGTTAGGTGTTTCAGGGACTTACTTCTTACACACTGGCCATGTTGAACCAAGCCTGTTTTTGCCTGCTTTAGGCTGCGGACTGATGGCGGTGGCGGTACTCAATATCAACAACATGCGTGATATCGAAAACGACAGCGAATGCGGTAAGCGCACCATGGCGGTTCGCCTAGGACAGCGCAAAGCCAAGCACTATCATTTTGCACTGCTTGGCCTCGCCCTTGCGTCTTTCGCTATCTACCTACTTATTCAAGACAAACCGGCCTGGATCAGTCTGCCGTTTTTACTGAGCATTATTATCGTTTATAAGCATGGTAAGGCTGTTTGGGAAACCGAAAAACCAGCACAGATCGCACCAATGATGCCTGTGATTGTGAAATGTTCATTGGTGACTAACCTATTGTTTGCAGGGGTTGTCGTAGCTCAAACTCTATTGAGTTAATTGAGACTAATCATTGCAAAGGGATCAAGCACCGATATACTCAAAGTAAGCTCATTGTTCAAAAGGTATACGAATGGAATACAACACTTCAGCACTGTGCGACATATATTTGGATCAAGTTGATGTCGTGGAGCCAATGTTCAGCAACTTCGGTGGACGTGCATCCTTCGCAGGACAGATCACGACATTAAAGTGTTTTGAAGATAACGCTTTAATTCGCTCCGTATTAGAACAAGATGGTCTAGGGCGTGTACTGTTAATCGATGGTGGCGGATCACTACGCAAAGCGCTGATCGATGCTGAAATTGCCTTACTTGCCGAAGACAATGAGTGGGAAGGGATTGTAGTTTACGGCTGCGTTCGTGAAGTCGATGAGCTTGAAGACATGAACCTCGGCATCCAAGCCTTGGCTTCTATCCCTGTAGGTGCGAGCCAAGAGGGTGTCGGTGAGTTAGACGTTCCTGTGAACTTTGGCAGCGTGACCTTCTTACCCGAAGATTACCTCTACGCAGACAACACCGGCATCATTCTTTCAGCAGAACCTTTGGACGTAGAACTCGATCTGGATGTTGAAGAAGAAGAGGTCGAGTAATTCACTCAGCTTTGAATAATAAAACAAAGATTAAGAACAAACAAAAACGCCCGCTACTGAGTAGCGGGCGTTTTTTTAAACCTGAAGAGTCGATTACTCTACTTCATCCATTTTACCAAGAAGGTTACGGATGCGATCTTGCCATGCTGAATGCTCTTCCTGCATTTGCTGAGTTTTTTGCTCTAGCTCGTGACGGCTTGCTTTAAGCTCACCAGCTTCTGTTGCTAGTGCTTGTTTCTCTTCTTTAAGCTCTTCCACTTCCATTTGAAGAAGTGCAATTGTATCTACTGCTGTTTGAATTTTTGCTTCTAGCTGCTCTAGTACTTCAAAAGACATTCTGGCCTACCTTTAAGTTATCCGTTTGATGGTGAAGGTTCACTCCACTTATTTCCCCATTCTACTCAGCAGAGCAAGGATAAACACTCAATATATTCGATATTTTGCGCCATTCGATGAAAAAAACAGCGCTTTTTACCGAATATTGACGTGAATGATTATCGCCACAACGGCAAACCGATTATTTTGATGAATAATAACTGTTTTCCACTGCGAATTGATCGAGAGCAATCTCCAAAAAACAAAAAGGCAAACGTTTCCTTTTGGATATGGTAAAATTCGCCGCGAAATTTCTATTCCCCCTTTGAAAATTTTGGAGTCCGCATGAAACGCGATTTAGCAATGTCATTCTCTCGTGTCACAGAAGGTGCAGCACTAGCTGGTTACAAGTGGCTTGGCCGTGGCGATAAAAACGCTGCAGATGGCGCTGCTGTAGAAGTAATGCGTAGCCTATTAAACAAAACCGAAATTAGCGGCGAGATTGTTATCGGCGAAGGTGAAATCGATGATGCACCTATGCTGTACATCGGCGAAAACGTAGGTGTAGGCGGCGACGCTGTCGACATCGCAGTTGATCCAATTGAAGGGACACGCATGACAGCTATGGGCCAATCAAATGCATTGGCTGTATTGGCTGCAGGCGAAAAAGGCAGCTTCCTTAAAGCGCCTGATATGTACATGGAGAAGTTGGTTGTAGGCCCAGGTGCTAAAGGCGTGATTGACCTAGAACTACCACTAACAGAAAACCTAGAAAACATTGCGAAAGCACTAGGTAAAACACTCGATACTCTAGTCGTAACCACACTGGCAAAGCCTCGTCACGATCAAGTCATCGCCGACATGCAAGCTATGGGCGTTCGTGTATTCGCTGTGCCAGACGGTGATGTTGCGGCTTCTATCTTAACGTGTATGCCAGACAGCGAAGTGGACGTCATGTACTGCATCGGCGGCGCACCTGAAGGTGTGGTTTCTGCCGCGGTAATTCGCGCACTTGATGGTGATATGCACGGTCGTCTTCTACCTCGTCACGAAGTGAAAGGCGACACAGCAGAAAACCGTAAGCACGGTGAACTTGAACTTGAGCGCTGCGCAGAAATGGGCGTAACGGCGGGTATCGTGTTGAAGATGGAAGACATGGCACGCAGCGACAACGTTGTATTCTCAGCAACGGGCATCACTAAGGGTGACCTGCTAGAAGGCATTTCTCGTCAAGGCAATATCGCCACAACAGAAACGCTACTTATCCGTGGCCGCTGCCGCACGATTCGCCGCATCAAATCAATCCACTACTTAGAGCGTAAAGATCCAGAAGTGGTTGGTCACATCCTGTAATCCACCTCCGATTCACAGCGAATAGACAATAGCCTGAAGAGTGCAAACGCCTCTTCGGCTAATACAAAAATCCCCATAAACTGAGTTAGTGGGGATTTTTTAACAAATAGCGATTAGATTTTTTGGATCATATCGACATCAATCTGAGTCGTCGTCCACTCAGAGTCAACCTCACCGCGGATAGTCACTGTATCTTGTGGCGAGACCTCTTGTCCCATCCAGCTCTCATGATCGATCTCCACTTCAATCTCACCACTCGCGTCTTTAAACAAGTAGAGCTCACCTCCTAGAGATTGCACAATATGGCCAGTTAGCACCACAAAACTATCATCTGCCGCGCTCTTAGCTTGTTCAACATTACTCACCGCCGGAGCGCTCGGGCCATTAAACGCAGCCATTGTCGAACTCGACATCAGAGCAAGTGTCATAGTGAAAAGTAGTTTGTTCATAATGATGATTCCCTAGCGTTAAAAGTAGTAAGTCGAACTAACATTCAGTGAAGCGGTATTAGCATAGCTATCCAGTTGGTACTTGGCGTTAGCACCCACAGTGAAACCAGCAGTGATTTCGTATTCCGCACCAATCGAAACCATAGCGCCAAGCTCATCATTTTTTTCTGAACGATGGGAAAGTGTGTTATTCAGTTCGACATCATCGTTGACCACAAGCTCGAACTCTTCTGACTTACGTACCGAAGACTCATATTGTGTGTAAGTCACGCCCGCCTTAATTTTCGTTGTCCATTTGTCGTTAACGGCATAGCTAAACACCGGCGCAAGCGTGATTTGTTTGGCTTTGATTGAAGAGTCCCACTCCATTTCGTGCTGATACATCTGGCCTTCAATATCAACAATACCCATATTTTTTGAACGCTCATCATCAAGTTCAAATTGGCTGTAACCCAACTCAATCGCCCATGATTCATTGATAGAGTAACCAACGAAGCCACCTAAAATACCGTCTTCTAGTTCAGGGTTAAGGTTCACACCGTCAGCGTGAAAAGACGTTTCAAAATCGTGGTCTGTCGAACCAAATCCGTATTCCAAACCAACATAAGGCGCAGCTGCAACTGAAAATGAGTTTAGGGCAAGGGCTACTAGGATTGTTTTTTTCACTGTATTTCTACCTCTTTATTTCGATAGAGGCATTATCTGAAAACGCTCGTGAAGTGATCGTGAAGAAAAAGAAAATTCTCAGATATTTATAAACACAGCGTAGAGAAAATGACAAAATAGTAAATGGTTTGCTTTATAAACACCTTGCCTCATAATAGTAAGGTTCATGAGGTAGGGATAGTATGAAAACAAGCGACAAAATCTTACAGACCATTAAGCGTCAAGGCGCAGTAACGGCCAAACAGCTATCAGAAGAGTTTGGCATGACGACAATGGGTGCAAGGCAACATCTGCAAAGCCTGGAAGATGACGGCATTCTCGCGTTTCATGACGTCAAAGTGAAAGTCGGTCGTCCGACTCGTCACTGGTCTCTTACTCAGCACGGCCATAGTCAGTTTTCAGACCGTCATGGTGAACTTACGATTCAAGTCATTGATGCCGTAGAGAATCTATTCGGAAAAGAAGGCTTAGCTAAAGTCGCTGCCGAGCGTGAACAGCACACCTTAAAACAGTATCAAACTGCGCTGTCTGATTGCGACTCACTCATCAGCAAACTTAAAAAACTCACCCAACTTCGTGAAAACGAAGGCTACATGGCAGAACTTCAAGAGCATGACGATCACTACATCTTGATCGAGAACCACTGCCCTATCTGCAAGGCTGCGACTCGTTGTCCTAGCCTGTGCCAATCTGAGCTCAATGTGTTTACTGAGTTACTCAAAGATGAGTGTCATGTGAGCCGTACAGAGCACATCATTGCTGGCGAGCGACGCTGTACTTATACCTTAACACCCACGCTTTGATCATCACGGTAAGCGGTTAATGATGTCTCAATATTGAGAAAATATAAATAGATTAAAATTTGTACAAATTTCTTTCTTAAGCTTATAGCATATGAAACACGCTTAATGCTAAGGAAGGAATCATGGCATATCCGCAACCCGCTCAAAAACTGCCACCCTTTGATGAACTGGTCCAACTCGCAAAAAGCGATCCTAAAGCATTCAACCAATTCAAACACGAGATGTGCGAGCAGATGATCTGCTCCGCTTCTGAAAGTATGCAAGGCAGACTTCGAGCTCAGCAAAGCCATCTCGATTTAGTCGTCAGCCGTTGTAAAAACCCTCACCACGTCAATGTAGTGCTAATGCAAGAGCTACGCTGTCAGGTTTGCAAGTTCCAAGACGCAATCCAAGGACGCTGTACCTTAGAAGAGCCTCAGCCTGAAAATGTGGTTCCATTCAGACCTAACACTGAACCAAAAATGTATTAGATCTGACATTTCCAGAAAACAAAAAAGGGAGCCTGATGCTCCCTTTATATTAACTGCTGAAAACTCTTATACTGGATCTTCACCGTAATCGTTGCGGCCTTCTGTACCTTTCAACAAACCACATTCAATCAAAATCCATAAACCACACACTAATGCTGCAACCGTTGCCACCATGTGCATTGGTGATACCGAGTCCGCCGATGTTGCCGCGACAGGCGAAGCTAAACGCCCTAATACTAGCGGTACATTCAGTAGTAACCAGTAGTTAGACTTGTTACGGTCATGCCAACGCTTAGCGGTCACCGCTAAGTCTGGGATTACGAGTAGCAACAAGAAGATTGGCAGTAAAATATAGGAGTAGGCAGGAAACAGTACCGAAATCCCAGACGCAAAACCGGTGATCGCGACATAGTAGAAAATGTTCCACATCCAGTAAGTCTTACGACCAATTCTCCCTTTGAAAGAGAGCAGTAAATCTTTCATCGACATCTAAAAATACTCAAAAATTAATACACTACCAAAAAGTTAGCAGCAAATACTTTATTACACGAATCAGTTAATCACTTTCTGAAAACAACTTTTGTCCATATCGCGAATATTAACCGTTAGGCTTCGAACATGACTCGCTTGTTCTTGCAGGATCTGCATTAACGATCGTGACAATTCTCGCTTTTGCTCTTCCGTTCGTCCCGAAAGTAACTCAAAGCTGATATGAATAAAGTCTACACTATCTTCCTCATCACCGACCAACCAATTATGGCAACGCAGTGAACGAGACTTCACTGACGGCACATCAAACAAGCCACATGTGAGAGCGACTTGATGGAGATCTTCCAGTAAGCCTTGGATATTTACTCGCTCATCCACTGAATTGGAGTACTCAAGAACTAGATTCGGCATTGTTACTTCCTGTTGTTAACGCAATCGTTTGTCCCTTAATAGCAACTAACGGTGAAAAATCCGAGAAGTTAGCTATTATTCTGTCTGCCGGATCACTGATATATGCTCAAAATCTACTCTGACCATTGAGTAAGATCCAAGAAAGTCATGACCACAGTCATGATCTGTTGATATTATTCTGTTATATTATTTCGTAATAAAGTTTACTTTTTTACATTCGATTTATTTAAATACTTTGGAGATATTCCTATGCGTCATCCTGTAGTTATGGGTAACTGGAAACTAAACGGCAGCAAAGAAATGGTTGTTGAACTACTAAACGGTCTTAACGCTGAACTTGAAGGCGTAACAGGCGTAGACGTAGCAGTTGCTCCACCAGCACTTTTCGTTGATCTTGCTGAGCGTACGCTTACTGAAGCTGGTAGCGCGATCATCCTAGGTGCTCAAAACTCTGACCTAAACAACAGCGGTGCATTCACTGGCGACATGTCTCCAGCAATGCTTAAAGAGTTCGGCGCATCTCACATCATCATCGGTCACTCTGAGCGTCGTGAATACCACAACGAATCAGACGAGTTCGTAGCTAAGAAATTCGCATTCCTAAAAGAAAACGGCCTAACTCCAGTTCTTTGTATCGGTGAATCTGAAGCACAAAACGAAGCAGGCGAAACTGTTGCAGTATGTGCTCGTCAACTTGACGCTGTTATCAACACTCAAGGTGTTGAAGCTCTTGAAGGCGCTATCATCGCTTACGAACCAATCTGGGCTATCGGTACTGGTAAAGCAGCTACAGCTGAAGATGCACAACGCATCCACGCTCAAATCCGTGCACACATCGCAGAGAAATCTGAAGAAGTTGCTAAGAAAGTTGTTATCCAATACGGCGGTTCTGTTAAGCCAGAAAACGCAGCAGCTTACTTCGCACAACCAGACATCGACGGTGCTCTAGTTGGCGGTGCAGCTCTAGACGCGAAAAGCTTCGCAGCTATCGCTAAAGCAGCAGCTGAAGCAAAAGCTTAATTTAAACGTCACCGTTTAGATTAGATGAAAGGTCAACTTAGGTTGGCCTTTTTTATTGCCTGTAGTTTTTGAAACCTCAAACGGCAGGCACAAAAAAACCGCTGATAAATCAGCGGTTTTTAAATATTTTCAAGCGAACGCTAAGCGTGGCTTAGAACAACTCTTCTGCAACGCGGAATAGCTCAGAACGGTCTGGGTTCTGCATGTTCTCGATACAATCGATAATGTCGTGGTGAACAAGTTCTTCTTTCTCGATACCAACACAACGACCACCGTGGCCTTCTTGAAGAAGGTGAACAGCGTAGTTACCCATGCGAGAAGCCAGTACACGGTCAAATGCAGTAGGACGACCACCACGTTGGATGTGACCAAGAACCGTTGCACGAGTTTCACGACCAGTTGAAGATTCGATCTCTTTAGCCAGTTCGTTCGCATCCATCATTAGCTCAGTTAGAGCGATGATTGCGTGCTTCTTACCTTTAGCAATACCATCTTGGATGTTGCTGATAAGCTGTTCTTTATCTAGGCCAGTCTCTGGAGTAATGATGTACTCACAACCACCCGCGATTGCTGACATAAGCGTAAGGTCACCACAGTGACGGCCCATGATTTCAACAATAGAAATACGTTGGTGAGAAGAAGACGTGTCACGTAGACGGTCAATTGAATCGATAACAGTGTTAAGCGCTGTTAGGTAGCCGATTGTGTAGTCAGTACCCGCGATATCGTTATCGATTGTGCCTGGAAGACCGATACATGGGTAACCCATTTCAGTCAGTTTCTTAGCACCCATGTAAGAGCCGTCACCACCGATAACAACTAGTGCTTCGATACCGTGCTTCTTAAGGTTCTCGATGCCTTTCTCACGAACAGCGACGTCTTTGAACTCAGGGAAACGTGCAGAACCTAAGAAAGTACCACCACGGTTGATTACGTCAGATACGCTTGAACGGTCAAGCTTTTCGATACGATCTTCAACAAGGCCTTGGTAGCCATCGTAAATGCCGTAAACTTCAATGCCAACTGATAGTGCAGTACGAACTACGCCGCGAACTGCTGCGTTCATGCCTGGAGCGTCACCACCACTGGTCAAAACACCGATCTTCTTAATCATGCTCACCCTCGATTTTTGGGAATCTATTATTCAATTCTTTTGCTTGCTGACTGTATATCAACAAGATTTTAAATCTGTATTTGTGCTTTATGTTACATTTCCTCAAAGGGAATAGCACTTAAATCGCGTAAATTTATGTAACATTTCTACTTCTGTAAGAGTATTACAGTTTTACTCAATAACTTTGTTGATTCACATCAGAATCAACATTAATTGTTATCAGCTGTATTTTGTCTCACCAAAGAGCTAGCAATTTTTACTCACTTTAGTTCAAAAGCCACTCACTTACCATTTGCTACCCATTTTTTAGCACGCTTACCATGAGTGGGATTTCTGCTGCTTCTCTGGTCCAAATACGACCGAGTATGGATCTTGATGAATTAATACATCAGCATCAGGGAAAACAGAGATAAGCTTGTCTTCTACTTCGTCAGAAATGCGGTGCGCTTCAATAAGTGGGATATTATCTTCGAGTTCTAAATGTAATTGAATGAACCGAACAGGCCCTGAACGGCGCGTTCTTAGTTGATGCACACCCAATACCCCTTCCACACTCAACGATGTCTCTTTAATTAGCTTGAGCTCTTCATCAGGCAACTTCCTATCAAGCAGAGATTGAATCGCCTCCATCGCCATTTGATAAGCGCTGTAAAGAATGTAGATACCGATACCAATCGCGAATACTGAGTCTGCTTGACCGATGCCAAACCAACTAAGTGCCAATGCCAGCATGATCGCCGCATTCATATAAAGATCAGACTGATAATGAAGAGAATCGGCAGCTATCGCCTGGCTACCTGTTTGGCTCACAACGTACTTTTGGAATCGAACCAAACCAAAGGTCATTACAATCGCGAACAAGCTGACATAAATACCAACTTCTGGAGAATTCAGCTCATGTGGTCGGAAGAAACGCTCTATACCATTAAGAATAAGGAAACAAGCGGAACCAGAAATAAACATCGCTTGTGCTAATGCGGCAAGAGATTCAGCCTTACCATGGCCAAAGGTATGCTCTTTATCAGCGGGTTGCAGAGAGTAGCGAACAACGACGAGGTTGACTACAGAAGCAGCGATATCCAACAGTGAATCAACAACAGAAGCTAATAAACTGACTGAACCTGTCACCCACCACGCTGCAACCTTCACAACCAATAATATGGTAGCAATGATGGTGGCTGCCCAAGCGGCGAGCGTAACTAAACGTGCATATTTTTGTTTCATAAATTGGCTATAAAGTGACTGATAGCACAAAGTATAACCCGCAAACAACCGATTGAATATGACAGCCATGATGTAAAATATTCATTTTTAAGGATCAAAAAAAGCGGCACACAGCCGCTTCTTTGCAAACACCTTCATTCAACTAGGTTTTTCAAACCATGAATTACTGATTTTTGTTCATATGCTTTTCCATTTTGTCCGCGCACTTCGCCATGCGCTCTTGCTGGATTTCTTTCAGTTGAGTCTTTTGCTCAGGTGTTAGTACGCTCATCATTTGATGTTGTTTCTTAAGCATTGCTACGCGACGCTCAGTTTGCTTCTCAACCATTTGGCTTGCTAGGTCGTTTGCTGCCGCTTCGTCAAAGTTGTCTGCAAGTACCAATGCTTGAACTTTCTCGTGATGCGCTTTCATTTGCGCCATCTTGTCAGCTTTATTGCCTGAATGTTTTGCTTTCATCTCAGCGCGATTCGCTTCACGCATCTCTTTTAGTTCTGCTTTTTGAGCATCCGTTAGGTCTAGCTGACGCATCACTTTCTTATCGAAGCCGCCACATTTGCCGTGCATACCTTTGTGGTCGCCTTTATCACCACCACCGTAAGCATACGCGCTTGCTGTACCAAAGATAAGTGGAAGTACCGCAGCTGCTAGTACAAGTTTCTTAGTCATTTTCATAATTGTTGCCTCAATTCGGTATAATAAGTCATGTGTTGCGTCTGTTTCTCAGCGCTTGAATATAGATTAGTCTTTCCCTCGTAAAGTGACGTTTAGAAAGCGTAAAGAATCGTAAAGAGTGAAAGTTGACGAATAATTAGCAGTATTATTAACCTAACTAAATGATTAAGGCTTCCCAATGGCGAACATTCTTCTTATTGATGACGACACCGAGTTAACCAGCTTACTCAAAGACATTCTGAGCTTTGAGGGCTTCACTGTTTCCGAAGCCAATGATGGCTACGCGGGGCTCGAGGCGATCAATGATGAGATTGATTTGATTCTTTTGGATGTGATGATGCCGCGTCTTAATGGCATGGAAACACTAAAGAAGCTGAGAGAAAATTGGGAAACACCCGTGCTCATGCTGACCGCAAAAGGCGAAGAGATCGACCGTGTGATTGGCCTTGAACTTGGCGCGGATGATTACCTACCTAAGCCTTTCAGTGACCGCGAATTGTTAGCGCGTATTCGAGCTATCTTGCGCCGAACGCAGACCACTGCGGCACCTAAAACCACCAGCGATAAGGTTCAATATCAAGACATCGAGGTATTCCCTGGCAAACAAGAAGCTTATTGTAATGGCCAGCTTATCGACCTCACCACTACCGAGTTCGCCCTGCTGAGCCACCTAATCCAGAACCCGGGGCAAGTGATCACCAAGGAAACGTTGAGTTTAGATGTGCTCGGTAAAAGACTAGCAGCATTTGACCGTGCGATAGACATGCACATATCCAACCTGCGTAAAAAAATTCCTGAACGCAGTGACGCCAAACCTCGCATCAAGACCTTGCGTGGCCGTGGTTACTTATTGGTAGAGGAAGATTAATGCGTATACCTAAAATCACCAGCTTATATGGACGTATCTTTGCTATCTTTTGGTTCACCATGTTACTGGTGCTTTTGTCGGTACTGTCGCTTCCCCATTTAGACCCGCGTGTAGCACGCGATGTACCCGCGGATCATCTCAATAAATTAGAGCGTATCGCTAAATTCACAGAGAAACGCTACGCCAAAGAACCGAATCTGGGCAAAATTGTATTCCAACTTGAGGCACCACGTAGCCGCAAGGACTCACGAGCTCGCATCTACTTAACCGACCTTGAAGGAGCCGTCCTTACCTCTAAGAGACATTCAGACTACAAGTTGAAGGCAATTCGCAACTTTGTGACCTCAATTGAGAACCCTGAAGTGCCGAAACAAAAGCTCTACGGACATTACATGGTGGCCGGTCCAGTACCGATCAAACTGGCAGGTGAAGAGTTGTTGATGTATGCCGGAGTGAAATGGAATCAACCACCGCCATTCTTGTTACGCCTGTTTGATAGACCTTTACAGCTATTGCTTGCTGTCATGTTAGCGAGTACTCCGCTATTACTTTGGCTAGCTTGGGCACTGAGTCAACCAGCTCGCAGGCTAGAACGCGCTGCGCAACGTGTAGCGAAAGGCCAGTTTGAGGTCGACCCAACACTTGAAAAAGGTACCTCTGAATTCAGACAAGCGGGTGAAAGCTTTAACCAAATGGTCGAAGCGGTAAACCAGATGATTTCGGGGCAACAGCGACTACTCTCTGATATATCACACGAGCTCCGCTCACCACTGACTCGTCTGCGCATGGCGAATGCGCTGGCAATTCGTAAACAAGGTGAGAGCCAAGAACTTGAACGTATTGATACCGAAGCACAACGTCTTGAACAGATGATCAGTGAGCTACTGACGTTATCTCGTATGCAAGTCGACAGCCACATTACTCGTGAGGTTCAGCCTATCTCGAGTCTATGGGAAGAGATCTTAAAAGACGCACAGTTTGAAGCCGAACAGATGGGCAAACAACTGACGTTCTCAGAGATCCCTGAGCGTTCTATTTCGGGTAACCCTAAGCTGCTGATGAGCGCGCTAGACAACATTACACGCAATGCGATCTACTACGGCAAAGACCAAGTGGATGTGCAATTCCATGTGGTTCAGGATCAGCTAACAATTTGCGTCAATGATAATGGTGATGGTGTACCAGAGGATGAACTGGATTCTATCTTCAGGCCTTTCTATCGAGTTTCCACTGCTCGTGATCGTAACTCAGGCGGTACTGGACTTGGGTTAACCATTACTGAGAGTGCAATTCGTCAACACAGCGGAACCATCACTGCAAGCCGCAGCACGTTAGGCGGATTACAACTCGAAATCACCCTACCTATCTTACCGGTGTAATATCCCTACAAAGATCATAGTTGATAATGATTGTTATTATCATTATGGTAAATCCTCTAATTAAGGAGGATTTACCATGTCTCATACTTTCCCTGCTCTGCCCTACGCTTACGATGCCCTAGAACCTTACATCGATGCCAAAACGATGGAGGTGCATTACAGTAAGCACCATAAAACTTACTACGATAAGTTTATTGCGGCTGTCTCTGGCAGCGAACTTGAACAGCAATCACTGACTGAAATCTTCGCCAACATCTCCCAACACAGCCCTGCCGTTCGTAACAATGGTGGTGGTTACTACAACCACATCTTGTATTGGAACTGCATGTCTCAAGACGGCGGTGGTGAACCAACGGGTCAACTCGCTGAGGCTATCAATAGCACGTTCGGTGATTTCGAAACACTCCAAGACGAGTTCGCTCAAGCGGCAATCAACACCTTCGGCTCTGGCTTTGCTTGGCTAGTGGTAGAAGAAGGACAACTCAAGATCGTCTCAACCTCAAACCAAGATAATCCTTGGATGGATACAGTTGCCAGCGATGGTGAGCCGATTCTCGCGCTCGATGTTTGGGAACATGCTTACTACATCAGCTACCAGAACCGTCGTCCTGATTACATCAATGCATGGTGGAACGTGGTGAATTGGAATGCAGTATCAGAAAACTACGCACAAGCATTAGCGAACAACGCGTAAGCTGATAGTGGCGAACTGTACTCACTCAGCTTGCCACCGTATACTCTGGCTATCTTTGATTATTCTTGTGAACCAACATGTTTGATATCGCTTTATACGAACCAGAAATTGCACCCAATACGGGTAACATCATCCGCCTATGTGCTAACTGCGGCGCAAACCTTCACCTTATCGAACCGCTTGGCTTTGATTTTGAAGAGAAGAAAGTTCGTCGTGCAGGCTTGGATTACCACGACCTAGCGCGAGTTAAACGTCACAAGAACCTAGAAGCCTTCCTTGAGTATCTAGAAAATGAGCGCGAGGGTGGTTTCCGCATCTTTGCTTGTACCACTAAAACAACAGGTCACCACGTTGATGCAAAATTCCAACAAGGTGATGTGTTGATGTTTGGCCCAGAAACACGCGGCCTGCCAGCTGAGTTCATCGAAAGCATGCCGATGGAACAACGTATTCGCATTCCAATGATGCCAGACGCACGCAGCCTGAACTTATCAAATGCTGTAGCAATCATCGCGTTTGAAGCATGGCGACAAATGGGATTTGAAGGCGCGGTATAATGCCAATCGCAGTAAATAACCGCTCATCCGCCCTGTTATTTATTACTTGATATCACGAGTAAGTAATACTCAATAAAAAAGGCTGTTACCGTTATCACTTTCTGACGAAGGATAAAGGTAACAGCCTTTTCTGTTTTTCCCTCTATATAAAGAAGAGGGAAGTGGATTAGTTTAGTCGGTTACGATCGTTATCGTCGTCTTTCTTCTCAAACTCACCTTCAAAGGTGTTGCCATCTTTTGACTGGTCAAATGGGTCACGATTGAATGGGTCTTGTCCAAAAGGACTCTGACCAAAGCCAGTTTGCCCACCCGCATGGAAACCACCAGACATATTTTTAACCACCATTTTTTCCATCATTTTCTTGGCAATCATCGCTCTTGGTGCTGGTAGCAACACCAACATACCCAGCGCGTCTGTCATGAAACCCGGAGTCAGCAGTAATACGCCTGCAACCGCAAGCATCACGCCTTCAAGAATCTGCTGTGCTGGCATTTCGCCTTGTTGCAAACGGCCTTGTACAGACATTAGTGTCTGAATGCCTTGGCTACGAACCAGTGAGGCACCAACAAATGCAGTAATCAACACTAACGCAATAGTTGGCCACAATCCTAAGAAGCCACCAACTTGAATAAATAGCCCAATCTCAATGATGGGTACGAAGATAAATAGTAATAATAAGATAGGAAACACACGCCCTCCTTTGTTGCATTCAGTTTACGCTGAAAGCCCTATCAATCTCAAATTTATCCTGTAAATAAGCGTGTTTATTGACCGAGAATAACTTTGCAAAATATTGACGAAACAAAACCGAAAAAGGTGATCAACTTAATATTTTTATGCGCTAAGTACAGTATCATGTGCCACATAAGTCAGGACGGATTTATCAGCCCAATATTCTAGCGAACGGAGTATTTGCACACAGAATAGGCTAATAACTAACTATATAATCAGAATAATTCTCTAAGGATCCTGTTATGGCTACTCTATCAGAAGCACAAGTTGATGCTCCTCAAGCTACTCGTCTCGAAGAAGATCTTTTAGGTCAACGTCATGTTCCGGCTGATGCTTACTACGGCATCCACACTCTACGCGCAGTTGAAAACTTCAACATCTCAAATGTAACGATCTCAGATGTACCTGAATTCGTTCGCGGTATGGTGATGACAAAGAAAGCTGCGGCTTTAGCAAACAAAGAGTTAGGTGTAATTCCTAGCGAAGTGGCTAAATACATCATCCAAGCTTGTGACCTAATTCTAGACACGGGTAAGTGCATGGATCAGTTCCCATCAGACGTTTTCCAAGGTGGTGCTGGTACTTCTGTAAACATGAACGCGAACGAAGTGGTTGCGAACGTGGCACTTGAGCTTATGGGCAAAGAAAAAGGCCAATATGAGTTCATCAACCCGAACGACCATGTAAACCGCAGCCAATCTACAAACTGTGCTTACCCAACTGGCTTCCGTATCTCTGTTTACAACAGCGTTCGTAAACTGATTGATGCGATCGAATACCTAAAAGGTGCATTCGAGCTTAAGAGCCAAGAATTCAACACGATTTTGAAGATGGGTCGTACTCAGCTTCAAGACGCAGTTCCAATGACGGTTGGCCAAGAGTTCCACGCTTGGGCTGTAACCATCAATGAAGAAATCAAAAACCTAGAATACACTTCAAAACTACTGCTTGAAGTAAACCTAGGCGCAACGGCTATCGGTACAGGTCTGAACGCAGCACCGGGTTACCAAGGCCTAGCAGTGAAACACCTAGCAGAAGTAACAGGCCTAGAGTGTGTAGCGGCTGAAGATTTAATCGAAGCAACGTCTGACTGTGGCGCATACGTAATGACGCACGGCGCACTTAAGCGTCTAGCAGTTAAGCTATCTAAGATCTGTAACGACTTGCGTCTACTTTCTTCAGGTCCACGTACTGGTTTGAACGAGCTAAACCTACCTGAACTGCAAGCAGGTTCTTCAATCATGCCTGCTAAAGTAAACCCAGTTGTACCTGAAGTAGTAAACCAAGTTTGCTTCAAAGTTCTAGGTAACGACAACACGGTTTCTTTCGCTGCGGAAGGTGGTCAACTTCAACTGAACGTAATGGAACCTGTTATTGCACAAAGCATGTTTGAGTCTCTAGACATTCTGACAAACGCTTGTGTGAACCTGCGCGACAAGTGTGTAGACGGCATTACGGTAAACAAAGAAGTATGTGAAGCGCACGTATTTAACTCTATCGGTATCGTCACTTACCTAAACCCATACATTGGCCACCACGAAGGTGACATTGTTGGTAAGATCTGTGCAGAAACAGGTAAGAGTGTTCGTGATGTAGTTCTAGAACGCGGTTTATTGACCGAAGAAGAACTTGATGACATTTTCTCTGTTGAAAATTTGATGCATCCTCAGTATAAAGCGAAGCGCTACGAATAAAGTTAGCGAGAAAGGGTTCCAAACGGAGCCCTTTTTTAGGCTCCAATACGGTTAACCATGATTATTTTGTGGATTTCCGTTGGTTGCGCTTTTGCCAAATTGAATCTAAACCATAGAACTATTATGTGAACATTCCAGCGGCGAATGTTCACATAATAAAATCTAAATGAGGTGTTACTTATGATTGCAGTAGAACTGTTTGTCGTCCTGCTCTTTATCTTTTTGGGGGCCAGAATTGGCGGTATCGGTATTGGTTTTGCCGGTGGTGCTGGTGTTATTGCCCTTTCACTTATTCTTGGCGTTCCAACAAGCCAATCTTTCATCCCGATCGACGTAATCTTGATCATCATGTCAGTTATCACCGCAATTGCTGCAATGCAAGTTGCTGGCGGTATGGACTGGTTGGTACAAATTGCCGAAAACTTTTTGCGTAAACACCCTGAACGCATCACCTTTTACGCGCCGATTGTGACCTTTGTAATGACATTAATGGCGGGTACTGGTCACACAGCATTCTCTACGCTTCCTGTTATTGCAGAAGTAGCGAAAGGCCAAGGTGTTCGTCCTTCTCGTCCACTGTCTATCGCAGTTGTCGCTTCTCAAATTGCTATCACAGCTTCGCCAATCTCGGCTGCAGTTGTGGCTTTCGCAGCAATGTTGGCACCATTTGGTGTTGATTACCTAACGCTATTGATGGTTTGTATCCCAACAACCTTCATCGCTTGTATGGTTGGTGCGGTTGTTGCTAACTACATGGGTAGCGAATTGAAAGACGATCCTGTTTATCAAGAACGTCTAGAGAAAGGTCTAATCAAGCTAGCAACAGAAGAGAAACGCGAAATTCTACCTACAGCGAAGAAAGCAACGTACATCTTCCTAGCTGCAATTGGTTTCGTGGTTTGTTACGCAGCGGCTATCTCTAGCTCTGTTGGCCTAATTGAAAACCCGGCGCTAGGTCGTAACGAAGCGATCATGTCTGTAATGCTGGCAGCAGCAGCGGCTATCGTGATGTTCACTAAGATTGATGCAGCGAAGATTTCTTCAGCACCAACGTTCCGTTCTGGTATGACGGCATGTGTATGTGTACTTGGTGTGGCTTGGTTAGGTTCAACGTTTGTAAACGCACACGTTGCTGAAATCAAAGACGTAGCAGGCGCTCTACTGGCTGACTACCCATGGATGCTGGCTCTTGTTCTGTTCTTCGCTTCTATGCTGCTTTACTCTCAAGGCGCAACAACAGTTGCACTGATGCCTGCAGCACTAGCGATTGGCGTAGCACCACTAACAGCCGTTGCTTCTTTTGCTGCGGTAAGTGCGCTGTTCGTACTTCCAACTTACCCTACGCTACTAGCAGCGGTTGAGATGGATGACACAGGCTCAACGCGTATCGGTAACTACGTATTCAACCACCCATTCTTCATTCCAGGTGTGGTAACAATCAGTACTGCGGTAGCACTCGGCTTCGCATTCGGCGGTCTGTTTATCTAACATTCGCTGGTGATTGAACATTTAAAAGGAAGCTTCGGCTTCCTTTTTTGTTTTCTGCTCAATGTGTTATTTGATACGCATCAAATAACCATTATAAACTTTAAAAACCGCCTAAAAATAAAGTTTGAATAAAATTCCAAGATTATTCTGCCTAATCATAAACAACACCTACCAAATCAATCTCCTTCCACTTCCAGTTAATCCACAACGAATATTAATCCAAGCTAACTAACCAAAAAACCTTGACGATTTTCTGCCATTTTTTAGCCCTTTTATTAGCCATTATTTTTGTGAACAGCACCAAACTTAAATACCGGAGTAAGGAATAAAATAACCGCAGCTAAATTAAATCTAACTTCATTTGGATTAGTAAATATAAAAACAACCTTAATTTAAAGTCAGCAACTTTATATCGTTGAGTGCTTTATAAGTGTCCGTGTATTTACAATCTATAAATCATTAGTCGCTAATTCACATCACTTCTATTTAAGATGATGTAAGGAGATAGCCATGACAACTCAAACGATACCAAGCGAGAAAAAAAAGGGCGGCTTCTTTGCCAACTTTAAATTCCCTTCTGCCTACACCATTCTATTTATTCTGATTGCGTTCGTCGCACTGCTTACCTGGATTGTTCCAGCAGGCCAATACGACCGTGCAATGAATGAAGAGCTAGGCCGAGAAGTACCCGTAACCGGAACCTATCAAGCGGTAGAAGGTAACCCTCAAGGCGTGATTGATGTACTGCTCGCGCCTATTGACGGCTTCTATGACCACAATAGCTATGAAGCGGCGGCTATCGACGTTTCGCTGTTCATCTTAATCATTGGTGGCTTCTTAGGGCTAGTAACCAAAACGGGTGCCATTGATGCCGGTATCGAGCGCGTCACCGCCCGCTTAGAAGGGCGAGAAGAGTTGATGATACCAATACTGATGGCGCTATTTGCCGCAGGTGGTACCGTCTACGGCATGGCGGAAGAATCACTGCCCTTCTATACATTGCTAGTGCCGGTAATGATGGCAGCTCGCTTTGACCCTCTTGTTGCCGCTGCGACCGTACTGCTTGGTGCAGGTATTGGGGTGCTGGGTTCAACGATTAACCCATTCGCAACCGTGATCGCTGCCAACGCCTCTGGTATTCCATTTACAGACGGTATCGTGTTGCGCATTGCGATGTTGATTATTGGTTGGGGTATTTGTGTTGTCTACGTAATGCGTTACGCAAGAATGGTTCAAGCCGATCCAACAACATCAATTGTCTACGACAAATACGAAGAGAACAAAGCGCACTTCTTAGGTAATGCGAGCGGCGAAAAACTTGAATTCACCGCGACTCGCAAACTGATTCTGACCATTTTTGGTGGCTCGTTCGCTGTAATGATTTATGGTGTATCCGTTGCTGGATGGTGGATGGCTGAGATCTCAGCGATGTTCTTAGCAGCAACCATCATCGTTGGTATTGTGGCTCGCATGAGCGAAGAAGAGTTTACCACCAGCTTCATTGATGGTGCCCGCGACCTACTTGGCGTTGCGCTCATCATAGGTATTGCACGTGGTATCGTAGTGGTGATGGACCGCGGTATGATCACCGATACCATTCTCTTCTCAGCAGAACAGATGGTAACGGGGCTTTCTTCGGTTATCTTCATTAACGTGATGTTCTTCTTAGAGATTCTACTGTCGTTCTTAGTGCCATCGACCTCTGGCTTAGCGGTACTGACCATGCCAATCATGGCACCACTGGCCGACTTTGCTGGCGTAGGTCGTGACTTGGTTATCACTGCGTACCAATCTGCATCTGGCTTGGTGAACCTAATCACCCCAACCTCCGCGGTGGTGATGGGTGGTTTGGCGATTGCTCGTGTCCCTTACGTGCGCTGGGTTAAATGGGTGATGCCACTAGTCGGTATATTGATGGTGTTCTGCATTGTTGTACTGAGTATTGGTGCGCTGATCTAACTAACAGCACTTCACTCCTTTCTCATCCAAAGCCGCTTCTCACAGCGGCTTTTTTATTGTTCCCTCTCAATGTAACCCTCTGCCACTGAAACAGCTCCTCAAAGCCATACACGCGATATTCAAGGTTCTTCTGTTCGTAGCCAAGCTCAACTAAACTCAAAGCACTCGCAATAGAAGAATCAATCCTACTTTTAAACATCTAATTTTCTTGATGAAATAACACTCTATTTTCAACCATGATGTTTAAACAAATAGTTAGTCACTTATTAGCGTTAATTATATTTAAAGTAATTAATAGCCTAATAAACAGACGAGGATTAATGCCCTTTTCTATCAAAAAACACACTTAAACAGCCGATTTTAAAATGTGATCGCAACAGCTTTATTCGCATTTACTTTGTTAATAAACAATTAATTCCACATCCAAAATTAAATATCTAAATAAAAACACTGCATACTTCCAAGCTAAGTACACTCTTATCAATAAAACTATTCTGCATATAATCCCTCGTAAATTAGATTCTAGTAAGTTTCGTCAAAAAAGCGTGCATAAAGTTCCCTAACTGCTAACTATTTAGAATGTATTATTCATAACTGAAAGTGCATAAAGTTTGTTAAAACCCTTAATTTTAAAGGGCTGCGGGATAAAAAACGATTTGTGATAGATCTCTAAGAATACCTGACTAGCAGGCGTAATATTAATTCCAGACAAGAGATATGAATAAATAATTCATTCTTCTCAACTGAAAATAAATAATTACTCTTAGCGATAAAAGTAATTCAAATATATAAGAGAGAGACGATCATGAGTAAGTTCTATGTAGGTTCTGAAATAGGTCAATTACGTCGCGTTCTAGTTCACCGTCCAAGACGCGCACTGACTCACCTAACACCCTCTAACTGTCACGATTTACTATTTGATGACGTACTGGCTGTTGAACGTGCTGGTAAAGAGCATGACGCATTTACTCAAACGCTGCGTGATCAAGGTGTTGAAGTTCTTCTTCTTACTGACCTACTAGCAGACACGCTAGCAGTGCCAGAAGCGAAAGATTGGCTTTTGAATCATCAAGTTTCTGATTACCGCTTAGGCAAAACGTTTGCTAACGATGTGCGCTGCTACTTGGGCGACTTACCAAACCTAGAACTAGCAAAAATCCTAACGGGTGGTCTTTCTTACGCTGAGATGCCAATGAAATCATCTTCAATGATGCAAGGCATGCACGCACCAACCGACTTCATTATCGAACCGCTACCAAACCACCTATTTACTCGTGACACATCTTGTTGGGTATACGGTGGCGTATCCATCAACCCGATGGCGAAACCTGCTCGTCAACGTGAAACCAACCACGTTCGCGCTATTTACCGCTGGCACCCAACATTCGCAGGCCAAGACTTCATTAAATACTTCGGTGATGAAGAGAGCATCAGCTACGACAACTCAACCATTGAGGGTGGTGACGTTCTTGTTATCGGCCGCGGCACGGTACTTATCGGTATGTCTGAGCGTACAACAGCACAAGGTGTTGAGCACTTAGCATCGAGCCTATTCAAACACGGTCAAGCGAAACAAGTTATCGCAATGCAGCTACCAAAACACCGCTCTTGCATGCACTTAGACACCGTTATGACGCACATGAACGAAGATACCTTCTCTGTTTACCCTGAAGTGGTAAGTAAAGACGTGCAGTGCTGGAACCTAACTGGCGATGAGTCTGGCGCAGTAAAAGTGAAAGAAGAGGGCTACTTCGTAACCGCTATCGAAAAAGCACTGGGCGTAGACAAGCTAAACCTCATCACAACAGGTGGTGACAACTTCCATGCAGAACGTGAACAGTGGAACGATGCGAACAACGTTCTAACCGTTAAACCTGGCGTTGTGATTGGCTACGAAGGCAACACCTACACCAACGAAAAATACGACAAAGCGGGTATCACGGTTCTTCCGATTCCAGGTGATGAACTTGGCCGCGGTCGCGGTGGCGCACGCTGCATGAGCTGCCCAATTGAGCGTGATGGTATCTAATCACTAAGACGAAACGGCCAAGTTGAACAATCTTAATAATCTCAGCTTGGCCAAAATGAGAGAACACAATTATGACTAAGCAAACCGTTGTTGTCGCACTCGGTGGTAATGCCCTACTTCGTCGCGGTGAGCCGTTAGAAGCCGATGTTCAACGCCGCAATATTGAAACGGCGGTGAAAACCATCTCTGAAATCGCAAAAGTGTACAACGTGGTGTTAGTACACGGTAATGGCCCACAAGTTGGCTTACTTGCTCTGCAAGGTTTGGAATACAAGAAAGTCAATCCATACCCGCTGGATGTGTTGGGCAGTGAGACTCAAGGCATGATCGGCTACATGTTGATGCAAGAGTTCAAGAACTACCTGCCTAACCGCAACATCTCGTGCATGTTGACCCAAATGACGGTTGATCCAAATGATCCTGCGTTTGCGGATCCAACCAAACCGATTGGCCCGATCTATGAAGAAGCTGAAGCGCGTGAATTGGCAGAGAAATTCCACTGGATCGTAAAACCCGATGGCCAACATTTCCGCCGTGTAGTACCAAGCCCACGCCCTACCGGCATTGTTGAACACGAAGCGATCACTCAGCTTATCGATGCAGGCCACCTCGTGATCTGTACTGGCGGCGGCGGCATCCCAGTGAAAAAAGAGAATGGCAAATTAGTCGGTGTGGAAGCTGTTATCGACAAAGACATGTCTGCGGCTTTCTTAGCGAAACAACTGGATGCGGATGCGCTACTGATTCTGACCGATGCAGACGCTGTGTACCTGGATTGGGGCAAACCGACTCAACACGCACTGCGCAGCACCACACCAAGTGAACTGGCGCAATTCGAATTTGATGCAGGCTCAATGGGGCCAAAAATTGAAGCATCGTGCGAATTCATTCAGCAAGGCGGCAAGGTCGTCGGTATTGGCGCACTCGAAGATGGTTTGCAAATCCTGCAAGGCTTGGCGGGCACCAACATCACCAAAGATTAATCTACTCGCGAGCTTTTCAAACCTTGCGAGAAAACTGAATCACCGTTTGAACTGAAATTAATACACAAAAATTGAATCGCGCTTTCTTGAATTTTCTTTCCCTGTAACAAGAAAGCGCCTAAATCTAAGAAGGAATACATCATGGCTTTTAACCTACGCAATCGTAACTTCCTAAAACTACTAGATTTCACTCCACGCGAAATTCAACACTTGTTAGATCTTTCTATGGAGCTAAAAAAAGCGAAGTACAACGGTTACGAACAGCCGACACTGACTGGCAAAAACATTGCACTTATCTTTGAGAAAACCTCAACTCGTACTCGCTGTGCATTCGAAGTCGCGGCATTCGACCAAGGTGCTCGCGTGTCTTACTTAGGTCCATCTGGCTCTCAAATTGGCCACAAAGAATCTATGAAAGATACCGCTCGCGTTCTTGGCCGTATGTACGATGGCATTGAATACCGCGGCTTCGGTCAAGAGATCGTTGAAGAACTAGGCGCTTACGCTGGTGTACCGGTATGGAATGGTCTGACTGACGAATTCCACCCAACTCAAATCTTGGCTGACTTCCTAACCATGACGGAATACGGCCGTGGTAAACAGCTACATGAAATCAGCTTTGCTTACCTAGGCGATGCTCGCAACAACATGGGCAACTCTCTGATGGTTGGCGCTGCGAAAATGGGTATGGACATCCGCCTTGTAGCTCCAAAGCAATTCTGGCCACAAGAAGAGCTACTAGCTCAATGTCGTGAAATCGCAGAACACACTGGCGGCAAAATCACGCTAACAGAAGATGTCCAAGAAGGCGTGCAAGGTTGTGACTTCCTATACACCGACGTTTGGGTATCCATGGGCGAAGCGAAAGAAGCATGGGCTGAGCGTATCAACCTAATGATGCCTTACCAAGTGAACATGGAAATGATCAAAGCAACAGGCAACCCACATGTGAAATTCATGCACTGCCTACCGGCTTTCCACGGCGAAGATACAACAGTCGGTAAGCAACTTGCTGCTGAATATCCGCAACTTAAAGATGGCGTAGAAGTGACAGATGAAGTAGTCGAGTCTGAATACTCAATCGTATTCGATGAAGCAGAAAACCGCATGCACACCATCAAAGCAGTCATGGTTGCGACACTAGGCAGCTAATAAATTAAAAAGTTACGAAGTTAAAAAGTTAAGCACTCACTTGTTCGCAAGACATTGACAAGTTAAGTGCAATAACAGGGAAATGCGGGTGGCGTTCTTGGGATTTTGACCTTGGATAAAACCCGCATTTTTTTTCATGTACTAAAAAAGATTATTACCTGAAAAACCCTGAGATTCGCAGTTCCGACAAAGGCTTTAATGGAAGCTACAAACGGACGTGATTTCGCATAAAAATCCATTAAATGAATACTTTACAGAAAGTATTGCATGGCCTTTTTATCTGAGTATAATCCTCCGCAATTTGTCTAAAGAGAGCAAAAAATGAACCGCAGTTCTGTCGCACATAATTGTCAAACTACACGCCAAAGAGTGGCGTTAGTGTCATTTTTATTTTGCTCTATTGATCGTTTCGAAGCCTCCTATTTTTAGGGGGCTTTTTTTTGTCCGCAATTTGACTGTATGCATAGAAAAAGGAAGACCCGTTATGGCGCATTCGTTATTTAACAAGCACATCATCTCCATTCCAGAGCTCTCTCGTGATGAACTGGAGCTTATCGTCGATACTGCAGCAAGACTCAAAGCAGAGCCAAACCCAGAGCTGCTGAAAAATAAGGTGGTTGCGAGCTGCTTCTTTGAGCCTTCAACTAGAACTCGCCTTTCATTTGAAACCGCAGTTCAACGCCTAGGTGGCACTGTCATCGGTTTTGATAATGGCGGTAACACGTCATTGGCGAAAAAAGGCGAAACACTTGCCGATTCGGTGCAAGTTATCTCTTCTTACGTTGATGCCTTTGTGATGCGTCATCCACAAGAAGGCGCAGCACGTTTAGCCTCTGAGTTCTCTAACGGTGTGCCAATTGTGAATGGTGGCGATGGTGCCAATCAGCACCCAACGCAGACCTTGTTGGATCTATTCTCGATTTACGAAACGCAAGGCACGCTCGACAACCTCAATGTGGCATTCGTTGGTGACCTAAAATATGGCCGCACCGTACACTCATTGACGCAAGCACTATCAAAATTCAATAACGTACGTTTCTTCTTTATTGCGCCAGAAGTGTTAGCGATGCCTGATTACATCTGTGAAGAACTGGAAGAGATGGGTATCCAATACAGCACCCACAGCAGCATTGAAGAAGTGGTGCCTGAGCTGGATGTTCTGTACATGACTCGCGTACAGAAAGAGCGCTTTGATGCATCAGAATACGCGCACATGAAATCGGCTTACATTCTAACAGCTGATACGCTGAAAGATGCACGCCAAAACATGAAAGTGCTTCACCCACTGCCACGTGTCGACGAAATCACAACTGATGTAGATAAAACGCCACACGCTTACTACTTCGAGCAAGCTGAAAATGGTGTGTATGCTCGCGAAGCCCTATTAGCCCTAGTTCTAAACGACACTTTATAAGCAGGAGAAACAGTCATGGTTAAACAAACTCAGCTACAAGTAGAAGCCATTCGTAACGGCAGCGTCATTGACCACATCCCTGCTCACCTTGGGATCAAAATCCTCAAGCTGTTTAAATTGCACAAGACCGAGCAACGCATCACCATGGGATTAAATTTGCCATCATCAGCACTGGGTCATAAAGATCTGATCAAGATTGAGAACATCTTCCTAACCAAAGAACAAGCCAACCAATTGGCTCTGTATGCTCCGCAAGCGACGGTGAATCAAATTGAAGAGTACAAGGTGGTCAACAAGTTAACACTGGTACTGCCAGACCAAATCAATAGTGTGTTCGCTTGCCCAAATAGCAACTGTATTTCGCATGGTGAGCCTGTTGAAAGTAGCTTTAAAGTACAGCTTAAGCAGGAAAACGTGCAGCTAAAATGTCACTACTGTGAAAAAGTATTCTCTCGCGAGATCATGAGTGAAATTCGCTAACCCTTAGCGCTATTACCTCCGCAACAAAAACCCTTTATAACTTATGGATATTTATTCCCAACGCGGAATAAATATCCACTTAACCAAAGAATAAAACTCCACAATAAAAGCAATTAACCAGAATTTTATTTGGTGATCGCCTTCAAAAAGATAACTATCCTTTAGTGGTAGACTCAATGCATAGATGATCATACATCTCGCATACCCTCCCTCTTATTTCGGGGTTCATCGGTAAGCCCTAATTAACAATCGTACTCTACGGCTTTGGGAGTGCGTTCTGCGCTATGGACAAGCGATATCAACACGTTGACCTTAAGGAGTTGTTCATGAACCCAATCACTGAGCACGGTTGCTTGTATTCAGCTGAAGATAAAACACTGACTGCCGCGTGCAAACGCTTACTACAACAGCAAAGCTTCTCGACCCAGAACCAACTGCGCGAGAAACTCGTCGATATTGGCTATACAGGCATTAGCCAATCGACCGTCTCTCGCATTTTGTCACAGCTTGGCGTTGTCAAAATTCAGAATGCCTGTGGCAAAAAGGTTTACTGCATCACGGTTGAAAGCGCGCCTGTGCGTGTCGATGCCTCAATCTCATCACAAATCGAATTAATTACTCACAACCAAGCTATGGTGATTGTAAAAACAAACCCTGGTTGCGCACAGTTGGTCGCAAGATTAGTCGATATCGACCCACATACCGAGATTATCGGTACGGTTGGCGGCAATGACACCGTGCTCATTATTCCGAAAGACACAATGAACATTGATGCTTGTGAACAAGTAGTAAGAGCACGCTTAGGTGTTGCCTAAATGTTTTATTGGCAAGGGCTGTTCACTGCAGTTGCGCAGCTAACCCTCTCTCGACTGCCTAAGAAAGTGGCTCACCCGCCCTAGCGGATATTTGCTGGTCGATGAAACTAATCACAAACTATTACGGTCTGATTGAGTTAAGATACCTTCAACTCCATTTTGATGACTAAATAGTATGCGACGACTTGCCACATTACTTTTTGTTTGCGTTTCCCTGTTCACCCAGTCTGCGTGGGCGCTTTTTGGAAACGACAACGCCGAGCCAAGCTTCGGAGGCAATAACAACGGTTTTGTCCCTGTAGACCAAGCTTTCCCTTTCAATTACTACCAGCAAGACGGCAAGGTCCTTCTCGACTGGCAAGTAAAAGAGGGCTACTACCTCTATCAACATAGCCTCTCGTTCACTGGCCAAAACCTCGCTATCGGCAACGTTGAAATGGAAGATGGCCAACCACACCAAGATGAATTCTTCGGTGAGGTGAGCATTTATACTCAGCCGTTATTCGTGCAAGTTCCGCTACAGAGTTACCAAGATGGCTCACAGCTGATCGTTAAGTATCAAGGCTGTGCAGATGCTGGTTTCTGCTACCCACCAGAAACTCGAGTAATCGACATAGCACCGTTTGAAGCAACGGGTTCAAGCGACACTGCTGCCGACACTACCAGCAACCAAGCGAACACCGCACCACAAGTTGCTTCTCCAAAAGCAGATGTGGCAAATAACACGACACCACAATCAAGCGCACCCGTTTCAAAAGAAGCGAGCCTAGCCGATAAACTCGGTGACAGTTGGTGGACTCCATTATTATTCTTAGCACTCGGTGTTGGCTTAGCCTTTACGCCGTGCATTCTGCCTATGTACCCAATTCTGACGGGTATCGTATTGGGTGGCGGCAAGCTCAGCCAAGGTCGCGCTTTGATGTTGTCCTTCATCTATGTGCAAGGCATGGCGTTAACCTACACCTTATTAGGTTTAGTGGTTGCTTCTGCAGGCATGCAGTTCCAAGCTGCTATGCAACACCCTTACGTGCTGATCGCGCTGAGTGTTCTGTTCGTGGCGTTAGCGATGTCAATGTTTGGCGTTTATAACCTGCAACTGCCAAGCAGCATCCAAACTTGGCTTAACAATCAAAGCAACAAGCAGCAAGGTGGCAATAGCTTGGGCGTGTTCGCGATGGGCGCTATCTCTGGCTTGGTATGTTCACCTTGTACCTCGGCGCCATTGTCAGGTGCGCTGCTGTATGTAGCTCAGAGTGGCGACCTATTTACCGGTGCGATTGCTCTGTATGCGTTAGCTATGGGTATGGGTATCCCGCTGCTCTTGGTTGCGGTATTTGGTAATAAGCTACTGCCAAAAGCAGGTAGCTGGATGGATAAGGTGAAGATCGTATTCGGCTTTATCTTGCTGGCAGCGCCTATCTTCCTGCTAGAGCGAATTATTCCTGAATTATGGGCGACGGTACTTTGGTCTGCCCTTGGCTTCATCGCCTTTGGTTGGCTTTACCACAGCAAAAATGCACTGCCATTTGGCGGCTGGAAACAGAGCGCAGTGGGTATCATCGCAATGCTCGGCCTATTCGCTTCTGCGCAACCTGCGTTGAATTACTGGTTTGCAGAAAAGAGCGTGGTAGTTGAACAGCAAATCCAATTTGCACGCATCAACACCGTTGAAGAATTAGAAATCCAGCTCATCGAAGCCAAGAAACTCGGTAAGCCTGTGATGCTCGATTTCTACGCCGATTGGTGTGTGGCGTGTAAAGAGTTTGAGAAGTACACCTTCCACCAAGCTGATGTGGAAAACAAGCTTTCTGACTTCGTACTGCTACAAGCGGATGTAACGAGAAACATGCCTCAAGACATTGAACTGCTTAAACAATTACAGGTGCTCGGCTTACCGACGATTGAGTTCTGGGATGGTGAGGGTAACCATGTTCCAAATGCTCGTGTAACCGGTTTTATGCCTGCCGATGTATTCTTAAAACACATGCAAAACCACCAGCTATAACGGTAATATTCACTAAAATATAGCCGAATCGAAAGCCGCACCGCCCCTCCGTAACGAGATGGCAGTGCGGCTTTTTTGCTATTCAGAGTAACGCTTTCTTATTCCGGGGATAAAAGTCGATATGGTTCAGACTTTTAATGCATAGATATTGTCCACATACTCAATCAGGATGATAATAAATATTAACTAAATTGTTAAAAGTATGAACGTCATGGACTCGACCTATACCATCATCATTGCTGATGACCATCCTCTCTTTCGCAACGCCCTGTTTCAGTCAGTTCATATGGCGATCAGTGGTGCGAACCTGCTTGAGGCTGATTCCCTCGATGCCTTACTGACTCTGCTAAAGAAAGAAGATGAACCAGACCTGTTGCTTCTCGACCTTAAGATGCCGGGTGCCAATGGGATGTCTGGCTTAATTCAACTGCGAGCTGAATACCCAGATTTACCGATTGTAGTGATCTCTGCCAGCGAGGATGCCAGCGTTGTCACTCAAGTTAAGAGCCATGGTGCCTTTGGCTTTATTCCTAAGTCGAGTGATATGCGTGAATTGGTCAGCGCACTCAATCAAGTGCTGAATGGCGACCCGTTCTTTCCTGAAGGGCTGATCACCAACAATGCAGCCTGTAGCGACCTTGCGGAAAAGCTTTCCACATTGACGCCTCAGCAATACAAGGTATTAGGGATGCTTTCAGACGGCCTGCTGAACAAGCAAATCGCGTATGAATTGAATGTTTCGGAAGCGACCATCAAGGCACATATGACAGCCATCTTCCGTAAACTGGATGTGAAAAACCGAACTCAGGCGGTTATCTTGCTACAAGAAGTCCACAACTAAGCTTCACTGATATCCTCTTCTAAAGTCGTCTTTGGTAAACATAAACCCAACCTGACGACTTTATGATCATCTATCTCTGCAACCACCCAAGTAATGTCATGCCACACAAAACTATCGCCTAATACAGGATGTGCACCAAGCTCTCGCTCAGCCAATTGTTTTAGCGTTATTTCTCGCTCTTCTTCCGAGCCCAGTTCAATACCATAACAATCACTGACCGCTCCAACCGATAGTTCGACATCCAAGAAGAAATCACCAAAGAATCGAGCGGTCTCTTCAGCTAGAGGAGCCTCACTGAATAGCGCACTTAAGCTATCTAGGTCTTTATCTTGGCCAAGCACACAAAGAATATCGTTCGCCTCTAAGACGGTGCTACCCGATGGGTGAAGCAAAGCATCTTTTCTAAACAGTGCCGTAATTCGTGTCCCTTCAGGCATGGACAAACGCTTAAGCGGTTCACCAACACACCACTTTTCCTCTTTCAGCTTGTAGACAAACATCTCCCACTCACTGGTCGGATAAATCTCCATGCCGGTACGAGAAATTGGGGTTGGTGTCGGTGGTAAGGTCACCTGAGCCAACCTCGCAACTTTCATCAAGCTACCGCCCTGAACAATCAGCGAAACCATAACCACGAAGAAGGCGATATTGAAGTAAAGCTGGGCATTAGGCAGGCCAGCCATCATCGGGAACACCGCCAAAATGATCGGCACAGCGCCACGTAAACCTACCCAAGAAACAAACCAACGTTCTTTGGTGGTAAAGCTTCTGAACGGCAGTAAACCCAACCAAACAGACAACGGGCGAGCAAACAAAATCATACCGAAAGCCAATGCTAACGCAGGAAGTGCAATGTCCATCAATGTCGATGGCGTCACCAATAACCCCAGAACCAAGAACATCACGATCTGGCTTAGCCACGTCATGCCATCAAGAACATTAAGGATAGAGTGTCGAGAGCGAGTTGGACGATTACCAATGAACAAGCCAACGAGGTAGATCGATAAGATACCGCTGCCGCCAAGCATGTTAGAGAACGCAAACAGAGCCACACCGCCACTGAGCACCAGAATAGAGTAAAGACCATCAGCCAGTTGCACTCGATTGATAAGACTCCATAGCACCCAGCCCCCACCAAGACCGATAAGAGTGCCGATACCAAACTGCATCGCGAAGCTTTTCAGTAGGAAGTTCATCCCCATTTCAGCATCAGGAGTGCCCAGCAGCGCAATTAAGGTCACCGTCAGGAACACCGCCATTGGGTCATTGGTACCGGATTCGATCTCTAGGGTTGAGCCAACACGTTCATTGAGGCTCTGCCCTTTCAACAAAGAGAATACCGCTGCCGCATCGGTCGAACCAACAATCGCGCCCACCAAAATGCCCTGCATCAGTGACAGGTCGAACAGCCAAGCCGCCATTAAACCGGTTAGAGTCGCAGTACAGGCTACGCCTATTGTTGCTAATGAGAGCGACGGCCAGAAAGCGACCTTGAAGCTTGCGACCTTGGTTCGCATACCGCCATCCAGCAAGATCACGGCAAGCGCGAGGTTACTCACCAAATAAGTCAGTGAGTAATCATCGAAATTAATACCGCCCGGGCCATCTTCACCGGCTAACATGCCAACGAAAAGGAAGATCAAAAGAATAGGAACGCCCAATCGAGAGGACACTTGTGAGAAAAGTACACTGATGGCGATGAGTACGGCACCAGTCAAAAATAAGTGATTAATGGTTATTGCGTCCAATTCGTTCCCCCAAAGAATAAAACTCGAGCTTTAAGCCTGTTGATCTTTTGCCACTAGCTTGTTGATCTTCTGCCGTTAAGCAAGTCACAGCCGGTGAAAGTACCGTAGTTACTATAACAAACTTATGTTTCGCTTCGTGTCATAGGCAGGACTAAATACCGTTTCTCGGTCATTTAGTTGTTAAATTTTATGACTCGCCGCCTAATTCATACGTTTTTGTTAGACCTTAGGCTAATTTAACAACATTGCAACATCACATTTTTCTATGGTTATGCCTTCCAACGCCCATATTTCAGTGAATTAGCGCTAATAGTGTCCCGACTAAAGTTGCACAGATCCCTTTACTTATCCTTGCTACATTCTAGATCGTAACATTACGTTAACACGGCCATTTACAAAAACGGTTTCTACGGAAACGAAATAAAGGAGAAGGCAATGGCGTTCGAATCTACGGAACATGCTCAAGCCTACTGGAAGGAAAACTTGGGAATTATGGGAACACTGCTCGCAGTCTGGTTTGCAGTGTCTTACGGCGCTGGCATCTTATTTGTGGATGCCCTCAATACCGTTCAGTTTGGCGGGTTCAAGCTAGGGTTTTGGTTCGCTCAGCAAGGTTCGATATACACCTTCGTGGCGCTGATATTTATTTACGTTGTTCGCATGAATGCGCTCGACAAAAAATACAACGTACAGGAAGACTAGAGGCTAGAACATGGATATTCAAACTTGGACGTTTATTCTCGTCGGTATTACTTTCGCGGTATATATCGGCATCGCAATCTGGGCTCGTGCAGGATCTACTAGTGAGTTCTACGTAGCTGGCGGTGGTGTACACCCAGTAGCAAACGGCATGGCGACTGCAGCTGACTGGATGTCGGCAGCATCATTCATCTCAATGGCAGGTATCATCTCATTCGTTGGTTACGACGGTGCGGTTTATCTAATGGGTTGGACAGGTGGTTATGTACTACTTGCGCTATGTTTAGCACCTTACCTACGTAAGTTTGGTCAGTTTACGGTTCCTGATTTCATCGGTGAGCGTTACTACTCGAAAACAGCACGTATGGTAGCGGTATTCTGTGCAATCTTCGTATCGTTTACGTACGTTGCAGGTCAGATGCGTGGTGTGGGTGTTGTATTCTCTCGTTTCCTAGAAGTCGACATTAACCTAGGTATCATCATTGGTATGGGTATTGTGTTCTTCTACGCAGTACTTGGTGGCATGAAAGGCATCACTTATACGCAGGTAGCTCAATTCTGTGTCCTCATTTTCGCCTTCCTTGTTCCAGCAATCTTTACATCAATTATGATGACAGGTAACCCACTTCCACAAGTTGGTATGGGTTCTACGCTATCAGGCACAGATGTTTACTTACTTGATAAACTGGATGGACTCACAGAAGAACTCGGATTTACCGCCTATACCGAAGGTAACAAGAGCATGGTGGATGTATTCTTCATCTGTGCGGCTCTAATGGTCGGTACTGCAGGTCTTCCACACGTAATCATTCGTTTCTTCACGGTACCAAAAGTACGTGATGCTCGTATCTCAGCGGGTTGGGCTCTACTATTCATCTCATTGCTATACACAACAGCACCAGGTGTTGCAGCCTTCGCTCGTGTAAACATGATCGAAACAATCAACGGCCCTGACATGCAAGGTGTCGCAGCAGCAGATGCACCAAGCTGGTACAAAAACTGGGAAAGCACTGGCCTAGTGGGTTGGGAAGATAAGAACGGCGATGGCAAAATGTTCTACTCGGGCGATGAACGCAACGAGATGAAGATTAACCGTGACATCATCGTACTGGCTTCTCCAGAGCTAGCGAAACTACCAAACTGGGTTGTAGCACTACTAGCAGCAGGTGGCCTAGCAGCCGCACTATCAACAGCCGCGGGGCTACTATTGGTAATCTCAACGTCGATTTCACATGACTTGCTGAAGAAAGGCTTCAGACCAAACATGACCGACAAGCAGGAGCTATTAGCCGCTCGTCTAGCAGCCATGGTCGCGATTGTCGGTGCTGGTTACTTGGGTATTAACCCACCAGGCTTCGTAGCACAGGTAGTAGCGTTTGCCTTCGGCTTAGCCGCAGCATCCTTCTTCCCAGCGATTATCCTAGGTATCTTCTACAAGAAGATGAACAAGGAAGGCGCAATTGCAGGTATGTTGTCAGGTATTGCCTTCACAGCAAGCTACATCATCTACTTCAAGTTCATCAACCCAGCAGCAAGCACACCTGAAAACTGGTGGTTTGGTATCAGCCCTGAAGGCATCGGTACGCTAGGTATGTGTCTAAACTTCGTAGTATCGATTGCTGTAAACAAAGTAACAGCTGAAGTACCACAAGACGTACAAGATATGGTTGAGAACATCCGATACCCGAAAGGTGCTGGTGAAGCTCACGACCACTAAATAAAGATGTTTAGCAAAAAATGAATCAGTACTTACATTGTAGGGATTAGGTACTGAATCTCAGAAAGCCGATACGTTATGTATCGGCTTTTTCTTTTCCCGTTTCATTTTATAAAAAGACAAACAAAGGGTTGTTTTTAAAATTTCATTTGATAATAATTATCATTAGCATCCAATAAAGAGATGCAAATGATGATGAAAGAACAGCAGGGTCTCTATTCGAGGTTTTACAAAGCACAAGATCGCTTTGTTTCATTAGAACAAGTACAAGGCCATGAGCCATTTGTGATTCGAGACTACATCGAGTGCGCACTGACGCTTTCCGCTTACTATGAAAAGCACGCCGCCCAAGAAAACATCTTGTTGTGCGAGCTGTACCTGCGCCAAGTTTTCTTCCATTTGATTGAAGCGATTGAGTCTCCTGAGCGCAGTTTCGCCTTTCGTCATATCTGCCTAGACTCTATTCACTCACCACTATTTTATCTAAAACGCCATTACTGCCAGCAGCCTCAAGGCCAAGCGCGTTTTTTGAATCTCAGCCAAACACTACAACAAGTCCAAGCCCCACTTGGCTAACAAGGATAGAAGATGACCCTACAATATCGAATTGAGAAAGACAGCATGGGCGAAGTGAAAGTCCCTACTGATGCGCTATACCAAGCACAAACTCAACGTGCTGCAGATAACTTTGCTTTTAGTTCACACAAGATGCCCACCAGCTTCATTCAAGCATTGGCATTCATTAAACAGGCCGCCGCAGACACCAACGCTCAGTTGGGTTTATTGGAAGGTGATATTGCCAATGCGATTGCCGAAGCGAGCCAAGAGATCATCGATGGTAAATACCTCGATCAATTCCCGATCGATGTTTACCAAACTGGCTCTGGTACTAGCTCCAACATGAATGCCAACGAAGTGATTGCAACACTCGCTTCAAGAAGTTTGCAAGGGGACGTGAATCCGAATGATCACGTCAATATGGGCCAAAGCAGCAACGATGTGGTACCAACCGCAATTCAAGTCAGTGTCGCCCTTATGGCTGAAAACAAACTGCTACCGGCATTAACTCACCTTTCAGAAGCACTTACCGTTAAACAGCAAGAGCTGGCTGAGGTAGTAAAAACAGGCCGTACTCACCTAATGGATGCGATGCCAATTACCTTTGCTCAAGAACTTGGTGGTTGGAAGTTCCAGATTGAACACGCTAAGCAAGCCATTGAAAGCACCCTGCCCGCTATTAAAGCACTTGCTCAAGGTGGAACGGCGGTAGGAACGGGGATCAATGCCGACCCACGCTTTGCCGATAAGTTTGCAAGTAACTTGTCTCAATCGACAAAGGTCAGCTTTAACGCGAGTGAGAACTTCTTTTTTAATCTCAGCAGCCAAGACGCGATCGTTGCATTCTCGGGTCAGCTCAAAACTGCAGCCGTTGCGATCATGAAGATCTCAAACGATCTTCGTTGGATGAACTCTGGCCCATTGGCAGGCTTAGGTGAAATTGAATTGCAAGCACTACAGCCAGGTTCTTCTATCATGCCAGGCAAAGTAAACCCTGTGATTCCAGAAGCCGCAGCTATGGCGGCAGCACAAGTAATTGGTAACGACACCACCATTACTGTCGCAGGCCAATCTGGTAACTTCCAGCTAAACGTGATGCTGCCAGTGATTGCTCATAACGTATTAGAAAGTATAGAGCTTTTAGCTAACAGCTCTGTCGCTTTAGCGGACAAAGCCATCGCGACCTTCACGGTACGCCAAGACAATCTCGATTTGGCACTGTCAAAGAACCCAATCCTAGTGACCGCACTTAACCCTGTGATTGGCTACTTGAAGGCAGCTGATATTGCAAAGAAGGCCTACAAAGAAGGCTTACCGATTCTTGACGTTGCAGAAAGAGAAACCGATCTCAGCCGAGAAGAACTCAGCAAGCTTCTTGACCCAACCGCTCTCACTCAAGGTGGTATCGCAGGTTAAAATCAGTAACTCATAACAAGTCTATCGGATCAAAAAAGGCCTCATCTGAGGCCTTTTTAGTCGCTAGTAGTTAATTGAAAATAGTTAATTAAATTAACTCACACGATTCAATACCGCTCTGAGTTTTAGTGGCTTCACTGGCTTAGCAATAAAGCTAAAGCTGTTGGCCTTTATCGCTGCCAACATGTCATCGGTTCTATCGGCACTAATGATGACCCCTTCAAAAGAGTCTCCAAGGCGCAAGCGACACTGTTGTAAGACTTCAAGCCCGGTTCGACCATTGTCGAGACGATAATCCGAGAAAATTACATCCGGCTGCCAGCCATCGTCGAGACACTTCAAGCTTTCGACCAGATCAACCGCCGTCTTAACCTCACAGCCCCAACGTCCAATCAAGTTTTCCATACCGACTAAAATTTCTCGTTCATTGTCGACACACAATATCTTGAGATGCTCGATGTCGCTGGTCACCACTGGTGTCGAAGCTTGCACTACTGGAGCAACTCTTTCTGCTCGAGCTAAGGTGATGGAAAAAACACTGCCTTGACCCGGCCATGAACGCATCGAAATTTGATGACCAAGCACATGAGCAATACCTTTGGAGATGGCTAGCCCTAGCCCCAACCCTTGGTCAGCACGAACTTGGCTACCACGAGTAAACTCTTCGAAGATCTCTTGTTGCTTGTCTTCATCGATACCGGTTCCGTTATCCCACACATCGATTCGTACCTGACCGTTCACTCGCCTTGCACCGAGTATCACTTTCCCTTCAGGGTTATAGCGGAAAGCATTGGTCAAAAAGTTCTGAATCACACGCCTTAATAACTTAGGATCTGAGTGAATGAACAATGACGATGGGATCATCTGAAACTCAATTTTTTGTTGTCTCGCTAACGCGCTAAATTCCGCGTTCAAGTTGGTTAGCACATCGTGCACGGCAATCGCGTGAATGTTGGTTTCTAATTTCCCTGACTCCAAGCGAGAGATATCCAACAAGTCGCCAATCAGATCTTCTGCGGCCCCTAACGCACTCTCGATATGAGATGACAACTGCTTCACCTCTTGCTCTTTTGCCACCTCAGAAAGTGACGAAGCAAACAAGCGCGCAGCATTGAGCGGCTGCATTAAATCGTGGCTTACCGCGGCTAGAAAACGACTCTTGGATTGTGATTCTTGATCCGAAATCTGAGTTGCTTTTACCAAGCGATGGTTCAGTTTTTCGAGCTCTTGAGTTCGCTCATGTACTCTCGACTCCAAGCTTTCATTAGCATCTTTTAGCGCTTGCTCTGCTTGCCTAAATACCGTGATATCGGTAAAGCTCATTACAAAGCCACCACTTGGCATCGGGTTACCTTGCACCTCAATCACTCGACCATCAGGACGAATACGAGAAGAGGTGTGTCTAGTGCCTTGTTCAAGGTGATAAACACGGCGGCGAACGTGATCTTCTGGGTCACCCGGACCACACAAACCTTGCTCGGCATTGTGACGAATCACATCTGAAATGGGTCGTCCAACCTGAATCAAACCCGCAGGAAATTCAAACAGTTCTAAGTAACGTTGGTTCCACGCCACCAGCCTCATTTGCTTATCGATCACTGCGATGCCTTGACCAATGTGTTCAATCGCACCTTGTAGTAAACCACGGCTAAAATCGTATAGCTCAGAGGCCTCATCAACGATGGTCGCGACCTCTTCAAGCTGCATGTTTCTGCCCTGTAAAGCAGAAGTAAGTACTAACTTAGCGGAAGAGGCACCGAATACACCCGCGAGTACGCGCTCTGCATGTCGAATCAAACTCGCAGGTGCTTGTTGATTGGGAAGCAGCGGTTGTCCGTGTTGTTGCCAATAGCTGTGTAAGGCGCTTTTCGCTCGCTTTCGACCGACAAAGCGTGATGCCAACATCTCTAGTTCCGCAACCGTCACACGATTCTGGTAAAGGCTGATGTTTTCATTCTCAGGCAGCGGTGTACCAACAAATGCTGCTGATTGTAAGCGCTCACTTAGGCTTGGTCTTGTGGACATCGAAACCACGGCATAGCACAAGGTATTAAGCACAATACTCAGCACAATTCCCCAGTTTGAACTACTGATATCCCAACTGCTGAGCAACTCTGGTGGCGTGATAATCCACAGCAAAAGGTTACTTTGGCTGTCGCCTGCCAACATGCTCGTTTGACTCATTAGGGTGATAAGCCAAATCAACGAGCCCACCATTAAGCCGACATACACACCCTTGCGGTTACCCGGGCGCCAGTACAAACCACCAATCAATGCTGGCGCGAATTGAGCAATCGCAGCAAACGAAAGAAAACCAATCGCTGACAGTGAATGAATGGTATCGAGAGCCTGATAAAACAGCCAAGCACCCAGTAACAGCAGTAAAATTAGCCCGCGACGAATCACTAATAACAGGCCAGAAAAGTGTCGATGTGTTCTTTGGGTTAGACGCATACGGCGCAGTAGCAATGGCATCACTAAGTCATTCGATACCATGATCGCCAGTGCAATGGTCGATACAATCACCATGCCACTCGCCGCAGAAGTACCACCAAGGAAAGCTAACAATGCAATGTGATTAGCGCCTTCTGCCATTGGTACACTGATCACGTAGGTATCCGCAGGCATGCCAGTAAGTAGCCCTTGCCCTGCCCAAGCAATTGGCAGCACGAACAGTCCCATCAAAATCAGGTAAAGCGGAAATAACCAGCGAGCGGTATGCAAATCTTGCGGACGTTCGTTCTCTACCACCATGGTGTGAAACTGACGCGGCAGACAGACAATTGCCAACATCGTGAGAATAGTGTGAATCACTAACGTGGGAATATTGGGCGATTCATAAGTGGAAGCTGCAACATCAAGCAAGTCGATTTTATCGCTGCTCATCGCGAGGTAAATGATAAACAGACCAACAATCAAGAAAGCCGCTAGTTTTACAATCGACTCAAACGCCACCGCCATCATCATGCCACGGTGATGCTCTGTGTTATCAATGTGCCTTGTACCAAACAGCATGGTAAAAATGGCCAAAGCACCGACCACAAACCAAGACACATGATAGTCCTGATAACCGAAGTCAGCCGCTAGGTTGGGTGCAACAATATCCAACCCCATGGTGATACCACGCAGTTGCAGAGCAATATAAGGAAGGATACCAACCACGGCGATAACCGTCACCGCCACCGCTAAGCCCTGAGATTTTCCATAACGAGCCGCGATAAAGTCGGCAATGGAGGTGATATGTTCCCGCTTCGCAATCAGGATCAGCCGCGCCAAGATCCGCCAGCCTAGTGTAAAGACTAGAATCGGGGCGAGGTAAATGGGTAAAAAAGACCAAGGGTTGTTACTCGCCTGCCCGACCGTTCCATAGAAGGTCCAAGAGGTACAATACACGGCAATCGAAAGGCTATAGATCCACGGGCGCCAACGCGATAGCCAACGAACCTGCCTGTCTCCATACCAAGCGATCAGAAATAACACGCCCAAGTAGGCTAAAGAGACTGGAATTACTATCCATCCTTGCATTGAAAACCCTTTTTTCATCCATAAAAAAACCTCTCCATAAGGGAGAGGTTTTATTTAACTAAGGATGGGTGATTAACTCAATCGCATCGCTTAAATTCTGTGCTTTAGACTCTAATTATCAGCATTTGCTGTGAGATTCTGACTGTTCCGAATCTGATTGATTAATCTCAACCACTGAACTTCTTTCATCCAACTTAATGAACAGAGCAAGTGCACCCATTGCAGCCATGCCCCAGAAGATATTTGCGCCCCAAAGCTCATAACCCCAACCACTTAAGGTGGTCATCAGTGCAATAAAGGCACCTAATGGAATCGCGTTATACAGGGCTTGTAGCGCAACCATCTTGTTTTGTTCTTCAGATTGGATGTATTGAATCGCGGCGATGTGTGCCATGGCAAATGTCACACCGTGCAGCAACTGCACCATCACCAGTGCAAAAATCGCCGTGGTTGATGCGGTAATACCCCAACGCGCCATCACCCCAATAGCCGCGACGACAAACAAAGTACGCAGTGACCAGCCTGAGAATAATCGCTTACTCAGAGCAAATACGGCCACTTCAGCAACAACACCTAAACTCCACAAATAACCGATGATAGCTTCTGAGTGACCCGCTTCTTTCCAATAAATCGCACTAAAACTGTAGTAAGCCGCATGACTACCTTGCAGCAGCGCCATCAAGGCTAAAAACTTTACCACTGACGACTCACGCAGCAGTTCACCTAGTTTTGGTCGCGCCGCTTGTTGCTCAGATTGTGTTACTGGCATCACATTGGGGTTTCTCATCGCAAGAATCAATGACAGCAACACACCGGCAAGCGCAGTATACAAAATCATGTCAGTGCCGAATTGTGCCACCAAATAGCCAACAACCGTTGAACCTGCGATAAAGGCAATTGATCCCCAAAGACGAGTTCGGCCGTAGTCGAGCATTTTCAAACGACTGTAATGGTTAGCCATCGCATCAGAAAGAGGAATGATCGGCCCACAACAGAGGTTAAACAGTACCGTTGCCAACAACATCAGTATAAAGCTGCCACCGGTGAAGAAGTGGAAACCGACAAACAGCAGCGCAGCGAAACTCAAACAGCGTAGCGCTGGCATCAAGTGTTCCACTTTATGGATACGCGGCGTAATCACTAAGTTGGCCACACAACGAGTCGCAAAGCCGATACCAATCAATACGCCAATATCACCAGCAGACACGCCTTGGTCTTCAAACCACAACGCCCAAAATGGCAAATACACGCCATACGCAAAAAAGAAACCAAGAAAATACTGAGAGATCCAGCCATAGGGTGAAGGGCTAAACATAAATGACCTATAAAGTGTGCGGAAAAAGGCAGCACCAATTATGCCTATCTCGCATACGATGAAAAAGGGAATTATTACTGGGATAGTATTCCCATATTCAATGGGTCTGGATATCGCATTTCAACAAGAGATTTCACGCTCATCAATACTCATACTCGCATTTAGACTAAAGTCGTCTGGAGCTTCGCTGGTATTTTGTCAGACTGATTAAAGACTCCCATTTCTTCTTGTGATGCTTATGCCTGACAAATTTAATATGCAGCACCCGCCCTTCGATAGCCTGTCCGACGCCGAACAGTTGAAGCTTCGCTCTTCATTAGACGTGGTGTATTACCGCTCTCAAGAAGTGATACTGGAAGCTGAAAGGCCGAGCCGACACCTGCATATTTTGATCAAAGGAGCTGTTGAAGAGCGCGCGAGCAGTGATGGTGAGATTTACGCACACTATGCCAATGACGATATTTTTGATGTCCGCAGCCAGTTTGAACCCCACACCAAACACCAATATATCGCACTCGAAGATACATTAAGTTATCTGCTGCCCACCGATATTTTTCTTGAGCTTTACCACGCCAATGGCCAATTCGCTGCCTACTTTGATAGCAACCTATCAACACGAAAAGCTTTGATAGAAGCCGCCCAGCAGCAACAGAATCTTGCCGAGTTTATATTAACCAAAGTGGATGACTCTATCTATCACCCACCACTGATACTTGAACCAAACCAACCGATCAACCAAGTCACTCAAACCCTTAAAGAACAAGGGTTAGACTCGGCCCTAGTCCATTTGGAACATGATGATCCAAAAGCTTTTGGATCATCATGTTCCTTGCCGTATGGAATCGTCACTCGAACCAATTTATTGCATGCTGTGATGCTCGATAATTTCACACTGGATGCGCCTGTCGGTGAGATCGCAACGTTTCCGGTGATGCACGTGAACCAAGGCGATTTCTTATTTAACGCCATGATTACCATGACCAGAAATCGAGTAAAAAGGTTGATGGTTTGTGATGGTAAAAATGCGGTCGGCATGGTGGATATGACACAGATTCTCAGTGCATTCTCCACACACTCCCACGTTCTTACTTTGCGTATTGCGCGCGCCACCAGCGTTGAAGAATTGGCAATGGCATCCAACAAACAACGTCAACTGGTCGAGAGCTTGCTCAGTAATGGGATTCGCACACGCTTTATCATGGAGCTGATTTCTGCGGTCAACGAACAGATCATAGAGAAGGCTTTTGAGTTGGTGATCCCACCTGCACTGCATAATCATTGCTGCCTAATCGTGCTGGGTTCTGAGGGGCGTGGAGAGCAAATTCTCAAAACCGATCAAGACAACGCTCTGATTATTCAAGATGGTTTGGAATGGCATCAATGCCAAAGTGCCATGAACGACCTCACCCATACCCTTCAACAATTGGGTTACCCACTGTGCCCGGGCAACGTAATGGTCAACAATCCGAAATGGGTGCATTCAGAACAAGAGTGGAAACAAACCCTCACCCATTGGGTAAAAAAAGCCACGCCAGACACCGTGATGGATATCGCGATCATGGCAGATGCACACGCAGTAGCGGGGAATAGAGAGTTATTAAAACCTGTAAAGCAGCACCTCAGTGATTTAATGCTCGGACAAGAATTGATTCTGACGGAGTTCTGCCGCCCGGCGCTGAACTTCTCAGTTCCCCTGACCCTGTTTGGTAATGTGAAGCAATCTAAGTCCGGACTCGATATCAAACAAGGCGGTATTTTCCCTATCGTGCATGGTGTGAGAGCGCTTTGCCTAGAACATGGTGTCACGGTCAACAACACCTTCGAACGCATTGAGCAGCTGGTCAGCAAGAAAGTATTAGAGCAAAGTACTGCCGATAATCTCAGTGAAGCACTCAAGCAATTCTTTAAGTGGCGCTTAGCCCAAAGGCTTTCTCAGCAGCACAGCAGCAACAAGATTAACGTCAAACTGATGGAACGAGCAGACAGGGATCTGCTTCGTCATAGCCTGCACGTGGTGAAGAAATTCAAGCAATGGCTCGGCTACCACTATCAGATACGGGATTAGGCATTGAACGATGAATAGGTTGGTTCGCTATTACTGGCATCACAAGCTCAAAGGCTCCCTCTATCAGCCTCTGTTTACTGCGCCTATTGATCATGAATATGTATCGCTCGATTGTGAAACCACCAGCCTAGATCCCAATCAGGCAGAATTAGTTACCATTGCCGCGACCAAGATCATCGGTAACCGAATCATTACCAGCCAACCTTTTGAAGTCCGGTTGCGCGCCCCCCAATCGCTCGATTGCAATTCAATAAAAATCCACCGTATCCGTCATCAAGATCTAAAGCACGGCATCGAAGAAAAACAGGCTTTAATCGAGCTACTGAACTTCATTGGAAATCGTCCTTTAGTCGGCTATCACATCCGCTATGATAAAAAAATTCTCGACCGCGCCTGTTTAAAACAGCTTGGATTTCCACTGCCTAACCGATTAGTCGAAGTGAGCCAACTCTATCAAGACAAACTCGAAAGACAGCTGCCCAATGCCTATTTTGATCTCAGTATGGACGCCATCTGTCGCCAACTCGATTTACCTATCCCGGTCAATAAACATGATGCATTACAAGACGCTATCTCCGCTGCGCTGATCTTTGTGCGCCTGAAACATGGTGACCTTCCCCGTTTCAACTCTTCTTATTCTTAATTCAACCACTGGCGCTTCACATAGAGAGCAACATCTCAAAATTGAACTTAACTCGCTATTTTGTAAGTGAAAAGCAGCGTCTCATCCTAAAGTCTAATTGTGGAAATCGCCGTCCTAGCCGAGAGTGATAACACAAAGACGGTTCTGTAATAGACCTAGAAACTGAACACAAAGGAAGTTGCCAGTTCATTAGGAATGTAGGCACAAGGAGAGATGCAATGAGTGAAGCCCACGTTTATCCGGTAAAAGAAAATATTAAATCAACCACACACGCGGATAATGACACTTACCTAGCCATGTACCAGCAATCTGTTTCTGACCCTGAAGGCTTTTGGGGTGAACACGGAAAAATCGTTGATTGGATCAAACCTTTCACACAAGTAAAAAACACCTCTTTCGACCCTGGCCACATTGATATTCGCTGGTTTGAAGATGGCACGCTTAACGTTTCGGCTAACTGTATCGACCGCCACCTTGCTGAGCGCGGTGATGAAGTCGCTATCATCTGGGAAGGCGATGACCCGGCAGATGATAAAACTCTAACTTTTAATGAACTGCATAAAGAAGTGTGCCTGTTTTCGAATGCTCTAAAAGAGCAAGGCGTGCGCAAAGGTGATGTGGTTTGTTTATACATGCCAATGGTGCCAGAAGCGGCAGTAGCCATGCTGGCGTGTACCCGTATCGGTGCGGTTCACACAGTCGTATTTGGTGGTTTCTCACCAGAAGCACTGTCTGGTCGTATTATCGATTCAAATTCTAAAGTCGTTATCACTGCCGATGAAGGCGTGCGTGGCGGCCGTGCTGTTCCACTGAAAAAGAATGTCGATGAAGCACTGACGAACCCTGAAGTGAAAAACATCGAGAAGGTTGTTGTATTCAAACGCACTGGCGGTGATGTGGCATGGCACGAACATCGCGATGTGTGGTGGCACGATGCTATTGCTAATGTATCTGCAGATTGCCCACCAGAAGAGATGAACGCAGAAGATCCACTATTCATCCTTTATACGTCAGGCTCAACAGGTAAACCTAAAGGCGTTATGCACACCACAGGTGGCTACCTTGTTTATGCTGCGATGACCTTCAAATACGTATTCGATTACCAAGAAGGCGAGACTTTCTGGTGTACAGCCGATGTGGGTTGGATTACCGGTCACACATATCTTGTTTACGGACCGCTTGCTAATGGCGCAAAAACGATTCTGTTTGAAGGCGTGCCAAATTACCCGAACACCAGCCGCATGAGCGAAGTGGTCGATAAGCACCAAGTTAATATTCTTTATACGGCGCCAACGGCTATTCGTGCATTGATGGCGAAAGGCAATGAAGCCGTTGAAGGTACTTCTCGTGACAGCCTAAGAATCATGGGCTCAGTGGGTGAACCTATCAACCCAGAGGCGTGGGAGTGGTACTACAAAACAATCGGTAATGAGCAATCTCCAATTGTTGATACATGGTGGCAAACAGAAACGGGCGGTATCTTGATTGCACCGCTACCAGGCGCAACAGACCTGAAACCGGGCTCTGCAACTCGTCCATTCTTCGGTGTGCAACCGGCACTGGTTGATAACATGGGTAACATCATTGAGGGTGCAACAGACGGCAACCTAGTGATTCTAGATTCTTGGCCGGGCCAAATGCGTACCGTTCATGGCGATCATGACCGCTTTGAACAGACTTACTTCTCTACATTTAAAGGCATGTACTTCACCAGTGATGGCGCTCGTCGTGATGAAGACGGCTACTACTGGATTACTGGCCGTGTTGATGACGTACTTAACGTCTCTGGTCACCGTATGGGTACTGCAGAAATTGAATCGGCTCTAGTCGCGTTTGATAAGATCGCAGAGGCCGCGATTGTGGGTATCCCTCATGATATTAAAGGCCAAGCGATTTACGCTTACATCACGCTGAATGATGGCGAGTTCCCAACTGCTGAACTTCATAAAGAAGTGAAAGACTGGGTACGTAAAGAGATTGGCCCAATCGCAACGCCAGATGTGCTGCACTGGACCGACTCATTACCGAAAACTCGTTCAGGTAAAATCATGCGTCGTATCCTGCGTAAGATTGCTACCGGTGATACAGGTAACCTAGGTGATACCTCTACTTTGGCAGACCCAAGTGTGGTTGATAAGCTGATTGCCGAGAAAGCAGAACTGGCATAAGCAACCGGTCACACCCTGAATTACTGTTTAAAACAGACCTTACCTAAACCGTCACCTATGTGGCGGTTTTTTTATGGCTGATCTTGATCTCAAATATCCAGCCCCAAATTAAGGCTAAGGCGCTTTTTTGTTAAGTTGGTAACAATTCCACGCTGTATCAATAGGAGATTAGACCAGTAAATTGCTGCGATTTGCGCTGAATTAGCTATAATCTGGTTCTAATTTTTAAATTTGGGTTTTTCTCACTAGAAATTAACCGCAAATTTTCAATAAAATGGCAACATTCACGTTCGTAAACACGATAAAGGAAGATAGCCCCACGATGTCTACAAAGTTTCGCATTCTAGTTTTAAATGGCCCAAACCTTAACCTGTTAGGCCTAAGAGAGCCGGCACACTACGGTTCTCAAACACTTGACCAGATTATTAGCTCATTGACCGAGCAAGCGAAAGCACACGATGTTGAGCTATCTCATTTACAGTCAAATCGCGAGTATGAACTGATTGAAGCGATCCATAGTGCTTATCAAAATGTTGATTTTATCATTATCAACCCAGCAGCCTTTACACATACCAGTGTGGCACTGCGTGATGCACTACTTGGCGTTGCAATCCCATTTATTGAGGTTCATCTATCGAATGTTCACGCGCGTGAACCATTCCGTCACCACTCTTACCTATCTGATAAAGCAGAAGGTGTGATTTGTGGCTTAGGTGCCCAAGGTTATCAATTTGCTTTGACCGCGGCGCTCAGCAAGCTCAACTCAAAGTAAACATAAACAACGAACTATTACTAACCTACTCAGTCAAAGAGTAAGTTCAATTAACAGATAAAGAGAAAGAAACAATGGATATTCGCAAAATCAAAAAGCTAATCGAATTGGTTGAAGAGTCTGGTATTTCTGAGCTAGAAATCTCTGAAGGTGAAGAGTCAGTACGAATCAGTCGTAACAGCACCGCACCTGTAGCACCTGTTCAATATGCAGCAGCTCCAGCTCCTGTAGCAGCAGCTCCTGCGGCGGCACCTGTAGCAGCAGAAGCAGCGGCTCCTGCAGTTCCAGCTGGTCACCAAGTTCTTTCTCCAATGGTTGGTACTTTCTACGGCGCTCCAAGCCCAGACGCAAAACCATTCGTTAAAGTTGGTCAATCTGTAACTGCTGGCGAAACTCTATGTATCGTTGAAGCAATGAAAATGATGAACCAAATCGAAGCTGATAAATCTGGTGTTGTAACAGCTATCCTAGTTGAAGACGGTCAACCAGTAGAATTCGACCAAGCTCTAGTAATTATCGAATAATAGAGAGCACTCATTATGTTAGATAAATTAGTAATCGCGAACCGTGGTGAAATTGCACTACGTATTCTGCGTGCATGTAAAGAGCTTGGCATTAAAACGGTAGCGGTTCACTCAACTGCTGACCGTGATCTTAAGCACGTACTGCTTGCAGACGAAACCATTTGTATCGGTCCAGCTCGTGGTATCGATAGCTACCTAAACATCCCTCGTATCATCAGCGCAGCTGAAGTGACAGGTGCAGTAGCTGTCCACCCTGGCTATGGCTTCCTATCTGAAAATGCAGACTTTGCAGAACAGGTAGAGCGCAGTGGCTTTATCTTTGTTGGCCCTAAAGCTGAAACCATTCGTATGATGGGTGACAAAGTGTCAGCTATCACGTCAATGAAGAAAGCTGGCGTACCTTGTGTACCAGGTTCTGACGGTCCTCTTGACGATGACGAAGCGAAAAACAAAGCGCACGCTAAGCGCATTGGCTTCCCAGTTATCATCAAGGCATCTGGCGGCGGCGGCGGTCGTGGTATGCGTGTTGTTCGTTCTGAAGCAGAACTAACAGAAGCTATCGCGATGACTCGCGCTGAAGCAAAAGCATGTTTCAACAACGACATGGTTTACATGGAGAAATTCCTAGAAAACCCACGTCACATTGAAGTACAAGTGCTTGCAGATGGTCAAGGCAATGCTATCCACCTAGGTGAGCGTGACTGTTCAATGCAGCGTCGTCACCAGAAAGTTGTGGAAGAAGCACCAGCTCCAGGTATCACTGAAGAGATGCGTAAGTACATCGGTGAACGCTGTACTCGTGCATGTATTGAGATCGGTTACCGCGGCGCAGGTACATTTGAATTCCTATACGAAAACGGTGAGTTCTACTTCATCGAAATGAACACTCGTATCCAGGTTGAACACACGATTACTGAAATGGTAACGGGTATCGACCTAGTGAAAGAACAGCTACGTATTGCAGCTGGTCAGCCTCTATCATTCACTCAGGATGATATTAAGCTGCGCGGCCACTCAATCGAATGTCGTATCAATGCTGAAGATCCAGTTCGCTTCCTACCTTCACCAGGTAAGATTGAACGTTTCCACGCACCGGGCGGCATGGGCGTACGTTGGGAATCTCACATCTACACGGGTTACACAGTGCCACCACACTACGATTCAATGATTGGTAAGCTGATCACTTACGGTGAGAACCGTGATGTTGCTATCGCTCGTATGAAGAACGCATTGGGTGAAATGATTGTTGAAGGTATTAACGTTAATACCGAGCTTCAATTGTCTATTATGAACGACGAAAACTTCCAACACGGTGGTGCAAACATCCACTACCTTGAGAAGAAACTTGGTTTGTCATAACCCGTTCGTTTAAGAACAGTCAAAATGCTCACTTCGGTGAGCATTTTTGTTTTTGAGCCGCCGAAAAAATCAATCTTTAATCCCCATTATATTCCGTGGGGTTTTGGTGAATTTGCTCATATTTTCTGCTAGACTCGCCATCCAATTTTTCTCATATAGAAGATGCAGCCATGCCTTGGATTCAAATCAAGCTTAATGCTACCAATGAAAATGCCGAACAAATCGGCGACATGTTAATGGAAGAGACTGGTGCTCTTTCTGTAACTTTCCTGGATGCACAAGATACCCCTGTATTTGAGCCTCTGCCGGGCGAAACTCGCCTTTGGGGTGATACTGACATTCTCGCGCTTTACGACGCTGAGACTGATACTAGTGTCGTTCTAGCGCAGATTAAAGCAAGCAACATGTTCCCTGCAGACTTTGCTCATAAAGTAGAGCAAATTGAAGACAAGGATTGGGAACGTGAATGGATGGACAACTTCCACCCAATGAAGTTTGGGGAGCGTTTATGGATCTGCCCTAGCTGGCGCGATATCCCTGAACCTGACGCTGTCAACGTAATGCTAGACCCAGGTCTTGCATTTGGTACAGGTACCCACCCGACAACGGCATTGTGTCTTGAGTGGCTTGAAGGCTTAGACCTGACAGGCAAAACCGTGATCGACTTCGGTTGTGGCTCAGGCATCCTAGCGATCGCTGCGATCAAACTAGGCGCGGCAAAAGTTATCGGGATCGATATTGATCCTCAAGCTCTGCTTGCATCAAAAGACAACGCACAACGCAATGGCGTTGCTGAGCAACTAGAGGTGTTCTTGCCACAAGATCAACCGGAAGGTTTGCTAGCTGACGTTGTTGTTGCCAACATTCTTGCCGGTCCATTACGCGATCTTTCTGGCATCATCAAAGGCCTAGTTAAGCCAAATGGTGTGCTTGCGATGTCGGGTGTGTTAGATACACAAGCAGAAGATGTTGCGACTTATTATCGTGATGAGCTTCACATTGATCCGATCATTGAGCAACAAGAATGGTGTCGAATCTCAGGTCGCAAGCAAGGCTAGACAAGACTTTGGGCGCTAATTGACTGAAATTTAAACAAATTACAAAAACAAATTGTAAATGCTCAAATATTAGTCTTTTCACGCAGCGAAAAAATGCGTAAAATGCGCGCCCTTGCTGGTACAGAACTGTGATGACATTTTTGAAAATCGGAAATTATCAACTTAAGAACAATCTAATCGTCGCTCCTATGGCTGGCGTAACGGATAGACCATTCCGTGAGTTGTGTCTTCGCTACGGTGCGGGGATGGCAGTCAGTGAAATGATGTCCTCCAATCCGAAAGTTTGGAAAACGTCAAAGTCTCAGCAGCGTATGGTACATGAAGGCGAATCGGGCATTCGTTCAGTACAAATCGCTGGTGCAGATCCACAGCTTATGGCCGAGGCTGCTCAATTTAATGTCGATAACGGTGCGCAAATCATCGATATCAACATGGGTTGTCCAGCCAAAAAAGTGAATAAGAAGCTTGCGGGCTCAGCCCTACTGCAGCATCCAGAACTCATTGAAGACATTCTGAAAGCGGTGGTAAATGCTGTCGACGTTCCAGTAACGTTGAAAACGCGCACAGGCTGGGATACAGACAATAGAAACTGTGTCCAAATCGCGAAAATAGCCGAAGACTGCGGCATACAGGCACTTGCCCTTCACGGGAGAACTCGCGCTTGTATGTACAAAGGTGAGGCAGAATACAAACACATTAAAGCAGCGAAACAAGCAGTATCTATTCCGGTTATCGCTAACGGTGATATCGATAGTCCGGAAAAAGCGAAGTTTGTGCTGGAGTACACCGGCGCTGATGCTTTAATGATAGGTCGACCTGCCCAAGGACGTCCTTGGATTTTTAACGAAATCCTACACTATTTGGAAAACGGCACCACGATGGACCCACTCCCGATTTCGGAAGTGAAAGACATCATGCTTGGTCATGTGCACGCTCTACATGAATTTTATGGAGAGTTTTTAGGCCCTCGCATCGCTCGTAAGCATGTGGGTTGGTATCTAAAAGAACATGAACAAGCGAGTGAGTTTCGCCGTACCTTCAACGCATTCGAAGCAGGTGATCTGCAGCTTGAAGCGCTAGAAGGTTTTTTTGATAACGTTGCACCATAATTACGAGAAGAGCTAGACCGAATATGTTCGAACAAAATCTGACTTCAGAAGCATTGACAGTAACTACAGTTACATCACAAGACCAAATCACGCAGAAGCCACTACGTGACTCAGTTAAAGCATCATTGAAAAATTACCTTGCTCAATTAAACGGTCAAGAAGTCAGCGAGTTATACGAATTAGTATTAGCTGAAGTTGAACAGCCACTACTAGACACTATCATGCAGTACACTCGCGGTAACCAAACTCGCGCAGCAACCATGATGGGTATTAACCGCGGTACTCTTCGCAAGAAACTTAAAAAATACGGCATGAACTAATCATTCTTTCGTAATTTATTGAATTGAAAGCCAAACTCATTTTTGAGTTTGGCTTTTTTTTGACTTGTATAGCCCTGCTCGGTGGCTGACTACTCCCCAGTGCGACAACAGCGCCCTTTGTCGACGTTTGCAGAATCCAAAGCTGCCAGAATCGAACAATGGCTTGCATCGTCATCTACATGGCCACAACACGCATCATTAATCTTTTTAAGTGCGGTGCGAATCTTAGTTAATTCGGTAATCTTCTCATCAATCATCTCTAGCTTTGCTGAGGTAATCGACTTCACTTCAGCGCAACTGTGCTGTGTGGCCTCAAGGCGAATCTCAAGCAATTCTTTAACCTCGTCCAAACTCAGCCCCAACGCTTTAGATTTAAGAATAAACGTCACCTGTTTCTGGTTATTTTCATCATACAGACGATAACCCGACTCACTGCGACTGGCTGGCGCGATCAGGTTATTCTTCTCATAAAATCGCAAGGTATCGGCTGTCACACCGCATCGTTTCGCTAATTCACCGATCTGAAACATGTTTTTTCCTACTGTTTCGTCCATTCCACAATTAACCTTATCGTTACTTTTCAGGCTGAAATGGCACTTTTCATAATTAATTTTGAGATGCCAAACGATTGCGCGAGCTTTTTTGTAATAAATTAGTTAGAATCTGCGCCATCAAATTTGGAGTTGGTTATCTTATAGCTTAATCATAAGACTAACCCAAAAGGTCTTTACCAAAACTGGCCAATATTTTATCTCTTACTGGTATCTAAGATAATCCACGCTAAGAAGATAGAAACAAGTTCTTTTTTGGCAAATATCTTTATTTTAACCCCATGAATTTGAGGAAGATGGAAGCATGAATAACGCTCGTCCAATTCGCCGCGCTCTAATCAGCGTATCAGACAAAACTGGTATCGTTGAATTTGCACAAGCTCTTGCTAACCGTGGTGTAGATATCCTATCTACCGGTGGCACTGCTCGCCTGCTTGCTGAAAAAGGCATCTCTGTTACAGAAGTATCTGACTACACTGGTTTCCCAGAAATGATGGATGGCCGTGTTAAGACTCTGCACCCAAAAGTTCATGGTGGTGTTCTAGGCCGTCGTGGTCAAGATGATGACGTGATGGAAACTCACGGTATCAACCCTATCGATATGGTTGTTGTAAACCTATACCCATTCGCAGAAACCGTTGCTAAAGAAGGTTGTACTCTTGCTGACGCTGTTGAGAACATCGACATCGGCGGTCCAACAATGGTTCGCTCTGCAGCGAAAAACCACAAAGATGTCACTATTGTTGTTAACGCACACGACTACGAGCGCGTTGTCGCTGAAATGGACGCGAACGAGAAATCTCTAACACTAGGGACTCGCTTCGACCTCGCTATCGCAGCATTCGAGCACACCGCTTCTTACGACGGCATGATCGCAAACTACTTCGGCACTATGGTTCCATCTTACGGTGAGAACAAAGAAGGTGACGAACCTTCTCCTGAAAACAAGAGCAAATTCCCTCGCACGTTCAACCAGCAATTCGAGAAGAAGCAAGACATGCGCTACGGTGAGAACAGCCACCAAGCAGCAGCATTCTACGTTGAAGCGAACCCTGAAGAAGCATCAGTTTCTACTGCTCGCCAAATCCAAGGTAAAGCGCTTTCTTACAACAACATCGCTGATACTGACGCAGCACTTGAGTGTGTGAAAGAGTTCGACCAGCCAGCATGTGTGATTGTTAAGCACGCCAACCCATGTGGTGTAGCACTAGGTGAAGACATCCTAGAAGCTTACGACCGTGCATTCAAAACAGACCCAACGTCTGCATTTGGCGGCATCATCGCTTTCAACCGTGAGCTAGACGCTGCAACAGCAACGGCTATCACTGAGCGTCAATTCGTTGAAGTTATCATTGCACCATCAGTTTCTGCTGAAGCAGTAGCAATCGTAGCGGCTAAGAAAAACCTTCGCCTACTTGAGTGTGGTGAGTGGACAACGAAGACAACTGGCTTTGACGTTAAACGCGTTAACGGTGGTTTGCTAGTTCAAGACCGCGACCAAGGCATGGTATCTGAAGATGACCTGAAAGTGGTTTCTAAGCGCCAGCCAACAGCTGAAGAATTGAAAGATGCTCTATTCTGCTGGAAAGTAGCGAAATACGTTAAATCTAACGCTATCGTTTACTCGAAAGGCGACATGACAATTGGTGTTGGCGCTGGCCAAATGAGCCGCGTTTACTCTGCGAAAATCGCAGGCATCAAAGCTGCAGACGAAGGTCTAAAGGTTGAAGGTTGTGTGATGGCATCAGATGCATTCTTCCCATTCCGTGACGGTATCGACGCGGCAGCAGAAGCTGGCATCAAGTGTGTTATCCAACCGGGCGGCTCTATGCGTGATGACGAAGTCATCGCAGCAGCAGACGAACACGGCATGGCGATGATCTTTACAGGCATGCGTCACTTTAATCATTAAAAATCACTTGGTTTCTAGTTCTAAGTTCTAGAAACAGTTCAAAGCCTCGAATGACCTTCGAGGCTTAAGCAATTTAAGTTAAGGATTTTACAATGCGAGTTCTTATTATTGGTGCTGGCGGTCGTGAGCACGCACTTGGTTGGAAAGCGGCACAAAACCCAAATGTTGAAACGGTATTCATCGCTCCAGGTAACGCTGGTACTGCACTTGAGCCGAAACTTGAGAACGTAAACATCGGCGTTGAAGACATCGCTGGTTTAGTCGCGTTTGCCCAAGATAAAAAAATCGAACTGACTATCGTGGGCCCTGAAGCACCATTGGTTATCGGTGTGGTTGATGCATTCCGCGAAGTAGGTTTGCCAATCTTCGGCCCTACTCAAGCTGCAGCACAGCTTGAAGGCTCTAAAGCATTCACTAAAGACTTCCTAGCTCGTCATGATATCCCAACAGGTTACTACTCAAACTTCACTGAGATTGAGCCAGCTATCGCTTACGTTCGCGAGCAAGGCGCTCCTATCGTAGTGAAAGCTGACGGTCTTGCGGCAGGTAAAGGCGTTATCGTTGCGATGACCCTTGAAGAAGCAGAAGACGCAATCAAAGACATGCTAGCGGGCAACGCCTTTGGCGAAGCAGGCAGCCGCGTGGTTATCGAAGAGTTCCTCGAAGGCGAAGAAGCAAGCTTCATCGTAATGGTTGACGGCTCTAGCGTGCTTCCTATGGCCACCAGCCAAGATCACAAACGTGTTGGCGACAAAGACACTGGGCCGAACACGGGCGGCATGGGTGCTTACTCTCCTGCGCCGGTTGTAACTCCAGAAATCCACAACCGTATCCTTGAGGAAGTTATCTACCCAACGGTACGTGGTATGGACGCAGAAGGCGCACCTTACACAGGTTTCCTTTACGCTGGCCTAATGATCGATGCTGACGGCACACCTAAAGTTATCGAATACAACTGCCGCTTTGGCGACCCTGAAACGCAACCTATCATGATGCGTATGGAGTCAGACCTTGTTGAACTTTGCCTAATGGCTATCGACGAGAAGCTCGACGAAGCAGAATCGAAGTGGGATCCACGCGCTTCTATCGGTGTTGTTCTTGCGGCTGGCGGTTACCCTGCTGACTACGCAAAAGGTGACGTTATTTCACTACCAACAAGCGAAGTTGAAGGCCAAAAGGTTTTCCACGCGGGTACGACAAATAATGAAGCTGGCGATGTGGTGACAAACGGCGGTCGTGTACTTTGTGCAACAGCACTGGGCAATACGGTTTCTGAGGCTCAAGAGCGCGCTTACGCGTTGACTAAGCAAGTTAGCTGGAATGGTATGTTCCACCGCAATGATATTGGTTACCGTGCGATTGCGCGCGAACAAGAGCAGTAAACAATCTTGTTGCTCGCTTACTTTCCAATAACAGTAAGCAAATGACAGCAAGTGAATAACAGAAAAAGGCGCCTCAATAGGCGCCTTTTTATTATCTCATTTACACAAGAATCTGTATTTGTACAGACAAATAGGCACTTAGCCTACAGTAGGCCAAATACTCTTAATTCTTTGATTGCTTTCTATTCTTTCAGCAACGATGGCCTCACGACACAATCATGACTGTCTTCAGCCAGCATCAGTAACTCTTCTACGCTCATCTTACCGAGTAAGTCACTGCCAAGAAACGCCGCATAGCTTTCCACTGATGCCAATCGGTCGATCACGAAGCTTGGTAAGGTCTGGTTAAATTCAATGCGATCAAATTCACCACCAGCGCACGTCTTAAAAGAGCTGCCATCCCAGTAACCCTGAACCAGTCTGAGCCCTTCGTCATTCTGCTTCATCGTAGTCTCTAGAACCGACTTAGCTTCTTTCTGGTAGTTTTCGAGTTGCTTAGCTTGGATAGGTAAGATTTTGCTATCAATACGATACTGTTGATACACAGCTTCGCCTGACTTATTGAAACGCACATGGACACGATAAGGAACCAGCTCATTCGAAGAGTTACGCTGCTCGCCTTCACGAATGAATTCTCGCAGCACGCCTTCTGACCAAGCATAATCAGTTTGGTACCAGCCGTAATCGCCGACAGTGACGTAGTCAGCTGAAGTATGAGGTTGTGTTAGCTTGTTTGTAACCCAGTAGAAACTTGTCGCGTCGCCCATGACTTGGCCGCCGGTATGAGTTTCAAATTGCTCTAGGTTTTTGCGAGGGCTTGTTGAAGAACAGCCAATAAGAAATGTAGATAATAGTGAAACGAGAAGAAATGCTTTTTTCATAAAAACCTGTACCGAGGTGGAATACGACTACCTCGGTACAGTTTAGATTATTTCACTGAATCTTTCAGCGCTTTACCTGCAACAAATGCTGGAACATTTGCAGCAGCGATTTGGATCTCATCACCAGTTTTTGGGTTACGACCAGTGCGAGCTGCACGGTGGTTTACTTTAAAAGTACCAAAACCAATTAGCTGAACTTGATCGCCATCTTTAAGAGCATCTGTAACACCGCCAAGAGTCGCTTCTAGAGCAGCTTTAGCTTGTGCTTTAGAAAGGTCCGCTTTTTCAGCAATAAAGTCGATTAATTGAGTCTTGTTCATTTTAGGTTTCCCTTCTTTGTATTTTTGAATTCAATTCACTCTAAAACATAAATGCCCCATCTGGCAAAGGTTTGTCGTCGATCTTTAGCTCTAATGCCGTAGTTTTAGCCATAATATGAGTAATAACTCACAATTTGTTACTGATTTTATTAAGCAAGCCCTTGTTTAAAAGGGGCTGAGAGCAAAATTAATGATGACCTAGCCACTACTTTTTCACTATAATCCACGCTGAATCGCTGCTAAAGCGTACAATTTAATTTAAGGGCAAACATGCTGCTGCTATCTATTTACGTCTCCATTGCTATTGGAGTTTCTTTCATTTGTTCTGTTTTGGAAGCTGTACTTTTGAGTATTAGTCCGAGCTACATTGCTCAACTAAAACAAAATGGGCACCCTGCAGCAGAGTCTTTAGACAAACTGAAAACAGATATTGACCGCCCGCTTGCGTCAATTTTAACGCTCAACACCATCGCCCATACTATCGGTGCTGCGACAGCAGGTGCACAAGCGGCGGTGGTTTTTGGTAGCCAATGGCTAGGTGTATTCTCTGCCGTGCTAACTCTAGGTATTTTGGTACTGTCTGAGATTGTTCCCAAAACCATTGGTGCAACTTACTGGCGTCAACTTGCGCCAGCATCGGCGAGCGTGCTTCGTTGGATGGTGTTCTTCCTAACACCGTTTGTTTGGTTCTCTGAGCAGATCACTAAGCGCCTAGCTCGTGGTCACGAAGCACCAAAAATGCGTGATGAATTGTCTGCGATGGCGATTTTGGCAAAAGAGAGTGGTGAATTTGCAGAAGGCGAATCGAAAATCCTAAGCAACCTACTTGGCATTCAAGATGTACCTGTGACGCAAGTAATGACACCACGACCAGTAGTATTCCGTGTCGATGCTGAGATGAGTATCAATCAGTTCCTAGCGGATCATAAAGATACGCCATTCTCACGCCCGTTGGTTTACAGCGAGCAGAGTGACAACATCATCGGTTTTGTGCACCGCTTAGAGCTGTTTAGGCTTCAACAAGCTGGCAGCGGAGAGAAATCTCTAGGTGATGTGATGCGCCCTATTCATGTATTACTGAATAACTTGCCGTTACCAAAAGCGTTTGACCAAATGATGGCTCAACGTTTGCAGCTATCTCTCGTGGTTGATGAGTACGGCACAATCCAAGGCATCATTACCCTAGAAGACATTTTTGAACACCTTGTTGGCGAAGAGATCGTTGACGAAGCGGATAAGACGACCGACATGCAGGAACTGGCATTTCAGCGTTGGGAAAAGTGGAAAGAGACCCACGGTGTGATCGAAAACCGCGACGAAGAAGACGAGCTAGAGCAAGAAGTTTCAGCAGACAACGACTCTTCAGATGCAAAATCAACGAATGACGACGACGCATCAAAAGACAAAGTGCAGAACGAAGACAAAAAAGACGCTTAATCTCAATTTGATACCGTCAGATACCACAAAGGCTCCCTAGGGAGCCTTTGTTTTTATTCGTACCTTGGTGCAATTGCGAATTATAGCGCAACACCAATGTTACTGACTGGGTCTTCACGCAGTTCGTGGCGTAGGTCTTTGATCAACTCTAAGTCACGCTCAGTCGTTTCACGTAAAGGTCGGAAAATGGCCCACTGAACGTCCCACTCTTCACATACCGCTTCGTTTTCTTTCTGGTTTTCGTTCGTCACTTCTTCAGCGCCTTGAGCAAACTCAAGCTCAGCAACCGTCTTCACCGATTGTTGACTCACTTTAATTACCGCTTCCAACATATGTTCACGGTCAAGCAGGCCATGAATTAGCGTTGCTAGGCCTTGGCATGCGTCCATTGCTGGGTAAACACCATAAAAATCAAAATCATCACCGCTAGGGAATAGCTCTTCAACCTTCTCAAGTTGACGCTCAAAGTTCACCTTTGCTGTTTTAACCGTCAGGATTTCCCAAATGCTATCCAAAACATCACGATAGATTCGAGCTTCCGCAAATTCTGTATTCTCACAAAACATGGCATAGTTAGGGTACATACGCTCACATAGACACGCCATAAAGGTAATTTGTTGCCAAGGTTCTAACTTTTCAAGACGAACCTGCAGTGGATTCTGAAGCATAGTCACTCAATAATTGCAGAAAAAGACAGCGAAAGTGTACTTGATAAACCCTGGGGGGAAAAGGTAAGCCGATGAACAATTTCACGAATAAGCTCTATATTCTTACTGAGCATAACGATACCTATACGCAACTGATTCTAAACCAGGATTTACCCGACCTAGAAATCACTCAAAACCCCGAGTTAGCTGAAATTGTATTAGCCTCGCCTCCCCTGATAGCCGAGCGCCTTGGCGAGTTTAAAGAGCTAGACTGGGTACAGAGTACCTACGCTGGCATCAATAAACTCACTCAGCCAGACCTTCGTCAGGATTACACGCTGACCAACGTCAAAGGTATCTTTGGCCCGGCTATCGCGGAGTACGTTTTAGGTTACGCAATCAGCCACTGTAGACACTTTCCTCATTACCATCAGCATCAACAACAACGAAACTGGCAGCCACAGCTTTATACTAGCCTAACTGACAAAACTATGGTGATTTTAGGAACAGGTTCAATCGGCAGTCATTTAGCAAAAACCGCGGCCGCTTTTGGTATTCATACCATAGGTGTCAACCGTACGGGTATCCCATCCAAACAAGAAACCTTTAAAGAGACTTTCCACATCAATGAGATAGAGGCTGCCCTCAAGCAGGCCGATATTGTGGTCAACACCCTGCCATCAACTGCTGAAACCTATCAGTTGTTGAACCAAACCACGTTAGGCTACTGCTCTAATGTGTTGCTGTTTAATGTCGGTCGAGGAGAGAGCATCGACAATAAAGCCTTGTTGCTCGCCATAAAAAACAGATGGGTAGAACACGCATTTTTAGATGTGTTTGAAAGTGAACCCCTCTCGCAAGAACACCCTTTCTGGAAACTACCGCAAGTTACCATCACTCCGCACATCGCTGCACTCAGTGAGCCAAGACAAGTGGTCGAGATCTTCGCAGAGAATTACCAACAATGGCGAGATGGCTTTACACTTAATCATGTCATCGATTTTGATAAAGGTTACTGATGTCCTCTTCGTTACTTAAAGAGATTCGACAATGCCGAGCTTGTGAACCTCACCTATCACACGGTGCCAACCCAGTGATTCAAGCACACCCAAATGCGCGTTTGCTGATCATAGGTCAAGCGCCGGGTATCAAGGTGCATGAGTCGTCGATCCCTTGGAATGACGCCAGTGGCGAACGATTAAGAGACTGGTTAGGGATAGACAGCGATACTTTTTACGACGAGCATAAAGTCGCGATTGTGCCTATGGGGTTTTGTTATCCGGGAAAAGGAAAGAGTGGCGATCTGCCACCACGCAAAGAATGCGCAGAGCTCTGGCACAAAAAAGTACTGCAGTCATTGCCCAACATTCAAATGACACTATTGATTGGTCAATATGCGCAAAACTATTATTTAAAGGAAAGAACCACCAAAACGCTGACAGAAACAGTCAAAAACTGGCAGGCTTGGGCGCCTGAATTTTTGCCATTACCTCACCCTTCGCCACGCAATAATATCTGGCTAAAGAAGAACCCTTGGTTTGAAAGTGAAGTCATTCCCTATATCAGGAAAAACATCTCAGAGCATTTGGCCTACCATGATCCAAATGCCTAATTAACTGCACACAACAAGATTAAAGCGCGATCAAATACCAATTTCAGGCAATAAAAAAGCGCTGTTGGTTTCCCAACAGCGCTTTCAATCATCTTACTCAGAGTTACTTGTGGTAAGGCTTAGACAATTCGTGAACAGCGTCAACGAATACACCAGCGTTCTCTGGCGGTACATCTAAGTGGATACCGTGGCCTAGGTTAAATACATGACCTGTACCACCGTCGCCGAAGCCTTCTAGGATGCTGCCCACTTCTTCGCGAATACGTTCAGGCTGAGCGTAAAGCATTGAAGGATCCATGTTACCTTGCAGAGCAACTTTGTCGCCGATGCGAGCTTTTGCATCTGCGATGTTGATTGTCCAGTCTAGACCAACCGCATCACAACCTGTTGCTGCGATAGACTCAAGCCACATGCCACCGTTCTTAGTGAACAAAGTAACCGGTACACGACGACCTTCGTTTTCACGGATTAAGCCATCAACGATTTTGTGCATGTATTGCAGTGAGAATAGGTTGTAGTCACGAGGAGTCAGTACACCACCCCATGTATCAAATACCATTACTGATTGAGCACCCGCTTTAATTTGCGCGTTCAGGTATTCGATAACACTGTCAGCCAGCTTGTCTAGAAGCAGGTGCAGTGTTTGTGGTTCTGCGTACATCATCTTTTTGATCTTAGTGAATGCTTTAGAGCTCCCACCTTCAACCATGTATGTCGCTAGAGTCCATGGGCTACCAGAGAAACCAATCAGCGGCACTTCGCCTTTCAGGTCTTTACGGATCTGACGAACGGCATTCATTACGTATTGAAGCTCACCTTCTGGATCGGGTAAGCCAATCTTCTCTACGTCAGCTTTACACGTGATAGGACGCTCAAACTTAGGACCTTCACCTGTTTCAAAGTACAAACCTAAGCCCATTGCATCAGGGATAGTTAGGATGTCTGAGAACAAGATTGCCGCATCAAGCGGGAAACGACGTAAAGGTTGAAGTGTTACTTCTGATGCCAGTTCCGCGTTTTTGCACAAAGACATGAAATCGCCCGCTTCAGCGCGCGTTGCTTTGTACTCAGGAAGATAGCGGCCAGCTTGGCGCATCATCCATACCGGTGTGTAATCAACAGGCTGTTTTAAAAGTGCGCGTAAATAGCGATCGTTTTTTAATTCGGTCATTCCGTTAAATTCCAATTCAATCTTGTCTAGTTTTGATGGCAAGTATTCTAACACTGATTGAAGGGTAAAAGCTGTGTGCTTTGCAACCTAGATCAAGTTATTAACTTTTAAATCAATGCTTAATTTGCACCCAATTACGGGAGCATGTTAAAAATTTGTTCGCTAGCGAAAATTACAATTATAACATCTGAGTAGTCACTACTCAGCATCTCATAACGACATCTTACTTACCCCCTCCACTTGTGGAGGGTTTTTTTTAGCTTTTGACTACCCATAGGCTAAATACTATCACAGGCCAATTAGTGCTCTAGCATCTGCTCCGTCACACCATCTTTCATCACGTCATCAACTGTTTTCTCAATCAACTGTCTCGCAATGGTTCCAACAGGAGCAACATCAGGTAGGCCTGTTACGCCAAACCATTGAGCATCCGATAGCTCGCTGTAGTCAGGCTTAAGCGTACCACCAGCATAATCTGCAAGAAAGCCCATCATCATACTCGATGGAAACGCCCATGGCTGACTGCCAAAGTAACGAATGTTGTAGACATCGATACCCGTTTCTTCTTTGACTTCTCTTGCCACACACTGCTCTAAGGTTTCTCCGACCTCTAGGAAGCCCGCTATCACGGTATACATGCCTGTTTTATGTCTTGGGTGCTGCGCAAGCAATATCTTGTTGTGGTTTCGTACAGCGACAATGATGCACGGGAAGATACGAGGATAATGAAGCGTGCGGCAATCTCCACACTGCATCGCCACCTGGTTATGATTGAGGTGATTACGGCCGCCACATTGAGGGCAAAAGCGCATACTTTGAGTCATATGCCCATATTGGATGGCTTTGCTTGCAGTCAAGAAACTCGCTTCAGGCCAGTGCAGCAACTCTCTTAGGCTGACCATGCTCAACTTATTCTCCACATCACAATCGTTGAGCCAATACACCTTGCGACCTTGATGTTGACCAATACAGATTGCATGCTCAATACTCAGCCCTAGCTCTTCAGCAGAGCCAAACGGAAACTGATCATTATTAACCCAAATATCACTACCAGAAACGACGCACCAATAAGCTTGCTCTGTCATTTTTTTATCACTTTTTTTTAACATCCCTATGCCTCATTGCTTGCAGTTCGTTCATTTTACTGGCAATCTAATTTCATACTAGAGTTGTAGCAGAGAATATTTCAAGCTATTACTTTTAGTAGCTACCAATAAAACGGACCCTGCTTAGGCAATTACTTGATCACAAGGTTGTGATCAGATCATGAGGACATGGTCATGCTAAATAAATTCAAACAAATACAAGAACAATGGGGTGGCTCTAATGAGGTCATCGATCATTGGCTCGAAACTCGACAGTCTCTAATCGTTGAGTATTGTAAGCTTGCCGCTCTGCAGCCTTCATCGTCGAAAGCAACTGCAATCACCGAACTGCCTTCTCCAGAAGAGCTCCAAAAATTCAGCCAACACCTTGTTGATTACATCTCTGAAGGTCATTTCAAAATCTATGACATGGTGATGGATAAATGGCAGTCTACTGGCTTCAAAGCAACAGACGAAATCAACCAATCTTATAGTCATATCGTTCTTACCACAGATCCACTGCTCAACTTCACCGATAAATACGCTGCCATTGAAGCGACCGATACATTAGAAAGCTTTGATAGTGAGCTATCACTCGTTGGTGAGATTCTTGAGGCGAGATTTGCGGTTGAAGACCAACTGATACAACAAATTGCCGACAGCCTAGCGGTCCCACCAGGAGCGTAATGGCTTAACATCTTCTAAGCTTGCCTCTGTGCAAGCTTTTTGTTTTGTCTGTAGCGTTACCTAAAACATCCAACTCTTCTACCAGAGGTTATTGGTTCGTCCCTACTCTGATGTTTGGCGATAACCAGACTTAACACTTGTCACCAGTTTCACCCTCACGCTCTTCCTGCAAACACTCAAAACTACCTTCGAAAAAGTACTCGTGACTAAGTCCACCAGCCAAGCAATCAAGCAATCAAGCAATCAAGCAAACCTATCAGATTCTAATCTATAGGCCCTCGTTAAACACCAATACGCCAGATACAAAAAAGGCACCCAAAGGTGCCTTTTTCTTATCTCTTAGAGACTACTCGTAGAGCTTACTCTTCTGAAGAGAAACCAGCGTTTAGAAGTGCTGCTAGGTTGTCAGTAGCTTGTTCAGCTGAAGGACCTTCTTGCTCTTCTTCACGTTGCTTTTGACGCTCTTGGTGGTATGCGAAACCAGTACCAGCTGGGATCAGACGACCAACAATTACGTTCTCTTTCAGACCGCGAAGGTCATCACGCTTACCAGAAACCGCAGCTTCTGTTAGTACGCGAGTCGTTTCTTGGAACGATGCAGCTGAGATGAATGACTCAGTTGCAAGAGATGCTTTAGTAATACCTAGTAGATCACGTTCGAAACGTACTAGTTCTTTACCTTCAGCTTCTAGCTTACGGTTAGCAATCTTAACATTGTGGTACTCAACTTGTTCGCCAGGTAGGAACGGAGAGTCACCAGAATGAGTGATTGTACACTTACGTAGCATTTGACGAACGATAGTCTCGATGTGCTTATCGTTAATCTTTACGCCTTGTAAGCGGTAAACTTCTTGAACTTCGTTCGCGATGTACTGAGTTACTGCGTGGATACCACGTAGACGCAGGATATCGTGTGGAGTTTCAGGACCGTCGGCGATTACATCACCACGTTCAATCTTCTCACCTTCGAACACGTTCAATTGACGATGCTTAGGAATCATCTCTTCGTAAGCGTCACCGCCTTCACGAGTGATTACTAGACGACGCTTACCTTTCGTTTCTTTACCGAAAGACACAGTACCTGTGTGCTCAGCAAGGATCGCAGGCTCTTTAGGCTTACGAGCTTCGAATAGGTCAGCTACGCGTGGTAGACCACCGGTGATATCTTTGTTTCCGCTCGATTTTTGAGGGATACGAGATAGTGTGTCACCAATGCCAACTTCAGCGCCATCTTCAATGTTTACAATCGCTTTGCCAGGTAGGAAGTAGTGAGCTGGCATATCAGTACCAGGGATCATTACGTCGTTACCTTGCTCATCAACAAGTTTGATAGCTGGACGCATATCTTTACCTGCTGCTGGGCGAGCTGCTGCGTCTGTAACTTCACTTGAAGAAAGACCCGTTAGATCGTCAGTTTGACGAGAAACTGTAATACCATCGATCATATCTACGAATTGGATACGACCTGCCACTTCAGTGATGATTGGCATGGTATGCGCTTCCCAGTTAGCTACAACTTCACCAGCAGTAACTGCTGCGTTGTCGCCTTTGGTTAGCATCGAACCGTAAGGAAGTTTGTGCTTCTCTTTAGTACGGCCGAATTCATCAATAATCGTCATCTCAGATGCACGAGAAGTGATAACCAGTTTCTTATCTTTGTTAACTACGAACTTAGCATTGTGAAGTTTCACAGTACCAGTTGTCTTAGCTTGGATGCTGTTCTCTGCTGCTGCAGTAGATGCCGCACCACCGATGTGGAACGTACGCATCGTTAGCTGTGTACCCGGTTCACCGATAGATTGTGCAGCGATAACACCAACTGCTTCACCTTGGTTCACTAGGTGACCACGTGCTAGGTCACGACCGTAACACTGTGCACAACAACCGAAGTCTGCATCACAGGTAACAACAGAGCGCACTTTCATGCTATCTACTGAGTTGTCTTCCATGATTTGACACCACTTCTCATCAATCAGAGTATTACGTGGAATCAGTACATCTTCAGTACCAGGCTTAAGAACGTCTTCAGCTACTACACGACCTAGAGCAAGCTCAGAAAGTGCAACTTTAACGTCACCACCTTCGATGTGAGGCATCATGTCGATACCTTCATGCGTGCCACAGTCATGTTCGTGTACTACAACGTCTTGAGCAACGTCTACTAGACGACGAGTTAGGTAACCCGAGTTTGCTGTTTTCAGTGCTGTATCCGCAAGACCCTTACGAGCACCGTGCGTTGAGATAAAGTACTGAAGGACGTTTAGACCTTCTTTAAAGTTCGCGGTGATCGGCGTTTCGATGATTGAACCATCTGGACGCGCCATCAGACCACGCATACCTGCTAGCTGACGAATCTGAGCTGCAGAACCACGTGCGCCCGAGTCGGCCATCATGTAGATGCTGTTGAACGATTCTTGCTGTTCTTCTTCGCCGTCACGGTTGATAACTGTTTCAGAAGATAGGTTATCCATCATTGCTTTCGCAACGCGGTCATTCGTAGATGCCCAGATATCGATAACTTTGTTGTAGCGCTCACCCGCAGTAACAAGACCAGATTGGAATTGCTCTTGGATTTCGCGAACTTCTTCTTCAGCAGATTCAATTTCATCGTATTTCGCTTGAGGTACAACCATATCGTCGATACCTACAGAAACACCAGAAAGTGCAGCGTATGCAAAACCTGCGTACATGATTTGGTCAGCAAATACTACTGTATCTTTTAGACCAAGCTTACGGTAACACTCGTTAAGAAGAGTAGAGATCTGCTTCTTACCTAACTTTTGGTTAACGATGCTGTACGGTAGGCCAGCTGGAACGATTTGCCATAGCATTGCACGGCCGACAGTTGTATCAACCATCTTCGTTTCAGTAGTGCTGTTACCATCTTCGTCTACTACAGTCTCGGTGATACGTACTTTAACGCGAGCGTGTAGCTCAGCAGTCTTAGTACGGTATGCCTTTTCAGCCTCAGCAGGGCCAGCAAGGTACATACCTTCGCCTTTCACGTTGATCTTGTCACGTGTCATGTAGTAAAGACCCAATACAACGTCCTGAGAAGGTACGATGATCGGATCACCTGACGCTGGCGACAGAATGTTATTCGTCGACATCATCAGTGTACGTGCTTCAAGCTGTGCTTCTAGAGTTAGAGGCACGTGTACCGCCATTTGGTCACCATCGAAGTCGGCGTTGTATGCCGCACACACTAGTGGGTGAAGCTGAATCGCTTTACCTTCGATTAGTACTGGTTCAAACGCTTGGATACCTAGACGGTGAAGTGTAGGTGCACGGTTAAGCAGTACTGGGTGTTCGCGGATTACTTCGTCTAGGATATCCCAAACGATAGCTTCTTCGCGCTCTACCATCTTCTTAGCAGCTTTGATTGTCGTAGCCATGCCACGAGTTTCTAGCTTGCTGTAGATGAACGGCTTAAATAGCTCAAGTGCCATCTTCTTAGGAAGACCACACTGATGTAGACGAAGGTATGGACCTACTGTGATTACAGAACGGCCAGAGTAGTCTACACGTTTACCTAGAAGGTTCTGACGGAAACGACCCTGTTTACCCTTGATCATATCAGCAAGAGATTTCAGAGGACGCTTGTTCGAACCAGTGATAGCACGACCACGACGACCGTTATCTAGAAGTGCATCAACAGACTCTTGCAGCATACGTTTTTCGTTACGTACGATGATGTCCGGAGCAGCTAGCTCTAGAAGACGCTTCAAACGGTTGTTACGGTTGATCACACGACGGTAAAGGTCGTTCAGATCTGAAGTCGCAAAACGACCGCCATCTAGTGGTACTAGAGGACGTAGATCTGGCGGCAGAACCGGAAGTACAGTCAGAATCATCCATTGCGGATCGTTACCCGATGCAATGAACGCTTCAACTAGCTTCAGGCGCTTAGTAACTTTTTTACGCTTAGTTTCTGAGTTAGTTGTTTCTAACTCTTCGCGCATTTCTTCCACTTCTTGATGAAGGTCCATTGTTGCAAGCAGATCTTTGATCGCTTCAGCACCCATCTTAGCAGTGAATTCGTCACCCCACTCTTCTAGACGATCCAGATACTCTTCTTCAGTAAGCATCTGAGATTTTTCTAGATCAGTCATACCTGGTTCAGTTACTACGTACATCTCGAAGTAAAGAACACGTTCGATATCACGTAGAGGGATATCCATTAGTAGACCGATACGAGACGGTAGTGATTTTAGGAACCAGATGTGAGCAACTGGTGAAGCTAGCTCGATGTGGCCCATGCGGTCACGACGAACTTTAGTTTGTGTAACTTCAACGCCACACTTCTCACAGATAACACCACGGTGCTTCAGGCGCTTGTATTTGCCACAAAGACATTCGTAGTCTTTAACTGGACCAAAAATACGTGCACAGAACAGACCATCACGTTCAGGTTTGAACGTACGATAGTTAATTGTTTCCGGCTTTTTAACTTCACCAAAAGACCATGAACGGATCATGTCTGGTGAAGATAGACCGATTTTGATTGCATCAAATTCTTCGGTCTTATGCTGTGCTTTTAGAAAGTTTAATAAGTCTTTCACATTCAGCTCCTGTAAGGAGTTAAAGGAGCTCACTGCTGTAGCAAGCTCCCTTTTACCAAATAATCCTATCTTCTTTTAAAAAAGAGGAGGGATTACTCTTCGTCTTCTAGCTCGATGTTGATACCTAGCGAGCGAATCTCTTTCAACAGTACGTTGAACGACTCAGGCATACCAGGTTCCATGCTATGGTTACCGTCTACGATGTTCTTATACATCTTAGTACGGCCGTTAACGTCATCCGACTTAACTGTTAGCATTTCTTGTAGAGTATATGCAGCACCGTATGCTTCTAGTGCCCATACTTCCATCTCACCGAAACGCTGACCACCGAACTGAGCTTTACCACCAAGTGGTTGCTGAGTTACTAGGCTGTAAGAACCAGTTGAACGAGCGTGCATCTTGTCATCAACCAAGTGGTTCAGTTTCAGCATGTACATGTAACCAACAGTTACAGGACGCTCAAACGAATCACCAGTACGACCATCAAACAGTTTAAGCTGACCAGATTCTGGCAGATCACCCAGTTTAAGTAGTTCTTTGATTAGAGATTCAGAAGCACCGTCGAACACAGGAGTAGCAATCGGTAGACCGCCACGTAGGTTCTTGATCAGTGTACGAACTTGATCATCAGACAGTTCAGCAATATCAACTTTCTGACGAGTATCACCAAGATCGTAAACCTTCTGTAGGAACTCACGGAACTTATGCAGTTCTTGTTGTTCCTTAACCATTTGGTTGATCTTGTCACCGATACCTTTCGCAGCCAAACCTAAGTGAACTTCTAGGATCTGACCGATGTTCATACGCGATGGTACACCCAGCGGGTTAAGTACGATGTCTACAGGCTGACCTTTCTCATCGTATGGCATGTCTTCAACAGGGTTAATCTTAGAGATTACACCTTTGTTACCGTGACGACCGGCCATCTTATCACCAGGCTGGATACGACGTTTAACCGCTAGGTAAACTTTAACAATCTTAAGAACGCCAGGCGCTAGATCATCACCTTGAGTGATTTTACGACGCTTAGTTTCAAACTTCTTATCGAAGTCTGCTTTTAGCTCATCCCACTGCTCAGCAAGTTGCTCAAGCTGTGTTTGTAGCGCATCGTCTTCTAGAACTTGCTCTAGCCATTGCTTACGACCGATAGTATCAAGCTTAGCTTCAGAGTAACCACCAGACAGAAGTACAGCTTTAACACGGTTAAGAAGGCCACCCTCAAGAATTTGGAACTCTTCAGTTAGGTCTTTCTTAGCTTCTTTAAGCTGCATCTGTTCGATTTCAAGTGCACGCTTGTCTTTCTCTACGCCATCGCGAGTGAAGACTTGTACATCGATGATAGTACCCGAAACAGAGTTTGGTACACGTAGAGAAGTATCTTTAACATCAGATGCTTTCTCACCGAAGATAGCACGTAGTAGCTTCTCTTCAGGAGTCAGTTGAGTTTCACCTTTAGGGGTTACTTTACCAACTAGGATGTCGCCACCCTTAACTTCAGCACCAATGTAAACGATACCTGACTCGTCTAGTTTAGACAGAGCAGACTCACCTACGTTTGGAATATCAGCTGTGATCTCTTCAGAACCCAGCTTAGTATCACGAGCCACACAAGATAGTTCTTGGATGTGGATTGTCGTGAAACGGTCTTCTTGAACTACGCGCTCAGATACTAAGATCGAGTCTTCGAAGTTGTAACCGTTCCAAGGCATGAATGCGATACGCATGTTTTGGCCAAGAGCAAGTTCACCAAGGTCTGTTGAAGGACCATCAGCAAGAACATCACCGCGTGCAACTGGTTCACCTGGAAGTACAGTTGGACGTTGGTTAATACATGTGTTTTGGTTCGAACGCGTGTACTTAGTTAGGTTGTAGATATCGATACCAGCTTCGCCAGGTACCAATTCATCTTCGTTAACCTTAACTACGATACGAGAAGCGTCTACAGACTGAACTTGACCACCACGTTTAGCAACCGCTGTAACACCAGAGTCAACTGCGATGTTACGTTCGATACCCGTACCTACTAGAGGCTTATCAGCCTTAAGTGTTGGTACAGCTTGACGTTGCATGTTGGCACCCATCAATGCACGGTTCGCATCATCGTGTTCTAGGAACGGGATAAGCGAAGCAGCGATAGATACAACCTGGTTTGTCGCAACGTCCATGTAGTCAACGTGATCGCGTGGGTGAAGACCAGATTCACCTTTTTGACGAGCTGTGATTAGCTCATCTGCAAACGTACCTTCTTCAGTAAGAATGGTGTTTGCTTGCGCGATTACGAATTGACCTTCCTGGATTGCAGACAGGTAATCAACTTCTTCTGTTACTACACCATCAACTACACGACGGTACGGAGTTTCTAGGAAACCGTAATCGTTACAACGTGCAAACGCAGATAGCGAGTTAATTAGACCGATGTTTGGACCTTCAGGCGTTTCGATCGGACATAGACGACCGTAGTGAGTTACGTGAACGTCACGTACTTCGAAGCCTGCGCGCTCACGAGTAAGACCACCAGGACCTAAAGCAGAGATACGACGTTTGTGCGTAACTTCTGACAATGGGTTGTTTTGGTCCATGAACTGTGAAAGCTGTGAAGAGCCAAAGAATTCTTTAACTGCAGCAGAGATCGGCTTAGCGTTGATAAGATCTTGAGGCATGATTGCATCAAGGTCACCAAGGCTTAGGCGTTCTTTAACGGCACGTTCTACACGAACTAGACCAACACGGAATTGGTTTTCTGCCATTTCACCTACAGAACGGATACGACGGTTGCCAAGGTGGTCGATATCGTCCACTTCACCAATACCGTTACGGATACCAATCAGTTTCTTCATCACTTCGATGATGTCTGATTCATCCAGAGTACCGCGCTCTTCTTCTTCTTCACGCTCGATAGAGCTGTTGAACTTCATACGACCTACAGTTGATAGGTCGTAACGTTCTTCAGAGAAGAATAGGCTTTCGAATAGAGACTCTGCAGCTTCTTTCGTTGGTGGCTCGCCAGGACGCATCATGCGGTAGATTTCTACCAATGCAGAGATGCGATCTACTGTGCTATCTGCACGTAGAGTGTCTGACATGAATGGACCGTGATCTAGGTCATTCGTGAACAGAGTTTGTAGAGCCTTGTGGCCTGCTTGAGACAGGTTAGCAAGTGCTTCTAGGCTAATCTCTTGGTTCGCGCCAACGATGATCTCACCAGTTGCTTCATTGATGTAATCTTTAGATGCAACTTTACCAACGATGTACTCTACTGGTACTTCGATGTGCTCAACGCCATCTTTCTCAAGTTGACGGATATGGCGAGCAGTAACACGACGACCAGTCTCAACGTAAGTTTTGCCGTTTGCTTCGATGTCGAATGACGCAGTTTCACCACGTAGACGATCAGGAACCAACTCCATAAGAAGAGTTTGGTCTTTAACTTCGAAGTTCACTTTGTCGAAGAATAGATCAAGGATCTCTTCAGTCGATTTACCAAGTGCACGAAGAATAATCGATGCTGGTAGCTTACGACGACGGTCGATACGTACGAATAAGTTATCCTTAGGATCGAACTCAAAGTCTAACCATGAGCCACGATAAGGAATTACACGTGCGTTATAAAGAACTTTACCTGATGAGTGGGTCTTACCCTTATCACTGTCGAAGAACACGCCTGGGCTTCGGTGCAGCTGGGATACGATAACCCTCTCGGTACCATTAATTACGAAAGTACCATTGTCTGTCATAAGCGGAATTTCGCCCATGTAGACTTCTTGTTCTTTAATGTCTTTTACAGTACCTGCTGGTGCATCTCGATCAAAGATAACTAGACGTAGTTTTACGCGTAGTGGCTTTGAGTAAGTAACACCGCGGATTTGACATTCTTTAACGTCAAAAACTGGCTCACCAAGACGGTAGCTAACGTATTGCAGCTCAGAATTGCCGTTGTAGCTCTGAATTGGAAATACAGAACGGAAAGCAGCTTCAAGACCGTATTGACCTTCTGGATCCTGTTCGATGAATTTGTCGAAAGAATCAAGCTGGATCGATAACAGGTATGGAATGTCCAAAACTTGTGGACGAGTACCAAAATCCTTACGGATGCGCTTTTTCTCGGTATAAGAGTAAACCATGGGGTTCCTCAGCTCGCTGATAAGTGACCCAAACCACCCAAAACACTCTTCAGAGGGGGTGGTGACAAACAGCTGTTTAGTGGTAGTGAACAATCATTTCGAAAAAATGACTGTTTTTTTGCTCGGATTATGACGGTTAAACAGCGGAAATTTCGTCATAGCCCTACAGCGCAAAAAGGCCGGTGGTTAATAAACCACCAGCCATTAGCCTTGCGGCTATGAAATTAAGTAATAATTACTTGATTTCAACAGAAGCGCCAGCTTCTTCTAGCTGTGCTTTAAGAGCTTCAGCTTCAGCTTTGTCAACGCCTTCTTTAAGCGCTGCAGGAGCTGAGTCTACAAGACCTTTAGCTTCTTTAAGACCTAGGCCAGTTGCGCCACGTACAGCTTTGATAACTTGTACTTTGTTAGCGCCAGCAGCAGTTAGGATAACGTCGAATTCAGTTTGCTCAGCAGCAGCGTCGCCGCCAGCTGCGCCGCCAGCTACAACAGCAGCAGCTGCAGTAACGCCGAATTTCTCTTCCATAGCTTCGATAAGCTCAACAACTTGCATTACAGACATTTCTGCAACTGCGTCTAGGATTTGCTCGTTAGTAATAGACATAACAATTCTCTTTTAAGTCAACAATAAGTTTAAATAGCAACCAGTGAAAAGCAAGGCTTATGCCGCAGCTTCTTCTTTTTGGTCGCGAACAGCAGCGATAGTACGAACCAGCTTGCCAGCAGAAGCTTCTTTCATGCACATCATTAGGCGTGCGATAGCTTCGTCGTAAGTTGGTAGTGTCGCTAGTACTTCAGCATCAGTAACTGCGCCTTCAAATGCAGCAGCTTTGATCTCGAAATCTTTATTCTCTTTAGCGAAGTCTTTGAAAAGACGCGCTGCAGCACCTGGGTGCTCATTAGAGAATGCGATCAGAGTTGGACCAGTGAAAGTGTCTACTAGACACTCGTAGTCTGTACCCTGAACCGCACGGCGTGCTAGTGTGTTACGAACAACTTTCATGTAAACACCCGCTTCGCGAGCTTGTTTACGTAGAGAAGTCATTGCGCCAACTTCAACGCCACGAGAATCAGCTACAACTGCAGAAAGTGCACCACTGGCAGCTTCGTTGACTTCAGCAACAATTGCTTTTTTGTCTTGAAGATTTAAAGCCATTTGGATTAACCTCTGGTTGTGATTACAGCACTCAATACAAAATGTAATGAGCGTTTACGATGTTATTTAAAAATGAATAAATTCACTTCAAACCACAACATCGCCTACGTAGGTTTTATTAAGCTATCAATAATCTAATGAAAATCGACAGCGCCTACGGTCTTGGGATAGATGATTTCAAATTGCTTTAAAACCACCCAACCACAAATATTAGGCGCAGAAGTATACACTAAATCTGCGCCTAAGCAAATTAGTTTGCTTGAGTGTCAAGACTAGCTTGATCAACAGCAACACCAGCACCCATCGTAGTAGAGATGCTTACTTTCTTCAGGTAAGTACCCTTAGCTGAAGAAGGCTTAGCTTTCTTAAGAGCAACTAGAAGAGCTTCTAGGTTCTCTTGAAGCTGGTTAGCTTCGAAAGATGCTTTACCGATAGTAGTGTGGATGATGCCGTTCTTGTCGTTACGGTAACGAACCTGACCAGCTTTAGCGTTCTTAACCGCTTCAGCAACGTTAGGAGTTACAGTACCAACTTTAGGGTTTGGCATAAGGCCGCGTGGACCTAGGATTGTACCTAGTTGACCAACAACACGCATTGCATCTGGAGAAGCAACAACAACGTCGAAGTTCATTTCGCCTTTTTTCACTTGCTCAGCAAGATCTTCCATACCAACGATATCTGCGCCAGCTGCTTTAGCTGCTTCTGCGTTTGCACCTTGAGTGAACACAGCAACGCGGATGTCACGGCCAGTACCGTGAGGTAGCACAGTTGCGCCACGAACGTTTTGGTCAGATTTACGAGCATCGATGCCTAGGTTAACAGCAACATCTACAGACTCAACGAATTTAGCAGTCGCTAGTTCTTTAAGAAGAGCAACAGCTTCGTTGATTTCGTATTCTTTAGTCGCGTCAACTTTGTCGCGGATTACGCGCATACGCTTAGTAAGTTTAGCCATGATCTTATCCCTCTACCACTAGGCCCATTGAACGAGCAGTACCAGCAATAGAACGCTTCATTGCTTCGATGTCAGCACCAGTCATATCAGCAGCTTTAGTTTCTGCGATTTCCTGTACTTGAGCGTCAGTTACAGTACCAACTTTCTCAGTGTTTGGACGACCTGAACCAGACTTAACGCCAGCAGCTTTCTTAAGAAGAACAGCAGCAGGTGGAGTCTTAGTTACGAACGTGAAAGAACGGTCGTTGTAAACAGTAATAACTACTGGAGTAGGTAGACCTTTCTCAACAGATTCTGTTTTTGCGTTGAACGCTTTACAGAATTCCATGATGTTCACGCCGTGTTGACCTAGAGCAGGACCAACCGGTGGACTTGGGTTTGCCATACCAGCTGCAACTTGCAGTTTGATATAAGCTTCAACTTTCTTAGCCATGATATTTCCTAATATTTTGGGTACATGCGCTAGCCGTAAGGCGAGCTCCCCATAAATTCAATTAACTCTTTTTTACTTCCGCAGAAGCAAAAAGGCGCGAAATTATAATCATAATTCGCGCCTTTAACAACCCTAAAAAGGTGATTTTTTATACTCTTTTATTTTGAACAACTTATGAAGCATTTATCCACAGCTTGCTCAAATGTCAGAGTTTTAGTCCAGTTTTTCAACCTGACCAAATTCAAGCTCAACTGGTGTTGCACGACCAAAGATCGATACAGATACCTTAATGCGGCTTTTCTCGTAATCTACTTCTTCAACAGTACCGTTGAAGTCAGCAAATGGACCATCGTTCACACGAACCACTTCACCCGCTTCGAACATTGTCTTAGGACGTGGAGACTCGCTCGCTTTCTCTAGACGGTTCAAGATAGCATCAGCTTCTTTATCAGTGATTGGTGCAGGACGATCAGAGGTACCACCAATGAAGCCCATAACACGCGGAATGCTGCGTACTAAGTGCCATGATTCATCATTCATGATCATTTGAACTAATACGTAGCCAGGGAAGAATTTACGTTCACTTTTACGACGTTGGCCAGCACGCATTTCCACTACTTCTTCAGTAGGTACTAGCACATCGCCAAATAGTTCTTCCATGTTGTGCATTTTAATATGCTCGCGTAGCGACTGTGCAACACGACCTTCAAAGCCAGAAAAGGCTTGAACTACATACCAACGTTTTTTTGGAGCTTCACTCATGAATCAGAACCCTCTACACCCCAGTTGCTAGAGAAACTAGACGGACCATAATGCCGTCAATTCCCCAAAGCACTAGAGACATAACAATACATACAGCTAAAACGATCAATGTAGTTTGCATAGTTTCTTGGCGAGTAGGCCAAACAACTTTACGAATCTCCATACGAGATTCTTTTGCAAAATCGATCGCAGCTTTACCTTTAGTTGTTGTTGCTGCAACGCCTAGTGCGGCAGCAATCAGCACAACTACACCTGCAGCGCGAATTACAACAGACAATTCACCATACAGGTAATTACCCACAACAGCAGCAGCCAACAGAACAAAAGCGACAATCCACTTCATTGTATCTGCTGCACCTGAGCTATCAGGAGTTTCAGCGTTTGCTTTCATAAAACCAACCTGTGATAAGTCTTAAATATAGACGACAATAACCCCGCTGTTGCAGGGCACATTCCTTTGCGTTGCAAAACAACACATCTAACAGTCATTTTAGTCAAAAAGACCGTTTAATTCTTTGCTAAGAGCAAAAATCGATGTCAAAACATCCAACTCTTTTTTTAGCGCAGAAAAAGGGCATCAAATGATGCCCTTTTTACTAGTGGTTCGTCAAATCTTATGCAAAGATTTTAGCTACAACACCAGCACCAACTGTACGGCCACCTTCGCGGATTGCGA
>NZ_JBGONY010000005.1:0-150420 GCF_041439375.1 Vibrio crassostreae | reverse complement strand
ATCTTGGCGCATTGCGACGCCGTTTAGAAGGGTGGGTCCATTTCATTATTCCCTAGTCCCTAGACTGACGAAGGAAGGAGTAGGGTATCTCTGTAAGTGTGATAAGCGCTAGTTAAAGTACATTAATTCCTTGTACTTCAAGCATATCGACCAAGTCGATCAGTGGTAGACCGATTAGGGTGTTCGGATCTTTGCCTTCCATCTGTTTAAACAACGCGATGCCTAACCCTTCGCACATAAAACTTCCCGCGCAGTAATAAGGCTGTTCTTTCTCAACATAAGAGATGATCTGCTGCTCGGTTAAATCACGGAAATGCACGATGAAGGTGTCGAGACGCGTGTCAGCTTTGTTGGTCTCGCTGTTCCAAACAGAAAGGCCAGTATAGAAAGTGATGCTCTTACCGCTTTGACGAGATAGCTGCTCGATCGCTTTTTCTCGCGTGTGAGGCTTACCAATGATCTCTCCATCAATTACGCAAACCTGATCAGAACCAATGACTAAGCTAGGTTGCTCCGCAGCACAAGACTTAGCTTTGGTCTCAGCAAGGCGCATCACCAACTGTTGTGGCGTCTCTTCTGGAAGCGGCGTTTCATCGCAGTCTGGCTTGGCTGTAATGAAGCTTAACTGTAGTTTTTTGAGGACCTCTTGCCTAAATGGTGATGTAGAGGCTAAAACTAGTTGGTAATTTCTCATTTTAATTTACAATTCAAGGAAGCATTTATCTCAGGATAACGTAACTTGTCCTGCTATTCATAATGCTCTGAATAGGAAAGGCAGGAAAGTACATTTTTTTTGCCATTTCCTTTGACTAAACACGATTTGGAAGATAAGATTCGCGCCCTATGCAAAAGGAAAAAATACCGCGTACAGTTGATCCGGCAAGAACGGCTCAAAAACGACTCGATATGGATGGTATCATTCAGGTCAGTCTTTTGAAGCGTTTAACTGAAGCAACTGAAGGCGTAAAACGTGACGCGCAAGTCTCAATGTCATTTGGGCTTGATGAACAACGATTAGTCGTTATCTCTGGTAAAGCTAACGTCGAAGTCGATTTAGAGTGTCAACGTTGTAATGAGGTTTTCGCACATGAGTGCGATGTCCAATTTACTTATACTCCTGTTTACAGTGAGAAAAGTGAAGAGGAAGCACCGGAAGAGTACGATTTGGTAGATCTGAACGAGTACGGTGAGTTAGACCTGATTCAATTAGTTGAAGACGAGTTCATCCTTGGATTGCCACAAATAGCAATGCACGACGATGCGAAATGTAGCGTTAACTCAAATAACTTGGTGTTTGGTGAACTTCCTGAAGAAATTGAGGAAGATAAAAAGCCGAATCCATTTGATGTTTTAAAAAGCTTAAAGAAGTAATTGCTTCTTTAAGAATTTACATAGGAGTAGGGTCAATGGCCGTACAAAAGAGCAAGAAATCACGTTCAATGCGTGGCATGCGTCGTTCACACGATGCGCTAACTACAGCTGCACTTTCTGTAGACGCAACTTCAGGTGAAACTCACCTACGTCACAACGTGACTGCCGAAGGTTTCTACCGCGGCAAAAAGGTTATCAACAAGTAAGGTTGACCTTTGCAAAATCTAACCGTTGCGCTTGATGCAATGGGCGGGGACTTCGGTCCTCGTGTAACAGTGCCTGCCGCCGTGCAGGCACTGTCGTATTTCCCAGAGCTAAAAGTCATTCTAATAGGTGATCGAAACGCGATCACATCTCAATTATCTTCATTAGGTCGAATGCCTGATTCTCGTTTGAGTATCCAGCATTGTGATCGAGTTATTTCCAATTCTGAAAAACCTTCACTAGCCTTACGTAATAGTCAGGGTAGCTCTATGCGTGCCGCTATCGATCTAGTTGCCGAATCACAGGCTGATGCTTGTGTGAGTGGTGGTAACACTGGCGCACTGATGGCTTTATCCCGTTTCCGACTCAAGCTCCTCCCCGGTATTGATAGACCTGCATTGGTTTCAGCTTTGCCTACAGCATCAGGGAATCGCACATGGATGCTTGATTTAGGGGCAAACGTTTCTAGTGACGCGGATTCACTCTTTCAGTTTGCTGTCATGGGCAGTGCATTAGCGGAACAACATTTAGGTCGCGCTCCACGAGTCGCTATATTGAATATCGGTGCAGAAGAAATCAAAGGCAATGACCTTGTAAAACGATGCGCTGAAATGTTGTCGAATACTCAGTCTGTGAACTTCATAGGCTATATTGAAGGTAATCAATTACTTCAAGATGCTGCTGATGTCGTCGTATGTGATGGTTTTGTGGGCAATGTCTGCTTAAAAACGTGCGAAGGTACGGCTCAGCTCTTTATTGATAAGCTAAAAACGCGCATGATGGCTTCAACAATAAAGGGTTGGATAGCCAGAATGCTGTTTTCTGAGCTATTTACTGAATTAAAAACCTTGAACCCCGACCAGTATAACGGCGCAAGTTTGTTAGGATTGCGCGGCATTGTCATTAAAAGTCATGGAAGTGCTGATGTGTCTGCAGTCGTCAACGCGATTGGTGAAGCAGTACACGAGGTCAAACGACAAGTCCCCAGCCGCATTAGCGATCGTTTGGAAGCGGTTTTACTCGAGAGGCATTATTAGTCTTCATGTATAGCAAAATTTTAGGTACTGGCAGCTACTTGCCATCTCAGGTGCGTACGAACGCAGACTTAGAGAAAATGGTAGAGACTAGCGATGAGTGGATCGTTGCTAGAACTGGTATTAAAGAGCGTCGTATTTCAGCGGAAAACGAAACCGTTGCTGATATGGCGTTTTACGCTGCTGAGAATGCCATTGAAATGGCAGGTATCGACAAAGATGAGATTGATTTAATCATCGTTGCGACAACCAGCGGTAGCCACACATTCCCGTCTTCGGCATGTCAGGTACAAGGCAAGCTCGGTATCAAAGGCTGCCCTGCATTTGATTTGGCTGCGGCGTGTTCTGGTTTTGTTTATGCACTGTCTGTTGCTGATCAACACATTAAGACTGGCATGTGTAAGAACGTTTTGGTAATTGGTGCTGATGCACTGTCAAAAACCTGTGATCCGACTGACCGCTCTACTATCATCCTATTTGGTGATGCAGCAGGTGCGGTGGTTGTAGGCGCAAGCGAAGAGCCAGGTATTTTGTCTACTCATATTTACTCTGACGGTAAATACGGGGAGCTTCTAAGCTTAGAAGTACCCGAGCGTGGCGGTGATGCAGATAAATGGCTGCACATGGCGGGCAACGAAGTATTTAAAGTGGCGGTAACTCAGCTTTCTAAGCTAGTTAAAGACACATTAGCTGCGAACAATATGGATAAGTCAGAGCTTGATTGGTTAGTTCCACACCAAGCGAACTACCGTATTATCTCGGCTACCGCTAAAAAGCTGACGATGTCGCTTGATCAAGTAGTTATTACTCTTGATAAGCACGGTAATACGTCAGCAGCTACCGTACCAACGGCTCTTGATGAGGCTGTTCGCGACGGGCGAATTAAACGTGGCCAAACGCTTTTACTTGAAGCATTTGGCGGCGGCTTCACTTGGGGTTCTGCGTTAGTTAAATTCTAACCCCAAGTGATAATCAACAAACAAGGCACATAACTTATGTGCCTTATTCAATTTTTTGCTTTGCTTAAAGGAAAATTACAATGAGCAAGTTTGCTATCGTATTCCCAGGCCAAGGCTCTCAAGCTATCGGTATGCTTGCAGACCTAGGCGAACAGTATGATGTCGTAAAACAGACATTTGCAGAAGCTTCAGAAGCACTTGGTTACGATCTATGGGCATTGGTTCAAGATGGTCCAGTAGAAAATCTAAATGAAACTTTTCGTACTCAACCGGCTCTATTAACTGCGTCTGTTGCAATTTGGCGTGTATGGCAAGAACTTGGCCTAGAGCAACCTGTAAATCTAGCAGGTCACAGCCTAGGCGAATACTCTGCACTAGTATGTGCAGGCGTTATCGACTTTAAAGAAGCGATCAAGTTGGTTGAACTACGTGGTCAACTAATGCAAGAAGCGGTTCCTGCAGGTGTTGGTGCAATGTACGCAATCATCGGTCTAGACGATGAAGCGATTGCTAAGGCGTGTGAAGAAGCTGCGCAAGACGAAGTTGTGTCTCCAGTTAACTTTAACTCTCCTGGCCAAGTTGTTATCGCGGGTAACAAAGCGGCAGTAGAGCGTGCTGGTGCACTTTGTAAAGAAGCGGGCGCTAAGCGTGCACTTCCGTTACCTGTTTCTGTGCCGTCTCACTGTGCACTGATGAAGCCAGCAGCAGACAAGCTAGCAGTGGCTCTAGAAGCTCTAGAGTTCAACACGCCAGCACTGCCTGTTATCAATAACGTTGATGTTATTGCTGAAACAAACCCTGAAAAAATTAAAGACGCACTTGTTCGTCAGCTATACAGCCCAGTTCGTTGGACTGAAGGTGTACAAGCGATGAATGAACAAGGTGTCGAGAAGCTACTTGAATTAGGCCCTGGTAAAGTTCTTACTGGTCTAACAAAACGAATCGTAAAAACTATGACAGCTGCTGCAGTTAATGACACTGCATCACTAGAAGCTGCTAAGTAATAACCACTTAATAGAGAAGTTATGATGAATTTAGAAGGCAAAGTTGCACTAGTTACAGGCGCAAGCCGTGGCATCGGTCGTGCAATCGCTGAACTTTTAGTTGAGCGTGGTGCTAAAGTTATCGGTACTGCTACATCTGAAGGCGGCGCAGCTGCAATCAGTGAGTACCTTGGTGAGAACGGTAAAGGTCTTGCTCTTAATGTAACGGATACTGACTCAATTGCTGCTACACTGAAAACCATCAACGATGAATTCGGTGCGATTGACATTCTAGTTAACAACGCAGGTATCACTCGTGATAACCTACTTATGCGTATGAAAGACGACGAATGGAATGACATCATCGATACTAACCTAACGCCTATCTTCCGCATGTCTAAAGCTGTATTGCGTGGCATGATGAAGAAGCGTCAAGGTCGTATCGTAAACGTTGGTTCTGTAGTAGGTACTATGGGTAACGCTGGTCAAGCTAACTACGCAGCTGCAAAAGCTGGCGTAATTGGTTTTACTAAATCAATGGCTCGTGAAGTTGCGTCTCGTGGCGTTACAGTGAACACTGTAGCTCCTGGTTTCATCGAAACTGACATGACTAAAGCGCTAAATGATGACCAACGTGCAGCAACTTTGGCGAATGTACCAGCAGGTCGACTAGGTGACCCTCGCGAAATCGCTGAAGCTGTGGTATTTTTGGCGTCACCTGCGGCAGCTTATATCACAGGTGAAACACTTCACGTCAATGGCGGTATGTACATGGTGTAAATTATGTGCAACATTTGTGCATGATTTAAGTCAAGATCATACGTAATTTCGGTTAAAATCGTGAAAATTGTGGTTTGACCAGAAAAGTTGACCTTGCAACTTTCAATAGATTGAATAAACTACGGAAAACATCGCATAAAGCGAACTCTGTAAAGGAAAAGAAAAAATGAGCAACCTCGAAGAACGCGTAAAGAAAATCATTGTTGAACAGCTAGGTGTAGACGAAGCTGAAGTTAAAAACGAAGCTTCTTTCGTTGATGACTTAGGTGCAGATTCTCTAGACACAGTTGAGCTAGTAATGGCTCTAGAAGAAGAATTCGACACTGAAATCCCAGATGAAGAAGCTGAGAAAATTACTACTGTTCAAGCAGCTATCGATTACGTAACTAGCGCTCAGTAATAATCTCTCCCAGGCGGTCACCTCGACCGCCTGTGTTTTATCTAACTCATCTATCCTCATCTTAAATCACCTCAATCCCCGGAGTGTAAAATCGTGTCCAAGCGTCGTGTAGTTGTCACTGGCATGGGTATGTTGTCACCGGTAGGCAACACTGTAGAATCTTCTTGGAAAGCCCTGCTAGCTGGTCAAAGTGGTATCGTTAATATCGAGCACTTTGATGCAACCAATTTCTCAACTCGTTTTGCAGGTCTAGTTAAAGACTTTAACTGCGAAGAGTATATGACTAAAAAAGATGCTCGTAAGATGGACTTGTTCATCCAGTACGGCGTCGCAGCAGGTATTCAAGCTTTAGATGATTCAGCCCTAACTATTACTGAAGAAAACGCTCCACGTGTGGGTGTTGCTATCGGTTCTGGTATTGGTGGTCTTGGTTTGATCGAAGCCGGTCACCAAGCTCTAACTGAAAAAGGCCCTCGTAAGATCAGCCCGTTCTTCGTACCGTCGACGATCGTGAATATGATTGCTGGTCACATGTCTATCATGCGTGGCCTACGCGGTCCAAACATCGCGATTTCTACTGCATGTACGACTGGCCTACATAACATTGGTCACGCGGCTCGTATGATTGCATACGGCGATGCTGACGCAATGCTAGCGGGTGGTGCTGAAAAAGCATCTACACCACTAGGTATGGGAGGTTTTGGTGCGGCTAAAGCACTGTCTACTCGTAACGATGAGCCTCAAAAAGCTTCTCGTCCATGGGACAAAGGCCGTGATGGTTTCGTTCTTGGTGACGGTGCAGGCATGATGGTTCTTGAAGAGTACGAACATGCGAAAGCTCGTGGCGCTAAGATTTACTGTGAGCTAGTTGGCTTCGGTATGTCGGGTGACGCTTACCATATGACATCTCCAAGTGAAGATGGCTCAGGTGGCGCACTAGCGATGGAAGCGGCTATGCGTGATGCTGGCATTACTGGTGAACAAATCGGTTATGTAAACGCACACGGTACTTCGACTCCTGCAGGTGACGTAGCGGAAGTTAAGGGCATCAAGCGTGCTCTTGGCGAAGCAGGCAGCAAGCAAGTATTGGTTTCTTCTACGAAATCAATGACAGGCCACCTTCTAGGTGCTGCTGGTTCTGCTGAAGCTATCATCACGGCTATGTCTCTGGTTGACCAAATTGTTCCACCAACAATCAACCTAGATGATCCTGAAGAAGGCTTAGATATTGACTTAGTACCTCACACTGCGCGTGAAGTTAGCAACATGGAATATGCTGCATGTAACTCATTCGGTTTCGGTGGTACAAACGGCTGTTTGATCTTCAAAAAGATTTAATCATCTTATTAAAGACGTAAACACTCGTAGATAGTCACAATTAAACTTGTTTTTAAACGGCTTGATGCTTTAGCATTGAGCCGTTTCTTTTTATGGGGAAAAACATGTTTTGGGTTGATGGAGAAAGCCAGCAAACTATCGATATTTTGGATCGCTCGTTTCAGTACGGAGACGGCTGTTTTACGACAATGCTCGTGAGTGATGGTGAGATACAACATCTTCACGATCATCAGCACCGTGTCGACGAGTGCCTTAAAGCACTACGCATTTCTGCTCTTGATTGGGATGTTGTTAGTCTTTGGCTCGATACTGCGCTTCAACACATCCAACATAACGCTCTTCATGGCACAAAGAGCCTTGATGGTTCAAAGAAGCTCCATAACGCCAACAAGCCTCATAATCAAAAAGCAGGGATCAAGCTGCACGTTAGTCGTGGAGCGGGTGGGCGTGGCTACAGTACCAAGAATATCGCCAAGCCGACAATCACCATCAGTACCTTTGATTACCCAAGCCATTATTCAGCGTGGCAAGACTCCGGTGTTGAACTCGGTATCTGCCATCAAGCGCTAGGTTTGAGCCCACTACTGGCTGGCCATAAGCACAATAATCGCCTTGAGCAGATTTTGATGAAAGATGAAATGGATCAAGCTAATGAAGTGGATGGTGTGGTTCTTGATATATCGGGCAATGTGATTGAAACCACCATGGCCAATCTGTTCTGGCGCAAAGGTCAGTCGATATACACACCTCAACTCACTCAAAGTGGTGTCGCGGGGGTTATGCGTAAGCAAGTGTTAACCGCGCTGAATCAGGCTGAACTTTCCGTTACAATTAGTGACTACTGCTTATCTCAACTCATGCAAGCTGATGAGGTTTTCATGACAAACTCCATTTTAGGGGTTGCCCCAGTTACCCGTATTAGTGATACGCAATTTAACATTGGAACCGTTACTCGTAGCCTTCAAGGACAACTAAACTCGTGATCAAAAAGTTATTTATTTTTATTATCTTGTGCTTAATTGCAGCCGGTGCTGCTGGTTTTTATGTTTACAACCAAGCGCAAGATAACCTGAAACAAGTTATTCAATTAGAAAAACCACAAGTCGTGACTGTTGCTTCAGGTAGCAGCTTTAACCGCGTTCTAGCCCAGTTGATTAACGAGGGGCTGTTTGAGGCTTCTCCTTACGAGAAATTAATCCGTAAGTTACATCCTGAGCTTGTAGACGTAAAAGCGGGTACTTTCCTGCTTGAACCGGGTTTAACCTTAGAGCAAGCGCTAAAGGTGCTTGTAGAAGGGAAAGAACACCAGTTTACTATTACCTTTGTTGAAGGCAGTCGTTTTGACGAATGGCTTGTTCAGCTAAAAGACAACGAATTCATTCAACAGACATTGGATGGCGTTTCTGAAAAAGAGATCGCTGAAAAGTTGGGTATTGAAAACGAAAAGCTAGAAGGTCTCTTCTTAGCAGAAACGTATCACTACACCTACGGCACCACTGATTTAGATTTGTTGAAGCGCGCGCATCGAGACCTAATGAGCGTGGTGAATGAAGAGTGGGAAAATCGAGCGGATAAGCTGCCTCTTAAATCGCCATACGAAGCGTTAATTCTTGCATCTATCATTGAGAAAGAGACCGCTGTTGCGTCAGAACGTGAGCGTGTTTCTTCTGTGTTTGTTAACCGTCTAAACAAGCGTATGCGTTTGCAAACTGACCCAACGGTTATCTATGGCATGGGTGACAGCTACGATGGCAACATCCGTAAGAAAGACTTACGCACGCCAACGCCTTACAACACCTATACAATGAGTGGCTTGCCACCGACACCTATCGCTATGGCAGGCAAAGCGTCTATCAACGCGGCGTTGAATCCAGAGAAGAGCAACTACTTGTATTTCGTTGCGAGTGGAACAGGTGGTCACGTATTTTCAAAGAGTTTGACTGAGCATAACCGTGCAGTGCGAGCTTACTTAAAGCAATTAAGAAAAAACAGATAAAGAAATAATTATGAATCAGTCGAAATTTATCGTGGTTGAAGGCCTTGAAGGCGCTGGCAAAAGCACAGCAATCAATGCCATCGTTGAGACATTAAAAGCATCGGGTGTTGAAGATATTGTTAATACTCGCGAGCCGGGTGGTACTGTCTTAGCTGAAAAGATGCGTTCATTGGTTAAAGAAGAGCACGAAGGCGAGAAGCTTCAAGACATGACTGAATTGCTGTTGATGTATGCAGCACGTGTTCAATTAGTCGAGAACGTCATCAAGCCGGCACTCGCCAATGGTCAATGGGTATTGGGTGATCGTCATGATATGTCTTCACAGGCATACCAAGGTGGTGGTCGCCAGATCGCGCGCACGACTATGGAATCACTGAAAGCAACCACGCTAGGCGGCTTTAAACCCGATCTAACGCTATATTTGGACCTAGACCCTAGAGTAGGGCTAGAGCGTGCTAGAGGCCGTGGTGAGCTTGATAGAATTGAAAAGATGGACATCTCATTTTTCGACCGCACGCGTGAGCGCTATCTAGAAATTGCAGAACAAGATGATTCTGTACTTGTGATTAACTCGCAGCAAGAAATTGAGCAAGTAGCCGCTGATATTAAAGTCGCGCTAACTGCTTGGCTCGACAAACAGTAGGTAGTCATGGCTGAAGTGTATTCTTGGCTCACACCGGTATGGAGTGAGTGGAAAAAAAGTCTCGATGCGGAGCGTTTTCCTAACTCTGTGATTGTTAATGCACCGGAAGGGCTCGGCGTTGATGCTTTGATTAGCCAACTTACCGACGCATTGATGTGCACGAACTATGAAAGCGAGTCGTGCGGGTTTTGCCACAGCTGTGAGTTAATGAAGTCGGGCAGTCATCCTGATTTTCATGTGATCTCACCCGAGAAAGAAGGTAAGTCGATCACGGTTGATCAAGTGCGTGCCAGTAACCGCTGGGCTCAAGAGTCTTCTCAGTTAGGTGGTTTGCGCGTTATTTTGCTTAACCCTGCTGAAGCAATGAACGAATCAGCTTCCAACGCACTATTGAAAACTCTGGAAGAGCCATCAAGTAAGTGCATCTTCATTCTGTCTACTCGTAACAGTAATCGCTTAATGCCGACTATTATTAGCCGTTGTCAGCAATTCAATGTGGTTTGTCCGCAGTTAGAGACAGCATCAGCGTGGTTAGATGGTGAAGTGGGCAAAGCGGTACCGCAGTATATTTTAGCACTCAATGACAACGCGCCTTTAAAAGCAAAAGCGATGTTTGAGCAAGGTGGCGTTGAAGCTTCAACAAAAGCGCTCGATGGCTTTGTGAATGTGATAAAAGGCACTCAACCTGACATGCTAAAGTTCTCTACAGAGCTTAGCAAAGACCCTTTGATTCAACTTGGCTGGCTTTGGCATCTATTGTCAGATGTACAGAAGCTGCATTTTGGTTTGGCGAATCAGGCTTTCACTCCGAGTGCGAAAGCATTGTGTGAGGCGATGTCTTATCAAAGTGCTTATGCAGCATCGAATAAACTGCTGACATTGATTGAGCAGTTAAAGCAACACCCTGGGCTCAATACGGAGCTACTCATAATGAATTGGCTGATAGCCACTTGCGAGGAAACATGTTCGTAGATTCCCACTGTCATTTAGACAAACTGGATTACCAAGATTTACACACCAGCGTAGAAGATGTGGTTAACCAGGCGAAGGCTGCTAACGTAGACCAATTGCTTTCTGTCGGTGTGACACTCGATTCGTTTGAAAATATGCTCGAGATGATCTCGCCGTTTGATAACGTTAAAGCCTCTTGTGGCGTTCACCCTCTCGATGTTGAAAGTGATTTCAGCCTAGAGACAATGCGTGAATACGCGAGCAACCCTAAGGTTGTGGCGATTGGAGAGACAGGTTTAGATTATCACTACCAACCAGAGACGGCGGAGCTGCAACAGCTACGATTTAAGCAGCATGTTGAGTTAGCCGTTGAGCTGAATAAACCTTTGATCATTCACACTCGTAACGCACGTGAAGACACATTAGCTATTTTACGTGATGGCGGAGCTGAGAAGTGTGGTGGTGTGATTCACTGCTTTACCGAAGATCAAGCGTTCGCTGAAGCAGCAATGGAACTAGGTTTCTATATCTCAATTTCAGGCATTGTGACCTTTAAGCAGGCTACAGAACTTAAAGAAGTTGTTAAGAACCTACCGCTAGACAGGTTGCTGATCGAGACAGATTCTCCATATTTGGCGCCCATTCCATATCGTGGGAAGCAGAATCAGCCTGCATATGTCGTCGAAGTGGCGGCCTACATTGGGCAATTAAAAGGTGTGTCGATGAAAGAGGTTGCCGAACAAACGACCAAAAATTACCAAAAACTTTTTTTGCAATAAAAATCTAAGTAAACAAATAAAAGGGAGCGAAAGCTCCCTTTTTGTGTTTTTGATCACTAAAAATACGTTTTTTTTTAATGTTTACGAATTATGTTGAACTTGAGAGCGCTAATTATAACATTTGTAATTTTGTTACTAAAAATAACATTCGCTCCTATTTTATTTACTCAGTAAAATAATAGGACTATTGAAAAATACTTATATATTTCAATTAATTAAATGCTTGTAAAGGATTGCATTTCTAGATTTGACATGTGATCCAAGACGTGTTTTGAAACTAAATTTCGTAAGTGACTAGAAAGTTAGTTCCCCATCAATATATATTTAGCGGCAGAAAATATAATGCAATACATGGTTACATTTTCGCAGGGTGCTAACATATAGGCTACGGGGGTGTGCCGTTAGAACCCAATATAATTATTTTATCTTTATCAGGAGCATAAACATGTTTAAGAACCTTTTTGCTAGCCTGCAGAAAGTTGGTAAGTCTCTGATGCTTCCAGTATCAGTTTTACCAGTTGCGGGTATTTTGCTAGGTGTCGGTGCAGCAGATCTTCCTTTCATTCCAGAAATCGTTTCAAACTTAATGGAACAAGCTGGTGGTTCAGTATTCGGTCAAATGGCACTACTGTTCGCAGTAGGTGTTGCACTTGGCTTTACTAACAACGATGGTGTAGCGGGTCTAGCTGCTATCGTTGGTTATGGCATCATGACTGCTACACTTGGCGTAATGGCTGGTGTAATGGGCGTTGATAAAATCGATACTGGTGTACTAGGTGGTATCCTAGTCGGTGGTGTTGCTGCTTGGGCATTCAACCGTTTCTTCCGTATTCAACTACCAGAGTACCTTGGCTTCTTCGCTGGTAAGCGTGCTGTGCCAATCATCACAGGTTTCTCTGCGATTGGTCTAGCAATCCTACTATCTGTAGTATGGCCACCAGTTGGCGGCGCTATCTCTGCGTTCTCTGATTGGGCTGCTCACCAAAACCCACAAGTGGCGTTTGGTATCTACGGTATCGTTGAGCGTTCTCTAATTCCATTTGGTCTTCACCACGTTTGGAACGTACCTTTCTTCTTTGAAGCTGGTACTTGTGTAAACGCTGCTGGCGAAACTCAAAACGGTGTTCTTACTTGTTACCTAGTTGCTGATGACGCATCTCGTGCAGCGGGCAATGGCTTCGGTCAGCTAGCTGGTGGTTACATGTTCAAGATGTTCGGTCTACCTGCTGCTGCAATCGCGATTGCACACTCAGCTAAGCCTGAAAACCGCGCTAAAGTAATGGGCATCATGGCTTCTGCTGCGTTGACTTCATTCCTAACGGGTATCACTGAACCAATCGAATTCTCTTTCCTATTCGTTGCTCCAGTACTGTACGCAATCCACGCTCTACTAGCTGGTTCTGCATACGTTCTTGCGAACACTCTAGGTTTTGTACACGGTACATCTTTCTCACACGGTCTAATCGACTTCCTAGTTCTATCTGGCAACGCGTCTAAGATGGGCCTAATGGTTGTATGTGGTATTGCTTACGCTGCAATTTACTACATCGTATTCCGCACTGTGATTAAAGCTCTAGACCTTAAAACTCCAGGCCGTGAAGACGAGACTGAAGAAGAGTCAGTTGCGACTGGTTCTGAACTTGCTGGTGAGCTAGTTGCTGCATTCGGTGGTAAAGCGAACATCACTGGTCTTGACGCTTGTATTACTCGTCTACGTGTTGCAGTAGCTGATACAGCAGTTGTTGACCAAGACAAACTGAAGAAACTAGGCGCTGCAGGTGTTGTTGTAGTTGCTGGTGGCGTACAAGCTATCTTCGGTACTAAGTCTGACAACCTTAAGACAGACATGGATGAGTGGATCCGTAACAACGGTTAATTCTCTGATTCAATAAATTGAAAGGAGGCCGAAAGGCCTCCTTTTTTGTTTTCTGCTCTATGAAAGATCTATTGTGCTTAATCTCCATTAACTCAGATACTTATCATTCAACTCGATCAGTTGATGGTTGCTCTTAAATTTTTCGTGTCTTTTATCTTTTACCCAGCGATGACACCTTTTGCTGAGATTCCAGTAGACTTCCGTTTTTTAAATACAGTCTGAGAATATTATGAAACATCGTTACTTGATCGGCCTTATGTGCTGCAGCGGAGCCTCGTTTGCTCAAGCTTCTGAAGCTCCAGCTTTGGAAGTGGGACTCGCCATTGACCAAGACCTGAGTGTCGTTGTGGAATTTGATCAGAAATACCGTGCTACGATTGGCAATGACGGCGCTGCCTTTGATTACATTTTGAAGCGTGGTCAGTTCGAGACTGAAGCTCCGTTGAGCTGGTACGTCGGTGCTGGTGCTTGGGCTGAATGGAATGACGACTTTGGCTTACGCTTGCCGTTAGGCGTGAAAGTGAATTTCTACGAAGGTTGGAATGCTTACGCTCAAGTTCACCCTGAACTCGATATGTATAAAGGTGTTGAGTTGCAAGTGGGCGGCGCTTTAGGTGTTACCTATAAGTTCTAACCTGAACTAAAACCGTTTTAATAATGAAAAAACCAGCATTTAGCTGGTTTTGTCGTTAAATCAGACATCCAGATTTTCTTCTAACTCATTTCGCTTGAGAACAGGCGTTGACTTAGAAAGTAAAACTGAGTCCGATATTGGCCTGGAATTGGTTCATCCAATCGGTATCAAAGCGGATAATGCAGTCTTGCCCAGTGCTTGGCACGCTACAAATACCGGATGTGTCGTTATCGACAACCGTACCTAGCCAGCGTATTTGAGTATTTAAAGCTAAGCGGTCACTAAATTTGTATTCTAAACCACCAAAGATAGAGGTGGAGAATCCATACTTGTTTTTCGCCCAGTCAACATCAACGTAAGACGCCCCAAGACCTAGCCCTAGATAGCCGGACAATACAGGAGAAGCAGGGTAGTAGATACTGCTTTGAAAGTGCAGGTATTGGATGGAGGAACTTAAGTTGAGTGTTTCTAACTCAGAGCTCTGATTGGAATAGAAAAAGCCGATGCGTCCTTTTTCAAGTGGCGTTTCAATTGCAAAAGTGTAGTTTTCAGAGCCTTTCATGTCATAAGTTTTTCCATCCTGGTCTTCGACACTGCCACCGCCGGTATAACCCACCATCGGAGTAATGATGATCTCCGGCGAAGCATTCGCGCTTGAAATGGAAAGAAGCGCAACCAGTGCCATTATATTTGCTTTGTTATTCATGAGTATATCCTTGTCCATACACTTACTAATTGTGATGGTTACATCAATATTGTGCGACTAATTTCAACGATTCTTGAAGATACTTCACACACCTGATAGTACTTAAATAGAAACTCGACAAATTAATAATAAGCCAGAGGTGTCTATGGACCATAATCTGAAAAATGCTCTACAAATAACAGCGTTTATCTACACAATCATTCTTTCATTTGGCTTTATTGCGATTGGTAGCTAATACCATTTATTGCGAGGCTGAGTTTTTGTGCTCAGGGAATAATGAATAGTGGGATTATAACCAATATTGATACAGCAATAGACTTGGACTATTACGCTAAGTTTATTGCTGGAAAAACAGCACTGGTCGCTCAAGGTGGCGGACAGAGAAGTATTTTTACTTCGGGAGTGCTGGATGCCTTTCTTCTTTCTAATTTTGACCCCTTCGACGAATTTTTCGGTACCTCAGCAGGTGCCCTCAACTTATGCGCTTATCTGTGCCGTGATAAAGGCCTTGGGCGTTCTTTTGTTCTCGACCTCACTACCTCACCAGAATTCTTCAATCTTTTTTCTTATATACGACACCGAAAGAATCTAGGCCTCGAATGGGCTTTAGAGCAAATTATGGCTTATCCCTATAAGTTCGATCTGGATTTGGGACGACAAACGTTAGGCGATCGCCATTTTTATGCGGCAGTGACGGACTCTAAAGATTTACGAGATCACTACTTCCCATTATTGGGCGACGACTGGTACAAAGTGATGATTGCGACCTGCGCCATTCCTCGTTTGTACAATGACGAAATTTTCATTGGTGACAGTGCTTATGTGGACGGTGGTGTATCAGCATGTATACCGGTTCAAGAAGCATGGCGCAGACAAGCTCGTTCTATTGTCGTGATTCGTACTGAGCCCGTGGTAGAGGAAGGGGATGGACATTTAGCGGGCTCTCAGGTGAATAAACCTTCAATAAAAGCACCTAAACCGATATCCGCCGAAGAGCTGGAATGGTTTCGTGAATCTTTCGACAGTGTTCAAGGCCACTGGCAACAGAAAGTGGAGCAGTGGAAAACCGACTGGACCTCTTTCTTCCAACAGCAAATTATGCGCTCAAAAGAGCAAAAGCGTGACCGCGGGCATTTGGATCTGCTTAATGGTGGCCGATGGTTATTTGGTGCGGATGATATCTATCGCTTAAGTCATTTAATCGGTGATAAGTTTGATTCAGGCTTGGCTGACATGCTGATGGTGCATTACCAAACCTACTCACTGACACAAGACTTTTTGAATTCTCCACCGGATGATGCGTTTGTAGTGCAGATAGCACCAAGTCAGCCGCTGAAATCGAGTTCACTAATGAGTGATAAAGAGGATCTGTTACACGATTACGAATTGGGCTTAGAAGCCGGTTACCGATTTGTAGAAACCTATACATCAACGGAAAACGCTCGCAATTCACACATTCCACAGTTAGCAACCATTGCTGCTGGCAAGTAATTCTTGAAGTTGATGAGTTAGCATGCTGTTAGCTCTTATATCGTTAATGATTCAGTGTTCTGAAATGAAAAAGGGTTATTGAACTTGGTTCAATAACCCTTTTTTGCCTTGAGATTAGGCAAATCGTTTTGCCTTACGGGCAAACATTAGGTGACAGGCAAGATTCTCATACAGTTGGTTGATCCCGCCACATCCATAATGTCGCCTTGAGTGACGATAACGAGATCGCCAAACTTAAGATGCTCTTGCTCTTTTAGGCAGGTGAGCGTAGATAGGGCAATGTCAAAACTGTCTTTGGCTTCTGTCTCGAAGTAGATAGGTGTCACACCTCGGTACAAGGTGCAGCGATTAAGTGTTCCTTCGTTACGAGACAGCGCGTATATAGGCATGTCAGCACTTAGACGAGACATCATCAGTGCAGTACGGCCTGATTCAGTTAGAGTGACTACTCCTTTAATGCCTTCCATATGGTTTGCTGAGTAGATGGTCGCCATAGAAACAGTTTCTTCTGCGGTAACGAAGGTGCGGTCAATACGGTAATTAGATTGGTTAACCCCCGCCATCTTCTCAGCACCAATACAGACTTCTGCCATTGATTTTACGGTTTCGACTGGGTAATCACCCGCAGCGGTTTCACCTGAAAGCATCACTGCGTCGGTGCCATCGAGTACCGCATTGGCAACGTCCATGACTTCGGCACGGGTTGGCATTGGCGCAGAAATCATTGATTCCATCATTTGAGTCGCGGTGATCACCGTTCGGTTAAGCGCTCTAGCACGGCGTATAAGCTGTTTTTGTACACCGACCAACTCTGGGTCTCCAATTTCTACTCCGAGGTCACCACGAGCCACCATGACCACATCTGAGGCCATTATGATGTCATCCATATTCTCAACAGTGGCGACTGTCTCTGCTCGTTCCACTTTTGCGACGAGGTGAGCTTCTAAGCCAGCTTCTCGTGCAAGCTGACGAGCGTAGTGCATGTCTTCGCCATTGCGAGGGAAAGATACGGCGAGGTAATCCACTTTGATTTGTGCTGCGGTGACGATGTCGCGCTTGTCTTTTTCTGTTAGCGCTTCTGCTGAAAGGCCACCGCCTTTTTTATTGATGCCTTTGTTATTTGAGAGTGGGCCACCAATGATAACTTCGGTGTGAACACGGCAGCCTTCCACTTTGGTTACTTTCAGTTGAACACGACCATCGTCAAGCAACAGGATATCGCCGGAGGATACGTCGTTAGGCAGTTCTTTGTAATCAAGGCCAACGGCTTCTTGATTGCCTTCACCTAAACCTAGGCTGCTATCGAGAGTGAACAGGTCGCCTACGGCAAGTTGGATTTTGCCATCTTTGAATGTCGACACACGAATCTTGGGACCTTGTAAGTCTCCGAGAATGGCGATTTGAGTACCGTGTCTTTTTGCTATTGCTCTGACTTTTTCTGCGCGTTGTATATGGTCGTCGCTGGTGCCGTGAGAGAAGTTCATACGAACAATATTGGCACCGGCTTTGATGATCTCTTCAAGCACGTTACCTTTATCAGTAGAAGGGCCTAGCGTTGTGACGATTTTCGTTTTTCTTAATTCGGCTGTCATGAATACTCCTAGAGTGAGGCCAAGTAATCTTTTAAAAGACTGAATTAAGTATATGCATTAATTGATAATTTATTGGGAGCTAGGAGGATATTTCTTGATTTGCCTTTAATTATTGAATTCAGGGCTCAAATGCGATGTTTTATTCTGAAAATTAAGTCGCAAATTATCGATGTGGGTGTTAATTTTCCTCGAACTATTTGACTCGATACACAAAGATTCATGTATATACGTGATACTGGTCACGGCGATATACCAAGTGACTTCACAATTACTTCGCAAAGTAAAAAAATTACCTCGTTGATGATTTCTGGAGCGTAAAATGTACATGGCTCAACCGGGCCATATTGATCATATCAAACAGGTCAATGCTGGTCGTGTATATAAACTAATTGACCTTAAAGGTCCTATTTCTCGTATCGATCTGTCCAAGCAAAGTGAGTTGGCTCCGGCGAGTATTACTAAAATTACCCGTGAACTCATTGAAGCTCACCTTATTCACGAAACGACGGTTCAAGAAGCCACGACTCGTGGGCGTCCTGCTGTCGGTCTGCAAACCAATAACGAAGGTTGGCAGTTTCTGTCGATGCGTCTTGGTCGCGGATACTTGACGATCGCGCTCCATGAATTGGGCGGTGACGTGCTTATCGATACCAAAATTGATATCCATGAACGCGATCAAGATGATGTGCTTGCGCGTCTTCTCCATGAAATCGATGAGTTCTTCCAAACCTATGCTGAGCAACTCGACAGGGTGACGAGTATCGCTATCACGCTGCCAGGTCTGGTGAATTCAGAGCAAGGTATTGTGCTGCAGATGCCGCACTACAACGTTGAAAACTTGGCGTTGGGGCCGGAGATCTACAAAGAAACCGGCCTACCAGTTTTTATTGCCAATGATACCCGAGCATGGGCATTAGCAGAGAAGCTGTTTGGTAACTCACAAGATAACGACAACTCTGTTCTTATCTCGATTCACCACGGTTTAGGTGCCGGGATCATTCTTGATGGTCGCGTTCTGCAAGGGCGTCACGGTAACATCGGTGAGTTGGGTCATATTCAGATCGATAAAGAAGGCAAGCTTTGTCATTGTGGTAACCGAGGTTGCTTAGAAACGGTCGCGAGTTCTCAAGCGATCCGTGAGCAAGTCAAAGAGCGACTGGCAAATGGTGAAGAATCAACGCTTACTGTGTTTGAAGATGTCACAATTGAACAGATCTGCGCGGCTGCTGCTGATGGGGATCCATTGGCTGTCGAAGTGATTGAACAGCTAGGCCGTTACTTAGGCTCTGCGATTGCGATTGTGATTAACTTATTCAACCCAGAGAAAATTTTGGTGGGTGGTGTTATCAATCAGGCGAAGAGCGTGTTATACCCGGCGATTCAAAAGTGCATCGAAGAGCAGAGTCTATCGGTTTACCATAAAGACTTAGAGCTGGTGGAATCTCGTTTTTATAAGCAGGCAACCATGCCAGGTGCTGCGCTCATCAAGCAGGCCTTATACGATGGCCAACTGTTAATGAAAGTTATTGAAGGTTAACCCCTTTTCTCGTCTTGTAGCCTTACCCTGAACCTTTCCATGTACTTAAGCTTTGTATAACATCATTTGTTGTACTTAGTTTAAGCATTCTGTGCATTGGCGCTTTGCTTTAACCTATTGAAGTAGGCTATTGTAGCCACAGTTATTATTTGTCACTAAGGTGTTGTATGTCTGGCGTTTTAAATTCGGTTGATCAGAGAACCAAACTGGTCGGTGAAAATCGTCTGGAGCTCTTATTATTCAGCTTAAACAGTCGTCAACTATTTGCGATTAACGTATTTAAAGTGAAAGAAGTCCTAAAAGTGCCAGTGCTCACTCGCTTACCTGGCTCTCACCATCATATTACGGGTGTGGCTTCTTTACGTGGTGAATCGGTGCCTGTTATTGATTTGCGAAGTGCCATTGGCTTTCCGCCATCTCGTGCGGAATCTCAAGAGAGCAACCTAATTATTACGGAATACAACCGAACCGTACAAGGTTTCTTGGTTGGACAAGTTCGTAATATCGTGAACACGACATGGACAGAAATTCAACCGCCGCCAAAGACAACAGGCCGTGCAAACTACCTAACCGCTATCACGCATATTCAAGAAGAAGAGCAGCACAAGATTGTTGAGATCATCGATGTTGAGAAAGTGTTAGCTGAGATCATTGATTACGATGTCTCGATCTCTGAAGGCGTTTTAGACGAACAATTAGCTCAGGAGATGATAGGACGTAATGTGCTTATCGTTGATGACTCTTCAACAGCGCGTAACCAAATCAAAGGTACCTTGTCGCAGTTGGGTTTGAACATTATTGAGTGTTGTGATGGCTTAGAAGCACTGACCTTACTTAAGGGCTGGTGTGATGAAGGCAAAGACATCAATCAAGAAATATTGTTGATGATCACCGATGCTGAAATGCCTGAAATGGACGGCTATAAGCTGACACACGAAGTACGTACTGACCCTAGAATGCATGACCTGTTTATTACGCTAAATACTTCATTAAGTGGAAGTTTTAATGAAGCTATGGTTGAGAAAGTAGGGTGTAACCGCTTTATTTCCAAGTTCCAGCCGGACCTCTTGGTTGAAGTGACTCAAGAGCGAATGCGTCAGATTTTATAATTAATGCTGTTGTACGGTTTGTTTTGAGTGACCTTATAGAAAACGTTTGCTAATATTCACGCAGCATATTTTTCTTAACGAAATATGCTCAACTACTAGCGTAACTTTTCACACACAATCTAAGGTAGTTCCTCTTAATGATATGGTTAACGTCTAAAGTCGTCATGACTTTGAGCTTATTACTGTATAGGGAATTTAAGAAAAGACGTACGGAAGCTGAAGTTGAGTCATAACTCAACAATTGGAATTGAAGGGAAGCGGATGCTTCCCTTTTTCGTTGCTCTTTCTCTCGTTCCTCCTTTAGCCAGTGACCTATTGAGAACAGTTGGTACTTCGCTAATGAAAATCCCGAGATTTGGTTTTCAAGCCAACAATTTCATCGGTAATATCGATAAGTTTCCCCGCAATAACATGCACGACTTCTCCTTCTTTTTCTAATATCCCTTGTACCTTTAACGCCTTAGCTGTCAGATAAGCTTGTTGTTGAGCACGTGCTGTGGCGCCCCATACCACCACGTTGATATTGCCAGTGCTGTCCTCTAGTGTGACAAAGGTGACACCTGCCGCAGTTCCCGGTGATTGCTTACCTGTGACTAACCCGACAACGGTGACTATGGATTTGTGTCTTTGTTGCATCAAGTCTTTCATATGAGTGAATCGACCTAATCGATTCGCTTCTTCTAGTAAGGTTATAGGGTGCTTATTTAATGAGATACCGACACTGGTAAAGTCCTCAAGTAAATCCTGCATCTCATTGGGTTTGTGCAGTGTGTGTTCGCCATGACCATCCTTAGTCTCGTCATAGACTTGGCTAAACAGAGGTAGGTCAGAAGCGGAATCCATTATCGCCCAGCGCGTCTGGAAACGGTCTCCTGAAACGTTGTGTAGCGCGTTGGCTGATGCGAGTAGCTCTATGTCCTTCTTATTCATCGATAGCTGTTTTACTTGGCTAGGATGGTGATAACCAGAATGCGGACGATTAGCAAGTACGCTCTGGATACCGTGTTCACTCAAACCTTTGATTTGTCGCAGCCCTAATCGAATCGCTAAACTATTCTGTTGAGAGACAACCGTGTGGTCGTTTTGAGAAGCGTTCACACATACCGGAAGTATCGTCACATTGTGTCGCTGTGCATCTTGAACCAACTGCGATGGACTATAAAAGCCCATGGGTTGGCTATTCAACAAAGAAGCATAGAAGCACTCTGGGTAGTAGCATTTCAACCAAGCTGAACAATAGGCTAATACCGCAAAGGAAGCCGAGTGGCTTTCAGGGAAACCGTATTCACCAAAGCCACATATCTGTTTAAATATTTGTTCAGCAAACTCGGTTTCGTAGCCTCGCTTTTGCATGCCTTCGATGAGTTTGGTTTTGAACTTAAATACGTTGCCATTTTTCTTCCAAGCGGCCATCGCTCGTCTGAGTTGATCTGCTTCACCACCAGTAAATCCTGCAGCTACCATCGCGAGTTTGATCACTTGCTCTTGGAAGATAGGAACACCTAAGGTGCGCGACAGTACCGACTCCACATCTTTAGATGGATAACTGATTGGCTCAATGCCATCTCGACGCTTGAGAAACGGATGAACCATATCGCCCTGAATAGGACCAGGGCGTACGATAGCGATTTGAATCACCAAGTCGTAATAAGCCTTTGGCCTAAGCCTTGGTAGCATGCTCATTTGTGCACGTGACTCAATTTGGAATATCCCGACCGTGTCTGCTCGCTGAATCATGCCATAAACCTGAGGATCGTCCTTAAGGCGAGTGATCTCCGCAATTGTCAGTGATCGCCCATGAATACGTTTGATCAGGTCGAAACATTTACGAATTGCAGAGAGCATACCAAGCGCGAGCACATCAACTTTCAGCAAGCCTAAGGTTTCTAGATCATCCTTATCCCATTGAATAATGGTTCGGTCGTGCATCGCGGCATTCTCGACGGGAACCAGTTCATACAGAGGTCCTGAGGATATGACAAAGCCACCGACGTGTTGAGATAGGTGGCGTGGAAAGCCGATGATCTCATTGACCAAATGGATAAATTGTTGCCCCTTCAAAGAATCAGGTTGTAGTCCTAATTGAGTTAACTGAGCCTGCCAACCTAAGCTTTTGTCTCTGCGATTGGTGTTTTTGATGAAGTAATCGAGCTGAGTTTCTTGTAGCCCTAATGCTTTACCGACATCTCTTACTGCACTTTTAAAGCGATAAGAAATGACCGTTGCAGCCAGTGCAGCACGTTCTCTACCGTATTTTTGGTAGATATATTGAATAACCTCTTCTCGGCGTTCATGCTCAAAATCGACATCAATATCAGGCGGCTCATCGCGCTCTTTACTGATGAAACGCTCAAACAGTACCGAGATTTGTCTTGGGTCGACAGAGGTGATTTCTAAGCAATAACAGACCACGGAATTGGCCGCTGAACCTCGACCTTGGTAAAGAATACCTTGGCTTTTGGCAAATATCACGATGTCGTGGATGGTGAGAAAAAAGAAAGGGTAGTCAAGCTCACCAATCAGCCCCAGCTCTTTATCGATGATTTGTTGAATGTCATTAGGGACACCTTGTGGAAAGCGAGCCTGTTTTCCTTTTTCAACCAACATACGTAGATAGCTCATGGGCGTCTCACCCTGAGGAATCAACTCACTTGGGTATTCGTAACGTAGACTACCTAAGTCAAATTCGCACAGTTCAGAAATTCGGTTGCTCTCTTCTAGCCACTCCGCTTTGAAGATATGAGAGAGCTTATTGATGCTTCGCAAACAGCGCTCGGCATTCGCCAGTAAGTGACTGCCAACTTCGGTCACTGGTTTTTGATATTTAATCGCGGTGAGTGAGTGCTGTAAGGGCAAGCGATTAGCATTGTGCATTAACACGCCACCACAAGCTGTAATCGGCAGGTGGTGATGCTGTGACAGCTCAATGCAGTAATCCGTGTATTGTTGGTCGGTCTGTTTGAGGTGTCGTTGTAAGCCAATCCACAACCGACCGGAATGATGTTGAGAAAGCCATTGTCCCCAATGCGCGTCTTCATTTTTTTGCTGAGGTAGCCACAGGATGAAGCAGTGCTTAGCCGACATAATATCCCACTCAGAGAGCTGATAATGCCCTTTGCTGCTACGACGTCTCGCATTGGTAATAATGCGGCACAGCTCGGCATAGGCTTGTCTATTTGGGCATAGTAAAACCACTTGGCATTCTTCATTTAACCAAAACATGCTCCCGACAATTTGCTTGAGCGACAGTTTATGTTGCTTGATTGCAGAGTGGACTTTCACGATGCCCGCGACCGAGCACTCATCAGTAACAGCGAGTGCTTTGTAACGTAAGAAGTCGGCCTGTAAAACCAGCTCTTCCGCGTGTGAAGCTCCCTCAAGAAAGGAGTAATTACTTTGGCAGAAAAGCTCTGAGTATTGCTGAGACATAACGTAATCTCACTTAATCATTGCGAGTAAACATGATTGAAAAGGGATGTTGAAATAGAGTACGTGGAACGTGCGACTTAACTAAATTGTCTTGCTGACTAGCTAAATAAGCCGTGCAAAAACCACTGTTTATTTGGCGTTCTAAAGACCCATAGCCATCGACCGTTTTCACTGTGAGCAATAAAGTAGTCACGAATGATTTTTTCGCCATCCCACCACCCAGAAACAATACGCTCAGGGCCCTGAGATAAGGTGACGCTTTCGGTTAAGGCTTCGGGCTCTGGTAGTAAAATACTGGGCCTGAGTCGCTGTTGGTTGATGTTGGAAGCTGTCATAGTTTGTTGCGCGATATCTTGGGAAATTTGTCCCTTTTTTACCGTATTCCCCAGTGTCGGTAGTAAATATTGGTTGGCCTTCTCTGGTCTTGGGTCGTGCTGTATTTTCGGTGTTTGAATGCAGGCTTGCCCTAATTTAGCTTGCAGTAATGAGATCAAATCTAACGCGGCAAGTGTTCCTGTATTGCCATCGAAAAGATCATGGTAGGCGACTTGCGGTTCTCCATGACGAATCAAAGAGAGAGTCAGCCCTCGAACCGGTGCTGTGAGCTTTAGTGACTCTAAAGTTAGATGGGTAAGGCTTGCCCATTTTTCAGCAAGGTAATCACCTTGTGCCGAATAGAAAGAGACAGGATGATCGTCTTTATCCCTAAGATGCAGAATCAGCGTTAATTCAAACGCTACTCGGTCACGTAGCTTCAAAAAGCATTCCAGTTGATTCAACAATTTCAGCAGCGGCTTTTCGATAAATAGGATGTTTTCAATATCAAACAATAGCTCGAGATATTGCTGAAAATTCTCCGGTGGATGATAGAAATCAATCGGGTGCTTGAACTGTCCGTTAAGGCGACCAACATAATTGACCAAGTCGATATCAAAGCGACGTGCGACATCTTGCAAAGGCAGTTTCAATAGGTCATCCACTAAGTTAATGCCGACGCGGTTCAGACGCTCCACTTGCTTAGTTGGCAGCTCGCTGGAACTTAATACTTGTTGATTAACCCATGCTTTCATTTGCTCAACATTATTAGTGACTTGGTTGATGGATTGCTTGCCCAAAAGGATCGCAGAAAGTGGCGAGTAACCCGTCGCGAAGCTGAACTGGATATTGAGCGTTTCTAAATGACTTTTGAGCTCATGCCAGTAGTTATCTAGCCCATCGTAAAGTGACAGCATATTAGAAGCTTTAATCAACAAACCATTCGGTGGTAGTAAAGCCATGTCAGAAGTGACCAAATACGCCCATTGAGCGATCTCTTTGAGCTTGCTTTTTTCTAGCTCAATACTGTAAGGGTGGACGTGTAAGTTATGGCAAAGCGCCGCCGCAGACCCTAGCCCCATACCAAGTGAAATTCCCGATTGTAGAGCAGCTTGGTTAGCTTGCAGCACACGGTGATCTTTTTCATCCACGATGAGAATAGGTTGCTCGTGTGACTCTTCATTAGAGTGAACTTTCTCGGAGTTAGATAGCTCAGAATTAAACAAGGTATCCAACTGCAGAGATGGAAAGTGCAGATAAAGCCACAGCATGCGCTAACCTTGCTTCGCAATAGGGAAGGCCAACACAGTATTATCTGACAGATTATGATGTGAACTGTCGATGCTGATGACTTTTTCTGTCAGTAACGGCCAATTGTGGGTCATATCGAGAATAAAGCTGCCATACGACCAACTGCCTTTTCTTTTTGTCACTTCAACCTTTAACCCCTGCGCGTGAGAAGAGAGCTTCATGCTTAAAGAAACGGGCAGGGATAATTGATTATGGCTAGTGGCTTTAAAGTGAAATTGCAGGCACTTGCCCGTTTCACTTGCGGCTTGTAGGCGTTTGGTTTGGTGGATTTCGAGATCGGCTCCCCATAACAATACAGAATGACAAGCACCACTCTTGAGGCATTGCTCGGCTGCCCATAATGCATCGAGGTCGCGTTGAGGCTCGATCACCAAGATGTTATCGAGCTCAATCCCTTGGCTGCTAAAAAACTCGGCACAGATCTTCCCTGGCGGGTTAATGAATATGGCCAGCTTCTGTGAGTTTTGCTGAGCTAAATAGGAGGTAAGCAGGCGCAGTTCGCCAATCCCTTGTTGTGATTCAACTTCAATAACGCCGTGTGTAGGAAAGCCACCATCAAGCTGTTTATCCAATTGCGGATAGCCTGTCGAAGTGGTAGTTCCTTGCGTTGTTGATTGTAGCCCTTTCCAGATTAGCTGGCGGTCTTGTAAGTTTTTTATGAGTTCATGCATAATTAAATACCTGTATATTTATACAGTATATTTAACAATGAAAAAGATGCAAAGCAAAATGATGATAATTAATGAGAGTCAGTGCTAGTTGGTTGATCTAGATACAAAAAAAGCCGCAATTAAAGCGACTTTTTACGATTGGGCATAATATCAACTACTTAGGTTGAGCGTCGATACATTGACCATTAATGTCTGTCACACTTGGGTTCATTAAGTGTAAGTACAGTGGGATGATGTCCAATGGCGTTTTCAGCTTGTTCGCATCTTCACCTGGGTACGCTTTTGCACGCATGCGTGTTTGCGTGCCGCCTGGGTTGATCGCATTAACACGGATGTTAGTGTCTTCAAGCTCATCCGCTAAGATCTGCATCATACCTTCGGTAGCAAACTTAGAAATTGCGTAAGTGCCCCAGAATGCACGGCCTGAGTGGCCAACGGTAGAAGAGGTGAATACTATACGACCCGTTTCCGCTTTCTTAAGTGCAGGTAAAAGTGCTTGAGTCATCAAGAACTCAGACTTCACATTGATCTGCATAACATCATCAAAGGTTTCTTCATCAATCTGCTCAAACGGGCTCAGAGTACCTAAAACGCCAGCGTTATGAAGTAGACCGTCTAAACGACCGAACTGCGATTCAATGGTTTCAGCCATATCAACGTAGTTCTGTTTTGTCGCGCCTTTTAAATCCAATGGGATAATTGCAGGCTGCGGGTAACCAGCGCTTTCGATTTCATCGTAAATGAATTCTAGGTTTTTTACATTGCGGCCTAACAGAATGACAGTTGCGCCATGTTGAGCGAAGCTTAGTGCAGCTTGGCGACCAATGCCAGCACCGGCACCTGTAACCAAAATTACTTTATCTTTGAGGGCATCTGTAGAGATTGGGTAATCCACTGTGCTTATCCTTCTTTCTTTATTATGTTCGTCATTCCATTGATGTTTAATCACACAGATAACCGCAGGAATGATGAGAAATTCTTGGTAATCGTGACAAGATGGTTACAATACACTAATTCATACAATAGGGGATATGACATTGGAATTTTTGTTGGACTACGGCCTGTTTTTAGCCAAGATTGCGACCATTGTAATCGCCATCATCGCAATTTTAGTGATTGCTAAATCTGTGGGTGGGAAATCAAGCGCGATTAAAGGTGAGCTGGAAATCACGAACCTATCTGAACACCATAAACAGACGATTGAACAATTAGAGCACCATCTACACGACGATGCTTTCATCAAAGCCCGTGATAAAGCAGAAAAGAAAGCGGAAAAAGAGAAAGTAAAATCACGCGGTAAAGAAGTGAAGAAAGCAGCGAAAGAGGGGGAGCTTGATAGCAAGCGTGAACCACATCTATTCGTTCTTGATTTTAACGGCAGCATTGATGCTAAAGAAGTGGCTTCATTACGTGAAGAGGTAACGGCGGTTCTGGCTGTGGCTCGTGAAGGCGATGAAGTATTACTTAAGCTTGAGTCTGGCGGTGGCATGGTTCACGGCTATGGCTTGGCGTCTTCTCAACTTGATCGTATCAAAGCAGCAGGTTTGCCTCTGACTATCTCGGTAGACAAAGTAGCAGCAAGTGGCGGTTACATGATGGCATGTATCGCAGACAAAATCGTATCTGCACCTTTTGCTATTGTTGGCTCTATTGGCGTTATCGCTCAATTGCCAAACTTCAATAAACTGCTGAAGAAACACGATATCGAGTTCGAACAGCTAACGGCAGGTGAGTACAAACGTACATTAACCATGTTTGGTGAGAACAGCGATAAAGCACGTGAGAAATTCAAAGAAGAGTTAGAAGAGACACATGGCCTATTCAAAGACTTCATTCGTGACCATCGTCCTGCGTTAGATCTTGAAAAAGTAGCAACTGGCGAACACTGGTTTGGCACGCAAGCACATGAACTTGGGCTGGTGGATGAGATCTGCACTTCTGATGATTTAGTCGTAGAGGCATGTAAGAACAAAACGGTTCTAGCGATTCACTACGTACAGAAGAAAAAGCTTTCAGACAAACTAGCGGGCGTGGCAGGCAAATCTGCAGACAGCGTGCTGATGAAACTGATTGAACGCGGCCAAAAGCCAATTGTTTAAGTTTATTCAGTTTTAGCTCTAGCTCTAGCTCTAGCTTTAGTGGCTCACGTCTATTTAAAGACGTTTGAGCCTTAAAAAGAAAGCGCATAAGTCATCAGACTTATGCGCTTTTTTATTGCTCCACTTCCGAGCGGGTTGACCACTATGGTGTAGGGGGAGCGGAGTTTTATTGCCATCACCGATGAACTGCGATTGGTATTAAATCTTGGCTCCATAGTCATTACGTTTTGGACAAGTCGTCAGAATCTCTCTATGACCCGTATCTTTGAGCTCTTCCAAAATCACATCAAAGCCCCACAAGCGATAGAGATGCTTCATCACTTCGTCGTAGCCTTTATCAAGCGGGATACGGTCATGAGGCACATACTGGAGTGTCATTGAACGATCGCCGCGTACATCTACATTGAACACCTGAATGTTGGGTTCAAGGTTGCTGAGATTGTATTGCGCCGCAAGCTTCTCACGAATCAGGCGATAGCCCGGGTCATCATGTATAGCACTTACTTCAATGGTGTTTTTTCGGTCATCATCAAGCACTGAAAACAGCTTAAAGTCACGAATGATCTTTGGAGAAAGATATTGGCTAATAAAGCTTTCATCTTTGAAGTTGTGCATTGCAAAGTGCACTGCCTCTAACCAATCACTTCCGGCGAGTTCAGGGAACCACTCTTTGTCTTCATCGGTTGGCTCTTCACAAATGCGTCGAATGTCTCTAAACATCGCGAAGCCAAGTGCGTAAGGGTTTATTCCGCTAAAGTAAGGGCTGTTGTAAGCAGGTTGCGCGACTACACTGGTATGGCTGTGCAGGAACTCTAAGATGAACTTATCACTCACCAAGCCTTCATCATAAAGATGGTTAAGAATGGTGTAATGCCAGAAGGTTGCCCAGCCTTCGTTCATGACTTGAGTTTGTTTCTGAGGGTAGAAGTACTGGCTTACCTTGCGAACGATACGAACACACTCACGCTGCCAAGGTTCAAGCAGTGGTGCGTTCTTCTCGATAAAGTAAAGAATGTTCTCTTGAGGCTCGCTAGGAAAGCGGATTTTGGTTTCTTTTTCCTTGTCTTGATTTTTAGGCACAGTTCTCCACAGCTCATTGACTTGAGATTGTAGGTAAGCCTCTCGCTCTTCCTGCCTTGCGGTTTCTTCAGCAATGGAAATCTTCTCAGGACGTTTGTATCGGTCTACGCCGTAATTCATTAATGCATGGCAAGAATCAAGGAGCTGCTCAACCTCAGCGACGCCATATTTCTCTTCACAACCACTGATATACTTCTTAGCGAACAGCAAGTAATCGATGATGGAACCGGCGTCTGTCCAGGTTTGAAACAGGTAGTTGCCTTTAAAGAAAGAGTTGTGGCCGTAGCAAGCGTGAGCCATTACCAGAGCCTGCATCGTTACCGTGTTCTCTTCCATCAGATAAGAGATACAAGGATCTGAATTGATCACAATTTCGTAGGCTAAGCCCATTTGGCCATGCTTGTAGTTTTGCTCGGTTTGAATGAATTTTTTACCAAAAGACCAGTGGTTGTAATTGATAGGCATACCAATGCTTGAGTATGCATCCATCATCTGCTCTGAAGTAATCACTTCAATTTGGTTCGGATAAGTATCTAAACGGTAATGCTGCGCCACACGCTTAATTTCGACGTGATATTTCTCCAATAGGTTGAACGTCCAATCTGGACCATCAGGCAGCATCTTGTCGTTTTTTTTCTGTGTAGCCTTGTCTCTATCGGCAATGTTTGATTTCTCTGCAACGTTTGATTTCGCTGTCATGGTAAGCCCCCTTACGCTGTCTCTTTCTGGAACAGTTCTCTAAACACAGGAAAAATATCATCCACCGTCTTAATGTTTTTCATTGCGAAGTTGTCGAAGCTACTCTCGAGTTTTTCGTATTCGTGCCAAAGCGTTTGATGAGAGCGGCGTGTTATTTCGATGTAAGAGTAATATTGGCAAGTTGGCAGAAGCGTATTCACCAGCAGCTCTTTACAACGAGGAGAGTCATCAGCCCAGTTATCGCCATCAGAGGCTTGTGCTGCATAGATGTTCCACTCATTAGCTGGGTAGCGATCTGCAACTATTTCTTTCATTAGTTTCAGTGCACTAGAAACGATGGTGCCACCGGTTTCTTGGGAGTAGAAAAACTCATGCTCGTCGACTTCTTTAGCCTGAGTATGGTGACGAATAAACACAACATCGACGTTTTCGTAGGTGCGGTTTAGGAACAGATAAAGCAGCACGTAGAAGCGTTTTGCGATGTCTTTGGTAGCTTGGTCCATTGAGCCGGACACATCCATCAAGCAGAACATTACCGCTTGGCTAGATGGAATAGGGCGCTTCTCATAGTTTTTAAAACGTAAGTCGAAGGTATCAATGAATGGCACGTTTTCAATTTTTTTGCGTAGCTCGGCAATCTCTTCTTTTAAGCGACTTTCTTCGAAGGGTTGTGCCGGTTCCGTCATTTTAACTTGGTCAAGTTGCTCCATCAGTAGGTTAAGCTCGCGCTTTTTACCTGCCGTCATCGCGGTTCTACGAGCTAGAGATTGCTGCAGTGAACGAACAATAGCGATGTTGGATGGAATCCCCGCACTTTGGTAACCAGAGCGGTGGGTTTTCCATTCGGTGATTTTGTTGACCTGATTTTTCTCTAGATTAGGCAGAGCTAAATCTTCAAAGAGAATATCAAGATACTCATCTTTTGAAATTTGGAAGGTAAATTCATCTTGGCCTTCGCCATCAGGGCTTGCATCGCCTTGGCCAGAACCACCACCTTGACCGCCACCTTTAGGGCGCTCAATTTTGTCGCCAGTGATGAACTGATCATTACCAGGGTGGACACGTTCTCTTACGCCGCCTTGACCTTGGTGAAAGCTTGGCTCTTTGATGTCTTTATGAGGAATAGTAACGTCTTCACCAGTTTCAGTATTGGTGATTGAACGTCGGTTGACTGCATCGGCCACAGATTCTTTGATTTGCTCTTTATGGCGTCGTAAGAATCGCTGTCTATTTACAGCACTCTTATTCTTGCCATTGAGCCTCCGATCGATAAATTGTGCCATAAGAACTCCCTCTCAGCTGATGTCACGATCCTACTTTTTATTAGTGTATAAGAGTTATTGGTTTGTACGAGCTGCTCACGTGAGCAGCTCAATACAGTTTGGTTTATGAGGATTTACGAACTCTTAGATACCACTCAGATAGCAGTCTAACTTGTTTCTCGGTGTAGCCTTTTTCCATCATACGAGCAACGAAGTCGTCGTGTTTTTTCTGATCATCCGTTGAGGTCTTAGCATTGAACGAAATAACAGGAAGCAGTTCTTCGGTGTTAGAGAACATTTTCTTCTCAATCACAGTGCGCAGTTTCTCGTAGCTGGTCCAAACTGGGTTTTGACCGTTATTGTTCGCCTTGGCACGAAGCACAAAGTTAACAATCTCATTTCGGAAGTCTTTAGGGTTACTGATACCGGCTGTTTTCTCTATTTTCTCTAGCTCACCATTTAGAGATGCACGGTCAAATAGCTGGCCTGTTTCTGGATCGCGGTACTCTTGGTCTTGAATCCAGAAGTCTGCGTAGGTTACATAGCGGTCGAAGATATTCTGACCGTACTCAGAGTAAGACTCTAGGTAAGCAGTTTGAATCTCTTTACCGATGAACTCTACGTAACGTGGCACTAGGTATCCCTTCAAGAACTCTAGATATTTCTCAGCGGTCTCTTGAGGGAATTGCTCACGTTCGATTTGCTGCTCAATAACGTAGAACAGGTGCACTGGGTTTGCGGCCACTTCGGCTTGGTCGAAGTTGAATACTCGAGACAGAATCTTAAAGGCGAAACGCGTTGATAGCCCAGACATTCCTTCGTCAACACCCGCATAATCTCGGTACTCTTGGTAGCTCTTCGCTTTTGGATCGGTGTCTTTTAGAGTCTCACCATCGTAAACCCGCATTTTTGAGAACAGAGACGAGTTCTCAGGCTCTTTCAGTCTAGATAAGATACTGAATTGCGATAGCAGATCGAGTGTGCTTGGCGAACAAGGGGCTTTGGATAGCTCACTGTGCTCAAGCAGTTTTTGGTAGATCTTAACTTCTTCAGAGACGCGCAGACAGTAAGGGACTTTTACAATGTACACACGGTCGAGGAAGGCTTCGTTGTTTTTGTTGTTACGGAAGGTCTGCCACTCGGATTCGTTCGAGTGAGCCAGAATCATGCCGTCAAATGGCAGTGCAGAAAGCCCTTCGGTACCGTTGAAGTTACCTTCTTGTGTGGCCGTTAGTAGTGGGTGTAATACCTTGATTGGCGCTTTAAACATCTCCACGAATTCCATAACACCTTGGTTAGCTTTACATAGCGCACCAGAGTAGCTGTAGGCATCAGGATCATCTTGAGAGAAGTGCTCAAGTTTACGAATATCTACTTTACCAACAAGAGATGAGATATCTTGGTTGTTTTCATCACCAGGCTCTGTTTTCGCGATCGCAACTTGATCGAGGATAGAAGGGCGCAGTTTGATGACTTTGAATTTGGAAATATCACCGCCAAAATCGTGCAGTCGTTTCGCTGCCCACGGAGACATAATTGAGCGAAGATAGCGTTTCTCAATACCGTATTCGTTCTTCAATAAGTCGCCGTCTTCGTTTACATCGAATAGACAAAAGGGGTGATCGTTTACTGGGCTTCGTTCGCCGTCAGCAGACAATACATAGATTGGTAATTTCTGCATCAGGGCTTTGAGTTTTTCAGCAAGAGATGATTTACCACCGCCCACAGGGCCAAGTAAGTAAAGGATTTGTTTACGTTCTTCTAAACCTTGCGCAGCATGTTTTAAGTAAGAAACAATCTGTTCAATCGCATCTTCCATACCGTAGAAATCTTTAAATTCGCTGTAGCGTGAGATGACACGGTTAGAGAAAATACGACTTAGTTGAGGGTCTTGAGCTGTGTCAATGACCTCCGGTTCGCCAATGGCTAGTAGTAAGCGCTCGGCAGCATTCGCGTAAGCACTTTTATCGTCTTTACACAGCGCTAAGAACTCTTGTAATGTCAGCTCTTCTTCCTTGGCTGCTTCATAACGTGATTGATAGTGGTCAAAAATACTCATAGTCACATTCCCCTTGTTAACCAGTTAAAACTGACGAGCGATTGAAAAATAGGCTCTCCCTACATTTTAAGGTTAGACCCGCTTCCACAATTTTGCTTAACAATTATGTATTTATTTACAATTTTGCGTGTGAAAAACGTAGCGAGCGCAATAGGCAACTTGAGGCGTGTAGAATCAAATTATTTTACATTCGAGCAGATCTAGCCGTTTGTTTTGTGATTTTAGGTCGCTTAATAATTCTCACACTGGATTTATGTGTATTAGATGTATAACTGAGCTCTATTGATTATTTAGAACGAAGTGCCATATAATGCGCGGCGTTATCAGAAATCGCTTAAAAAATAGGTAGAAACAGTGAAGAGTCTTTGGTTAAAAATCGCAATTGTTGGAACAACAATGTTCATGGCGACCGCTACGCACGCAAAAATATCACAATGGTCATTGGGTGTGGCTGCTTCTTATTCTCCTGCTGTGTACAAAGACACGCCGTCAAATCGCGCAGTCATTCCTATGATTGGTTACGAAGGCGAACACTTTTTCATGCGTGGATTTAGCGCAGGCTATCGTTTGTTACCAGCCGGCTCACCTCAGAATATTGTGTTTCGAGCGGTTTATGATCCAAGAACATTAAAGCCAGGTGACTCAGACAATGTGGACATTCAAAAACTAGATGAACGTAAAGCTTCGGTATTAGGTGGCGTTAGCTATCAAGTGATTACGCTGGTGGGTATGTTTGAAGCAACAGCGGGCTCCGACTTAGGTTTTAGACATAACGGTATTTACGCTGAAGCGGCTTGGCGCCTACCTATTCGCCGCAATGGCTGGGCGATTACGCCTTCTATTGGTTATTCGTATAACAGTAAGCGTTTGAACAATCACCTGTACGGAGTGAGTTCATCGGAAGCGGCGAGAACCAATTTAGATGAATTTGACGCTGACTGGGATGGCCAATACTTTATCGGTTTAGGTGGTTATCTGCATGTGACGCCAAATGTTCGAGTAACAGGCGGTGTGCGATATACCAACCTTGAAGGTGATATTGAAAATAGCCCAATACTTGAAAGTGGCATTAACATGGCCGCTAACGTCGGTGTCGCTTATGTATTCTAGGTGCTTTGGCTTATCGCTTCATATATGAATATTAAAAAAGGGTTACTCATGATGAGTAACCCTTTTTTGAAATTTTATAAGCCCACTTAAAGCTAATCTTCTAAGCACTAAATATTTGAGATAGCTCTGTCGCACATAGGTGGTACTGACGAGGGCAGTTACGCCACGTTGTTAGCATGCGACGGTACTTTTCTAACATTGGCATTTGGCTATTGAAGTGGTGATCGGCTTTGTCGAATTGAGGGTAAAGTCCTTCAGAATCAACAAGGAAACGCACGTAATGTACGATTTGTGCTTCAGAAGCGATATCAAAACCTAAGAACTGCAGACGACGTTGGTCTACTTCAGCACGCTCTTGCTCTGCAAGCATTTTGTTCGACTCTTGCATAGCATGGTACATCTCCATGATGTCGATAATTTCGCGACACTCTGCTTCAGTCAAACAACCAAACTCTTTGTTAAGCTCACGCATTTGGAGTTCGTAACCTCGTTCTACAATCGTTTGTAGACGTTGGTATTTAGCTGAGTTCTCAGGATCCATTTGAGACATTAGGTAGTATTGATTTGATAGAATTAGACGCTGAGCATTGGTCATTTCCATGGGAGGAGCCTCACTAAAAAACTAAATGTTGTATTCTTTGTTGCAGTAAGAGTAACAGCATTTCTACGAGTGGAAACATGATCTCAACACGGATTTAATATGATTTTTTGAATTGATAAACAAAAGTTGTAAAGAAAAGTGAAAGGATTGTTTGGGCCATAAAAGAAAACGCCCCAATCGAAATTGAGGCGTTTGAAATCACTATGAACGTAAGTCTAGATTAGTATTTTACGTTTGAATGGTACTGGCTTAGAACAGCAACAATCTCGTCCATTTTCTCTTTGCTCGGTGGGTTTGTACCTTCAAGAGGGTAGTCAAAACCAAGCGCTTCCCACTTATGTGCACCAAGCTTATGGTATGGAAGCAGTTCTACTTTCTCGATGTTATCCATGTCTTTGATGAATTCACCTAGCAGATGAGCATCTTCAGCCGTATCCGTGTAACCAGGGACAATTACATAACGAATCCACGTCTTCTTACCGATTTTGTGTAGGTAGCGTGCAAAATCCAGAGTACGTCTGTTTGATACACCAATGAAATCGTGGTGAATCTCATCTCGCATGTGCTTAAGATCAAGCATCACTAGATCAGAGGCTTCTAGTACTTCATCAACCACTTCAGTGTGCTTACGAATGTAGCCATTAGTATCAAGACAAGTGTGAATGCCTTCGGCTTGAGCTGCGCGGAAAAAATCACGAACAAACTCAGGTTGTAGCATCGCTTCACCACCAGAACAGGTGATACCACCGCCTGATGCTTTCATGAAATGACGGTATGATTTTGCTTCGTTGATGATCTCTTCGACCGTTACTTCCTTTCCGTCATGAAGATCCCATGTATCACGGTTATGACAGTACATACAACGCATTAAGCAGCCTTGAAGAAACACAATAAAGCGGATACCAGGGCCATCGACAGTACCACAAGATTCGAATGAGTGAATGCGACCAGTTGTAGACATGAGCTATTCTCGTAGAGGAATTTATACCGTTTATTTTATTACAAAAACGGTACATAAAATAGGGTCAAATGGTAACGAGACCTTTAAAAATAAAGGCAATCACCTGTGAAGATGATTGCCTTTATTAAACTTGAAAAGTAAAGGACGACAGCCCTTACTGGTGGCTAGAAGAAAGCAAACATTGTGATACCGCCAGTGGTGTACACTGACTCTTTTGCTTCTTTGTAATCCGGTGTTTTTGCTGTTAATGCGAAAGAGGCACCAATGTATTGGTTATACCAAGCGACACCAAGCACAGCAGTCGCTTGAATGTTCTCTAAAGTTACATCGTAGATAGCTGGGTCTTCGTTGTTTTTATTAGCGTACTCATCAACACCTGAGCGATCGCCTTCGATAGTCAGGTCGTTGAATCGGTAGCGACCTTCAAGGCCTGCATAGGTAAACCAACCTGTGTTTGATGCGCCGATCATGCCAGGTTTGAATGGGTTTTCTGTGGTGATGTTAGCTGCACCAAAGTTACCACCCAAGTCCGTACCCCAGCGGAACATAAAACCAGTCGAGATATCACTTCTAAAGTTACCGACGTTGATTTCAGAAACGTTAGAGATTTCGTAGTCAGTATTCGCTAAAGCTTGATTACGCATTAGGTTGAAATGGCTTAAATAACCAACGCTCCCCGCCCACTCATCATCAACTTGGTATTCCCAACCCATAGGTTCATCCGATTTAGTGATCGAGTGAACTAGCTTCTGAGCGTCTTCTGAAAGTGCACGCTCACCAGTCGTACCAAACGTTATGTTAAAGCGCTGGGCTTGTTGTGGATTCAAGCTGATGTAGTTGAATTCAGTGTGAAGGTAACCGGCATATGGGCGGTCATTGGCTGATGGCGTTTCTAACTCTATGTCAGAAGGGGTATACATTTTGTGGCCAATGGTGATTTCCCATTTGTCTAGAGAGCTTGCGCCCCAGTAGGAAAGACTCAATGGTTTTACCCAATTATATGGCGTAATACTTGATGATGTGTAACCCAGAAATAAGCCGTTGGTATAGTCTTGGTCGACACCAAAAATACCATCGTTATCTAAAGCAAAAGTGACTGTAGAACGATCAGATGCCAAAGATGAAAAGGAGAGGAGAATCAGGGGTAAACAACGCAGGTATTTCATGGAGCAGTTACTCTTAAATTATGAACCGCGATATTACCGTAATTTGAGTGATTTTGTGGAAAAAAAGTGAATGATAGGGTGCTTTTTTGCTCAACCTAACATTTCGCGGGATGGGTGAGTTCAGTGCGATTTACCGCAGATATAAAAAAGCCCCGCACATTGGCGAGGCTAATATTATTTACTGTCTATTGAGCGTGAGCTTATAGAGACTCAGTAAATGTACGTGCGATTACGTCAGCTTGTTGCTCTGCAGTTAGAGAGTTAAAGCGAACAGCGTAACCAGATACACGGATTGTTAGCTGAGGGTATTTCTCAGGGTGCTTAACTGCGTCTTCAAGAGTTTCACGGTTAAGAACGTTAACGTTAAGGTGTTGACCACCTTCAATGCCAGCTTCGTGGTGGAAGTAACCATCCATTAGGCCTGCAAGGTTAGCACGTTGGCTGTCTTGTTCTTTACCTAGTGCGTTTGGCACGATAGAGAACGTGTAAGAGATACCATCTTGTGCGTCAGCAAACGGTAGTTTACCTACAGACGTTAGTGAAGCTACAGCACCTTTCTCATCACGACCGTGCATTGGGTTAGCACCAGGAGCGAAAGGAGCGCCAGCACGACGACCGTCTGGAGTGTTACCTGTTTTCTTACCGTAAACCACGTTAGACGTGATAGTAAGAACTGACTGTGTAGGGATTGAATCACGGTAAGTCTTAAGCTTACGGATTTTGTTCATGAACGTAGAAACTAGTTCACAAGCAATATCATCTACACGAGAGTCGTTGTTACCGTATTTAGGGTAATCGCCTTCGATTTCGAAGTCAGTTGCGATGCCATCTTCGTCGCGGATTGGTTTAACAGTCGCGAATTTGATTGCAGACAGTGAGTCAGCAGCAACAGATAGACCAGCAATACCACAAGCCATAGTACGACGAACGTCACGGTCATGAAGAGCCATTAGAGACGCTTCGTAGCTGTATTTGTCGTGCATGTAGTGAATGCTGTTTAGTGCAGTCACGTATTGCTTAGCTAGCCAATCCATGAAGTGATCTAGACGATCCATTACTTTGTCGTAATCAAGAACAGCGTCAGTCATTGGAGCTTCTTTAGGACCAACTTGCATCTTAAGTTTTTCGTCCACACCACCGTTGATTGCGTAAAGCATTGTTTTCGCAAGGTTAGCACGAGCACCGAAGAACTGCATTTGCTTACCAACGATCATTGGAGATACACAACAAGCGATAGCGTAATCATCAGACGCAAGGTCAGGACGCATTAGGTCATCATTTTCGTACTGGATAGAAGAAGTATCGATAGATACCTTCGCACAGAAACGCTTGAAGCCGTCAGGTAATTGCTCAGACCAAAGAACAGTGATGTTTGGCTCTGGAGAAGGACCCATAGTGTATAGAGAGTTTAGGAAACGGAAGTTCGAACGCGTTACTAGCGTACGACCGTCGATACCCATACCACCCATAGATTCTGTTGCCCAGATTGGGTCGCCAGAGAATAGCTCATCGTACTCAGGAGTACGTAGGAAACGAACCATACGCAGCTTCATTACGAAGTGGTCGATCATTTCTTGTGCTTGTTCTTCAGTGATTTTGCCAGCAGCGATATCACGCTCGATGTAGATGTCTAGGAAAGTCGAAGTACGACCTAGAGACATTGCAGCACCGTTTTGAGATTTAACAGCAGCTAGGTAGCCAAAGTAAGTCCACTGGATAGCTTCTTGAGCAGTTTGAGCTGGCTCAGAGATATCGAAACCGTATTTCTCAGCCATTTGCTTGATTTGACCTAGAGCACGGTGTTGCTCAGAGATCTCTTCACGCAATTGCATTGTTGCAGCAAGATCTTCGCCATTCTCGAAACGCTCTTGTAGAGAAGCGAATTGAGCAGCTTTGTCTTTCATTAGGAAATCAATACCGTAAAGTGCAACACGACGGTAGTCACCAATGATACGACCACGGCCGTAAGCATCAGGAAGACCAGTCAGAACACCAGACTTACGACATTTTAGGATATCAGGAGTGTAGATATCGAAAACGCCAGCATTGTGTGTTTTGCGGTATTCTGAGTAGATTTTTGAAACCATTGGGTCAAGAGTTTCACCGTATGCTTTACAAGAACCTTCAACCATACGTACACCACCGTTAGGGATGATTGCACGTTTTAGTGGCTTCTCAGTTTGTAGACCAACGATAGTCTCAAGATCTTTCTCAATGTAACCTGCATCGTGAGCAGTAATGGTAGAGATAACAGAAGTATCGAAATCTACAGGTGCTTTAGTTGCGTTTTCCTGTTTGATACCTTCCATTACCGAAGACCAAAGCTTGTTAGTTGCTTCAGTACCCTCAGAAACTAGGAAAGACTCGTCGCCTTCATACGGCGTGTAGTTCTTTTGAATGAAATCACGAACGTTTACTTCGCTTTGCCACTCACCTGCAGCAAAATCTTCCCAAGCTTTAGCAAATTGCTCTGCCATGACATACCTACCTTTTTAGTAGAAAAAATACGTACATTAACACTGTTGAGCCAGCGCCCCTCGAAAGGGTAGTACACTCTTATTAATAACAATATATATGAGCATATTAGATTCATATGGTTATATATATTGTCACTACATTTTATATGTTGTCTTTACTCTATGTATTCAAGACTACGCTAAAAAATTCCTGCAAACCTTAAACTAAATCAATAAATGCCAAAAAAAGTTGAAAAAATTTGAGTGACAGGGGTTGCCACCCAAACTTTTTTTTAATCCCAATACTACTTTTGTGTAGTAAGAACCATTATAGCCAAGCTTTTAGGCCATATTGACTTTCTAGCATACCAACTGCAAGCATTGCCACTAGACAGATAACTAAAACGCCAACTGGGATAACAATCTTGTCTACAAATGATAGACGCTTCGCACGTTCTTTATCACCAATTAGACCGTTGTTATCAAGAAGCATAGTCAGTGCCCATGCTAATACTGGGTTAACAACCGCTGAACCGAAGATACAGATACCAGCTGCTTGAGAATCTTTTGAATCCTTAACCATTTGCATACCCGCTTCAAGTAGAGGAAGAGATACACCTACAAGTAGCGCAACACGCATCACTGGTGGCCATACCGCAACGTCCATTGGGAAACCAAGAATCGCAACAATAATACATAGAGAACCAAGCAAAATTGCGCCGCCAGGAATTGGACGTTTCGCGATTGCTGCTGGGATCATGTAAGTACCCCAAGAAGAAGTGATGTTACCACCACCTACTGCAGTACCCACCATTTGACGAACTGAACACATAGTCATTGTGTCATCTACGTCCATAAGTACTTTTTCAGACTTTTTAGGGTAGTTCAGTTCTTGGAAGATACGGTGACCTAAGAAGTCAGGTGACCACATTGCTACTGCAAGAATTGCGAATGGTAGAGAAGCGATGAAGTGTTCAACGTTTGGCAAGCCAAGCATCCAACCTTCAGAAGTAGAACCCCACCAGTAAACTGGGTTTAGGTTCGGAATACCCATTTCAGTTTCGAACACGATATCGAAACCAGCACCTAACGCCAATGCAATAGCAAGGCCTGTGAATGCACAAACTGGGATAGCTAACCAACGCTTGTTCACTTTTGCTAGGAAAGCGTAGATAGCTATAGTAATAGCAAGAACGATTAAACCAACGTAACCCATGCTGCCCGCTTCAACAGTAGAAGATTGAAGACCAACCGCCCATGTTTGAATCGAGTTGATTTGGCTCATGGTACCCGTTAGGCCTAAGAAGATAAGCAAGCCACCAGCGGTACCTTCCGAAGTCAGGTTAACCAGCTTGGAGCCGCCTTTTAGGAAACTTAGGATTAGACCGAAGACACCGATAAGGATTGCCAATGCAAGAGGGTGAGCACCAGCTAGAGCGATGGTACCAATAAGAGGAATCATTGGGCCGTGGTTACCGGCAAGGTTTGCTTTAGGGTTAAAGAAACCAGAAGCAAGGATACAGAACAGCAGTGCAGGGATAAGCATTTCTACACGAGCGACTTCAATCGCAAACTCTTTACCAAGGTTTACGTGATCCCAAGCTTGAGTTAGGCCATCAGCCCAAGACATCATTACTGCTGAGTACATCGCGATGATACCAATGGTACCAGCAAGTGCAGGAACAAGGTCTTCAAGTTCAAAACGGAAGTCACGACCAGGAAGGTTTAAACCGAAGCGGCGAGGCTTCATGATCTGAAGCTCATGATCTAGATAATCTGAGCGGCTCTCAAACTCAGAAGCAGGGCGGTGTAGCTCTTTATAGCTTTTCTCTTCTACTTCAGAGTTCGCATTGTTCACAACGTCTGACATAGATTCCTCATATTTTTATGTTAGTAATTCTAAAATTGAATTCTATAAGTTCGCGTAATTGCGTTATTTCTTAGTTATAACTCATTAACATTATGTTGCACGGTCTTGATGTGCTTTATGCAGCTAAGTTAAAAGAAATGTTTGGCATTTTTAATGCCTTATTCTTTGCTGAGAAGTCTAACAAGCTTACCCTTTAGGGTGATTGATCTTGATCACTTTATGAGTGTATGTGAAAGAAAGCTACAAAACGCAGCGATTCATTAACTTCCCATTGATGAATCGTGTAATTAGTTTTCACAAACTGTCGTTTTCTTATCTTCTTTGAGCCTTTACCGCTCTGGCATCAATTGAATGCTCCTTGTTTACTGAGTTATCTCACTATTACTCACTTGCTCTGTATTCTGACTAAAATGCTTACAATGCAGTAACCTCAAAATAATTGTGATTTATAGAGAGGTGATGTGTTGAATGTGCGCGCTATGTTTTGCCGGTTGCAATGTTTCTAAGTTCACAAAACCTGTTTTTCTTGTGAGACATCAAGCTACGAGAATCTCATTTTGATTAACTTTATTTAAACAATGTAAGGGGGCTAATTACAGCTTATTGATAGAACTCATTCATTAAATTGAGGTGAAAACGCTACCTTTTGCATAATAAGTCAGAGTGAATCGCTATTTATTCCAAATTATTAGGTTAATAATTTGTTGCATGTTATTCCGTGTGGTGCTAGTTTGTATCGCATGAAAAGGTCGGAGTACCTTGCATTTTCACAAACTTGGGAGAGAAAGCGCATGAAAGATGTACCAGCGCTGGACATAAAGGATCTACACAAAACGTTTGGTCAAAATGAAGTTTTAAAGGGAATTTCACTTTCTGCGCATAAAGGCGATGTAGTATCGATTATCGGATCTTCAGGGTCGGGTAAAAGTACTTTCCTTAGATGTATCAACTTGTTAGAGACACCTACCGCAGGCGAGATTTGGGTTAATGGTGAATTAATTCAAATGAAAAACAACCGCCAGGGTGTTTCTGTGCCTGCCAATGAAAAACAAGTACAGCGAATCCGTTCTCGTCTGGCGATGGTTTTTCAGGGTTTCAATCTGTGGTCTCACCTGACCGTTCTCGAAAATGTTATCGAAGCGCCTGTTCACGTCTTAGGTGTACCTAAAGCACAAGCGATTGAAAATGCAGAGCTACTATTGAAGAAAGTAGGTCTGTATGAGCGTAAAGATTACTACCCGGGTCATTTGTCTGGCGGCCAACAACAGCGTGCTGCGATTGCGCGAGCGCTAGCGGTTGATCCTGAAGTGATGCTGTTTGATGAACCGACATCGGCATTAGACCCTGAGTTAGTAGGCGAAGTGCTTGGTGTAATGCGCGATCTAGCAGAAGAGGGAAGAACCATGCTTGTGGTAACTCACGAAATGGCTTTTGCTCGTGATGTATCTAACCATGTGATGTTCTTGCATCAAGGTCTAGTGGAAGAACAGGGTGATCCAGCTAAACTGTTTACGGAACCTGAATCTGAGCGATTACAGCAATTTATCTCATCGATTTACTAATCAGAATTGAAATACCGCCGCCAAGGTAAACAGTGACGGTGTTAACAATAAAACACAACAAGTAAGTTAATAAGTAACAACAAACACAATATTAAAACTAGCAAAACATAAAAACCTAAATCACAGGAGTAGGGATATGAAAAAGTGGTTATTAGTCGCGGCACTTGCTGCAACTGCTGCAACGGGCGTAGCTCAAGCAAAAGAATGGAAAACAGTACGTTTCGGTATTGAAGGTGCTTACCCTCCATTTAGCTGGACAGAAGCTGACGGTTCACTGAAAGGCTTCGATGTCGATATGGCTAACGCACTTTGTACTGAAATGCAGGTGAAGTGTAAGATCGTTGCACAAGACTGGGATGGCATTATTCCTTCTCTACTTGCTCGTAAATATGATGCGATCATCGCGGCAATGTCTATCACGGAAGAGCGTAAGAAAAAGATCGACTTCACTGGTAAATACGCACTTATCCCGAACAAGTTCATCGCTAAAAAAGGTGCAGGCCTTAATTTTGATGATCTAAGTGGTCAAAAAATTGCCGTTCAACGAGCAACAACTCACGACAAGTACCTAACAGATAACTACGGCGACACAGTAGAGATCGTTCGTTACGGTTCATTTGATGAAGCTTACCTTGATCTAGCTAACGGTCGTGTTGCTGCTGTACTGGGTGATGCATCTGCTCTAGAAGAAGGCGTACTAAACAAAGCTGGTGGTGAAGCTTACGAGTTTGTTGGTCCATCACTAACAGATCCTAAGTGGTTCGGTGAAGGTTTTGGTATTGCTCTACGTAAGCAAGATAAAGATCTGACTAAGCAATTGGATGCTGCAATCCTTTCACTACGTGAAAAAGGCATCTACCAAGATATCGCTGCTAAGTACTTTAACTACGACGTATACGGCCAGTAATCTCTAGCGTCACTTCTTAAGGGAGAGGTTCTCCTCTCCCTGTCTACCAACTTTTTCGCAGTTCTGTTGGAATTCATTATGTTTGATTTACAAGGATATGAAGCTTCGATCCTGAAAGGGGCGGTGCTTACAATCGAAGTTGCCTTGCTGTCGCTAATTTTAGCTATGGTTCTTGGTATGCTAGGTGCCTTAGCAAAACTAGCGCCTTATCGCTGGGCTCGTGCTATTGCAACCCTCTATACAACTGTTATTCGAGGCATTCCTGATCTTGTCTTGATGATGCTGATTTTCTTTGGTGGACAAATCCTTTTAAACAACAGTTTGTATTCCATCAATGAGTGGCTCAATGAGTGGTTCTCATCCAGTGATCCTAATCACGAATGGACCTCTTACTTACCTGATTATATTGATGTCAGCCCATTTATTGCTGGTGTCTTAACCATTGGCTTTATCTTTGGCGCTTACATGGCTGAAACCTTCCGTGGTGCTATCATGGCAGTTGATAGCGGTGAAATGGAAGCGGCAAAGGCCTATGGCATGGGACCTGTTTTAGCGTTCCGTCGTATTTTATTACCGCAAATGATTCGTCATGCATTGCCAGGCTTTGGTAACAACTGGTTAGTTCTACTTAAGACTACCGCATTGGTTTCGATTATCGGCCTAGAAGACATGGTCCGTGTTAGCGCATTGGCGGCAGGTTCAACCAAAATGCCATTTACCTTCTATATGACGGTGGCACTTATCTTCTTATTCTTCACCAGTGTTTCGACAGGCTTACTTAAGCTGGTTGAACGTAAATTCAGTATCCATGCGAGGTAGTTATGGACTTTTCATTGATAATTGAAAGCCTGCCGATTTACCTTGGTGGTTTATGGACAACAGCTTGGATGGTTTGCGTCGCTTTGATTATTGGCTTATTCGTCGCCATACCATTAGCTATCGCTCGTAACAGTCCAAATATGATGATTAACGCTCCGGCTTGGTCGTTCATCTATTTCTTCCGTGGTACGCCGTTATTGGTGCAGTTGTACCTGATTTATTACGGTATGGATCAATTCTTCCCAGTGAAAGATACACTATGGGAAAACGCTTGGTTCTGTGCTCTGGTGGCATTCATTCTTAACACATCAGCATACACAGCAGAGATCATTCGCGGTGCGATTAACGGGTTACCGAAAGGTGAAGTTGAAGCAGCAAAAGCGTATGGCATGAGTACACCGAAGACTTACCGTCGTATCATTTTACCAAGTGCTTTACGTCGCGCACTACCAGCTTACAGTAATGAAGTCATCTTCATGCTTCACGGCTCTGCGGTAGCAGGTATCGTAACTATTATGGATCTAACTGGTGCAGCTCGTTTGGTTAACTCACGTTACTACGCTCCATTCGAGTCTTTCCTAACGGCAGGCCTGTTCTACATGGCGCTAACGTTTATCATCATCGCGATTTTTAAATTCGCGGAGAAACGTTTCCTTGCTTACCTTAGACCTCTTAGCTAATAGCATCCTCTATAAATCATAGTGAATAAAACGGCGCTTCTATAGCGCCGTTTTTAATGGCACCAAACAAGTATTGTGAGCTTTTGAATCCTTGAAGCTTTCAATTACTTACCTTCTATCGAAATAGTTACCTTGCTTCAAATTAAACTAACATATTCATGAGATTAATTGCTTTAGGTATGGTGGTAGATAGACTCGAAAAAATTTTGTTGTTGTATGGAATAATGATGAAAAAGAGTAACTTACTATTGAGCTTGGTTGTTTGTGTTATCGCGTTATCACTTTTAGGATGCGGTGGTGGTGGTGGTGGTGGTGGTGGTAGCGGTGAAAGTGCTCAAACTGGTTCTGGTGGTTCTGGTGGTTCTGGTGGTTCTGGTGGTTCTGGTGGTTCTGGTGGTTCCGGAGGAGAAGGAAACGAAGGCGACGGAAGTGGTGAGCCTGGTATCACTCCAGTTCCACAAACTGCTGTTCAAAAGGCGTTGTCCACAGGTGACGCTTCTTATGTGACTGATTCCAAAGAGTTCATTGATGCAAGCCAAGCGTTAGTCGCTCAATACAACTCGGCCTACAATCATATTAAGCAAGCTTTATCCCTAAACGCTGAAGGGGAACCTCTACGTAGTCTTCATTGGGATCCAACACATGATACGGCAATTATCTTACCTACCTATGGTTTTAACGATATCATCTTGAAAACCAATAAAGCGATGCAAGATGGCTATGCCGACCAAGAGCTTGTCATTGGTATTGCGGGTTATACATCAGACGACAGCCGCTATGCCGCATTAGCAAGCAACCCGTTTCGAACTAAGCAGCGCTTTCCAAGTTCTGTCAACGAAGAGATGGATACTTGGTTGAAGAACTTGGTTCGGTGGGCTTCTAGTACTGACTCGCCACAAAATGTTGTGTTAGCTCAGCTTGATCAATCTCATTACTTTCCTGATGACCAAGCGACACGAAACTGGTTAACCGACAATGTTAACGCTTCTATGGTTATCAACGCTGACAATACTTGTGATGGCAGTAAATTAAGCCAATGTCTTGAAGCCAATAACCCTGACTTGCTAGTTTTGTCTCAAAAGTTAAATGATGGCGATGACATTGAAGATGTGATTTCAGGTTTACGCTTGGCGTTCAGTAAAAATATTCCAGTGTTATACCTACATCTTGATGGCGGTATGACGGACTTAGGTAACGCACTATTTGCAGAAATGCACATGACGTACGTTGGCGATAACTATTGGCGCAAGCTAGGTTTGTCGAACTGGGATTCTACACAACTGATTGATCAAATACCGGGTAATATTGTCCAGCAACAAGCGCTTTTACAGCGATTGAAAGACAACAGTTTCACCGTTGACCTGAATTTGTGTGAGGACAAATCTTGCCCTGACGATTCCAATATGGATGAAGAGTTCTATACTGCGGCGAACAGTATTCGTTCACACCTAACGACTCTTGATAGTAAAAAAATAGACCTGTTTGCAACCGATGATTACGAATATGAAAAGTTGTTACTGTTACTTGCGGATCGTTATCGCCAAGATGTTCAGTACCCGATGGGTAAAGGTGTAACGGAGAGAATCGAGTTTCTTCGTTCTTACTATAGTGATTACGCCGCATACAACAGCCGTTTGTATAATGCGGCACAACCAAACTTAGGTAATTTTAGCACCAAGACTTTTGAGGATGCCTCTCTAGTAAGCCAAAATATAACCCTAGAGTCTAAGAGAAGTTTCCGTGCGGCAGGCGTGTATGCTTTGCCTGGTAAGACGATCAAAGTGACTCGTTTGGACAGCAATGAAGTAGCTACATCGATAGCATTTAATACGCTACGTAGTGGAGCTACTCACGAGTTTTCGGGCGATGATGGCTATGCTAGACCAAAGTTTTTAACCTCGGTAGCCTATCCTGTGAACCCGGGAGAGACGATTTATCTCACGTCTGCTTATGGTGGGACGTTACAGGTTCATTTTGATACTAATGATATTGATGTGGAGCTGCGTTTTGAGAATGTCGCGCAGCATCCTGTCTGGCGCAGTGAAGCAGACAACGAAAGCTTTGTTGCACAGCTTGAAGAAGGAAAGTTTGATTGGGCTGAGCTCATTACTCCGGGGTTTGAGGTTCATTCTAAGTTGGACAAAATGAAGGAATCTATCAGTGCTGCTGACTGGGCTCAGCCTCATGATATGGCTCTCGCCACAGAGCGTTATGTACATAACTTTCCTCATGCACTTGCAGGCTTTAAAGGGCCGGGTATTGATGAAATTGCTGAAATACATCAATACGGAGAGGCAAAAGGTTGGGAAATTGCGACCATTGATATTGTAAAGCATATGAACGCAGACCAAGCTAACTGTGGCTATGGTTGTTCAGGAAACCCGTATGATGCCTACTGGTCGTTTCATCCATTAGGGCATGGTGATCTTCACGAGTTAGGGCATGGCTTAGAGCGTGGTCGATTTAGGTTTAGCGGTTGGGATGGGCACTCTACAACGAACTACTATTCGTATTTTAGTAAATCAAAATATTATAAAGACACAGGAAAAGTATCGTCTTGCCAAGGCTTAGATTTTAAAGGGCAGTATCAGCTTTTACAGCAGAGTCGGACTCAACCTGATCCAAGTGCTTCTATGGCGGCTCAAAATCAAACTGGTTGGAGTTGGGGAGCTCGTATCTACATTCAAATGATGATGCTTGCAGAGCACCAGGGTGTATTGAATTCGGGTTGGCATTTATTAGGGCGCTTGCACTTGATTGAGAGAGAGTTTAATCGCTTGAAAGGCGGTGATGAACTTTGGAACGATCGAAAAGGCTCGATTGGTTTTTCAGATTATACGAGACAAGAAGCGGTAGATATTACAAACAATGATTGGTTGCTTATCGCATTGAGTTACGTTGCAGAACGGAATATGACGCAATACTTAGATATGTGGGGATTTAGTTTCAGTGATAAAGCGAAGCAACAAGTCACAGCTCTTAGTCTAAGTAACATGCCTTTGACATATTTTGCATCGTCTAATCAAGGATATTGTTTAGATGAGTTTGCTAAGACGCCGTTAGACGTTGACGGCACGACCATTTGGCCGCTTAACTAGGTATATGACAGGTAGAGTCACGAATAAAAAGAGAGGAGATATTATCTCCTCTCTTTCGTTATTAGCTTCTGATCAGCGTTGTGAGTACTATTTGCTTGCTACTTGATCTGGCTAAGTTTTGTTACCTAAAAATGACTATTTAAACGTCGACCAAATCGGAGCGTGGTCTGATGGTTTTTCGATACCACGTAGTTCGTAGTCGATGCCTGCTTCAGTACACTTATCAGCAAGCTTTTGAGTTGCTAGTACCACGTCAATACGAAGGCCACGGTTGTCCACGAAACCTTTTGAGCGGTAATCAAACCAAGAGTATTGATCGTTTACTTCAGGGTGCAGTAAACGGAAGCTATCCACAAACCCCCAATCCATCAATGTTTTCAACCATTCGCGCTCTTCTGGTTGGAAAGAACACTTACCGGTTTTCAGCCAACGTTTCGCATTAGGTTCACCAATGCCGATGTCAGCATCAATAGGGCTGATATTGATATCGCCCATTACGATCACTTGTTCATCTTTATTGTGGTAATCGTTTAGGTAAGTCATCAAGTCTTTGTAGAACTCACGCTTGTAAGGGTATTTGGTTTCATGTTTGATGTTATCCCCTTGAGGGAAGTAACCATTTAGTACTGTAACCTTTTCACCGTTTTCATCTTCAAACGTTGCCATGATCATACGCTTTTGATGGTCTTCATTGTCGGTTGGAAAACCTTTCTGAACAGAGATTGGCTCTTGCTTACACAGCATAGCCACACCGTAGTGTGCTTTTTGGCCGTGAAAGTAAACCTTATAGCCCATCGCCTCAACATCAGCAATAGGGAAGGCTTCATCGTGTACTTTTATCTCTTGCAGGCCAATTACGTCCGGTTGGTGTTTGTCGATAATAGCTTGCAGTTGGTGAAGGCGGGCTCTTAGGCCGTTGATGTTGAAGCTAATTACTTTCATTTATTTTTATACCTCTCGTAAACCTTTGCCTATAGTGCAGCAAAGATTATTTGATTTGGTGAGTTTGATAGTTAATCGTATTTAACCATGCTTAATAATGTATGTCGCCATTTGTAGAGACAAAATGGCGACATAAAACGACGTGACGACTTACGTTGAATCTATTGAGTCTTGAGTAAATCTAAAAAGAAGGCGTATTCGAGTGCGTCTTCTTTTAGTCGTTTAAATCTCCCAGATGCACCACCGTGACCAGCTTCCATGTCGGTTTTGAACACCAGTACATTGTTATCTGTTTTCATTTCACGCAGTTTCGCCACCCACTTCATTGGTTCAAAGTATTGTACTTGTGAATCATGTAGGCCTGTTGTCACCAACATGTTCGGGTAGTTTTGTACCTTGATGTTGTCGTACGGTGAGTAACTCAGCATGTAATCGTAGTAGGCTTTATTGTTAGGGTTGCCCCATTCGTCGTATTCGTTAGTCGTAAGAGGGATCGACTCGTCAAGCATGGTTGTTACTACGTCCACAAAAGGAACATGTGCTCCAATACCTTTATACAAATTAGGCGCTTGGTTGATGATCGCTCCCATTAGTAGACCACCAGCTGAACCGCCCACTGCGAATACTTTATCTTTAGCGCCGTAGCCTTCTTCAATTAGGCCCTTAGTTACATCGATAAAGTCATTGAACGTGTTTTGCTTGGTCAGCTTTTTGCCGTCTTCATACCAAGGGCGCCCTAGCATTTCTGAACCGCGGATGTGAGCGATCGCAAAAACGAAGCCTCTATCAAGCAGGCTGAGACGAGTCGAGCTGAAGGTCGGTTCAATGGTTGAACCGTAAGATCCGTAGCCGTATTGGTAAATTGGGTTAGTGCCGTCTTTTTTGAATAAGTCTTTGCGATAGACCAAAGAGACAGGTACTTGCTTACCATCGCGAGCCGTTACCATGATTCGCTCTGATTGATAGTTATCCGCTTTGAAATCACCTAATACGGGTGTTTGCTTCTTGATTTCAGACTCACCTGTACTTAGGTCGAAATCATAGTAAGTTCCAGGCGTAGTCAAGCTGCTGTAATAGATTCGAACTTTTGAGTTATCTAACTCATAGTTACTCGTTAAGTAAGCGGCGAAAGCGGTGTCGTTAAATTTAAGTGGGAACTCTTTACCTGTTGAGAGTTGGCGAACCGTGACTTTAGACAAGCCATCCGCACGTTGCTCGTAAACAAGATGGTCATCAAACAACTCGAAATCAACAAGCTGAGTGTTATCGTCTGCTGCAATGACATCGACCCATTTTGAGCGGTCATGCATCTCTTCGGCTGCGACTTTCATTAAACGAAAGTTGACCGCTTGGTAGTTGGTGTAGATGTAATACCAATCACCCAATTTAGCAATGCTGTACTCAATTCCAGTCTCTTTTGGGTAGAAAGCTTCGGCTTTAGCCTTTGGGTTGTTGGCATCGATGACTGACACACCACTGGTTTCTGTGCTCGAGTGCCAAATATAGACCTGTTCACCATCTTTGCTTTTACTCAATGAGGTGTAGTAAGCGCTGTCGGTTTCTTCGTAGATTAACTCATCGCTTGTTTGAGGTGTGCCTAAAACGTGGCGGTAAACTTGGTAACCTAGCAGTGTTTGTGGATCTTTCTTGATGTAGTAAAAGGCTTGGTTGTCGTTTTGCCACGCGATAGCACTCGAAGCACCTTCAATTTCGTCGTTTAGGTATTCACCTGTCATGAGGTCTTTAATCTTGATGGTGTAAATGCGGCGACTCAGGGTATCTTCGCCATAGGCCAACAAGTTTTCGTCTGGGCTGATCGTTAAGCCGTCAATACTGAAGAACTCATGTTCTTTTGCTAGTTCATTAACGTCTAAGATGACTTGCTTGTCTGTACCTAAAAAGTCTTTTTCTCGCAAGTGTACTGGGTATTCGTTGTCACCTGTGACTTTATTCGAGTAGTAGTAGCTGCCTTTACGCACCGGTACCGAATTGTCGTCCTTCGCGATTCGGCCTTTTATCTCTTCAAATAACTGTTTTTGTGTTGATTCTGTATGCTTCAGCACGGTCTCTGCGTACTGGTTCTCTTGTTCAAGATGTTGCAAGATCTCTGGATCTTGGCGTTCATCATCACGCATCCAGTAGTAATTATCGATTCGAGTATCACCATGAATCGTCATTGCATGAGGGACTTTCTTAGCAACAGGAGCTTGTGTCTGCTGAGCGACGAGTTGCGATGGAGAGTAGTGTTTCATGGTTGTTATTCCTTGATTGCTGCATCCGGCGACAAGCGCGGCCGATACGGCTAATGTGGTTAAAGCGAAACGCATCTGTAGATCCTTAATGTGCACCTTACTCGTTTTAATGCCAGCATCCTTTAGTTAGTGGTTAGTTTTCTTCCAGTGATGTTATTTATAATTGGATTCTGGATATGCACTTTCAACGTAAGTGTCTGTTATTGTTTTCAAAAAATCAAAGTAATGTTAAATGAAATTTAGGCAGGCGTGAGGTGAGGGAAAACGGGCAACAAAAAAGGGACACACTTATCAGTATGTCCCTTTTCTTCGTTTGGGCTGGATTCGAGCTTTACTTTAGATAGCCAATGGCATTTCGTTTGAGTGGTCAGGCTTGCGATTGACCCAACGTAAACCAAGCATCACGATAAATGACATAGCAATCATCAGGCAACCGAGCGGCAGTTGATCTTGAGCTGGGAAGAACGATGCCAATAGTGTTGCGATACCAGCACCTAGGTTCTGCATACCCCCTAAGATCGCGCCTCCTGTACCTGCGTGGTATGGGAATGGCGAAAGTGCTCCCGTTGTTGCTGCTGGGAATAAGATACCAGCGCCCAAGAAGTAAATGGTTGCACCGCCAATCAAAGTTAATGCTGTTGTTTGACCAAACAGACCCGGTATCAGCACCACGGCTGAACCGACTAAGATCGACACTAGGCCAACATTCAGTGCGCGACGCTCAGAGCGACGTTGTGCGATGTAACTCGATAGACCAGCACCCATTAAGTAACCCGGAATAGGCAAAACAAACAACAAGCTGACTGTGGTTGCAGGTAAACCTAGTACGCCACCAAGTAATACACCAGCCGCGGCTTCAAATACTGCGACCCCCGCGAATGTTGCTACTAGAACTAGTAGGAAACCTTGGAAGCGTTTGTCAGACAGAACGAATTTGTAGCTGTTTACAACAGACTCATTTTTGCGTCGTTCTTTTGGCAGAGTTTCCATCATGCTCGTCATCATGGTGATCACAACCGCGATACCAAACAGTGCGAGGAACAAGTAGCTAGAACGCCAACCGAAAGCTTCTGTTAAGTAACCGCCTAAAACAGGAGCCATCAATGGTGAGAAAATCACACACATGCTGATTAAGCTATTTGCACGATGCAGTTCTACGCCTTCAAAACAGTCACGAGTCAATGTTCGAGACATCGCACCGCCACAACCAATGCCTAAGCCTTGGATAAAGCTACCCGCTAGGAACCATTGATACTCATGAGCGAATAAGGCTACCAAACTACCTATGATGTAGATGATCAAACCTACCACGATGATAGGTTTACGACCTAGGCGATCAGAAAGCGGGCCGTAGACAAATTGCGACAGACCATAAGGGATCAAGTAGCACGCCATCACAGCTTGAAGTGAAGACGCAGAAACCAAGAACTCACCCGCCATATGACCGATAGAAGGCACGTACATCGTTTGAGTCATTTGACCTACGGCTGTCAGAATAGCGATTAAAAAGGTAAGTTTCGCTAATGGAAACGAGGCAGACATTTGCGTATCTCTCCAAAAATTAAAGACGTAAAAAGCCTTAGCACTCCATTAAAGAGAGCCAAAAGAATAAAGTATTCAGGGAATCTAGGCGCGAGATATTAGAGCTTGATTGCCGACTTAGCAATCAAAAAATGTGAAGTTGATCAAGATAAAAATCTATAACTTGGATTAGAAAAAGTAATCCGAAATTGCGGCGTTTTAAAGATGTAGGGAGAGTCAGCTTCCTTGAAATATCGATGCTAGGTTATACCCAAAATGTTAGAGCAATAGGCCTATTGGCAATGATTGTATGAGTAGATTATTTTGAAATCGCAGAAGCAATAGGTAAAAGGCATGGCTTGTTAACATTTATGTAAACTTTCGTTTTATATGTAAGCGATTTGTGCTGTAATTATTCGCTAAGCTATTCGTCTAACTCATTTACATTGTGTACAGCAATTTGTTGTCGGTGTGATAGTTATGGTTATGGAAGTCTTTTGGCTTAAATAAGGATATTAAATGCGCTCTCTATCGGTACAGTGGAAAATAACTCTCTTAGCAGGTTGTTGCCTAATCATTACTTCACTGTCTCTTATTGGTTTCTCGATCTACAACGCAACGAGTAATCAACAAGTCATCAAATCTCAAAGCTCAGAATCAGTTATCAATAAAACTCAGCAGTTATTGGCGTCTGTTTCTCAGCTCAATGCTCAAGAAACTCAACGTTACGTCGACGAAGCTATTTATCGTGCTGAGATGCTAGCGGCGAATGCTCAGTTTCTAAAGAACAATGCCGATGAAAACTTTACCCCAAGTGAAGAGCTTCGTACTGCGTTGGACGAAATGGTGCGTCGTTCAGTTTTAAACTTTGATTCGATCCAAGGGGCTTACTTAGTCTTTAAACCAGACTTGCTCGATAGTGAAGACGCGAACTATGTGGATGCCGATTATGTCGGCTCTAACGAAAAAGGCCGTTTTGCACCTTATTGGAAGGTGGCAGACAACGGTGAGAATGTACTTTCGAACGTACTTTCAGAATCAACATTGGGTGACAACAGTAATAGCGAACGCTTTTACTGTCCTTTATCTTCTGGGCAAACCTGTATCAGCACACCTAGAGTCGTTAATAGTGGTGGTACAGCACTTCTGACATCTTCGATTTCAGTTCCTATTTTAGTTGATGATGTTGCAATTGGTTTTCTTGGGATTGACTTAAGACTCGATGGCTTAACGAGTGTGGTCACTCAATCTGATCAGAGCTTATTTGATGGTGCTGGTAAAGTTTATGTGGTTAGCCTAGATGGTTCAGTCATCGCTTCTGATGATTCAAGTATTGCAGTCGGTTCTACCTTCCAAAGTGATAACACCAATAGCGATCGAATGACCGATTTTATCTTCGGCGGCGAAGTAACAACGCAATGGAGTGAGAATGGCGAGTGGTTACTTGCGTTTGCACCTGTTGTTGCAGCTAATCAAACTTGGGGTGTGTTGTTTGAGATACCGAGAGAAAGTGTCGTCGCTGATGCAAACAAATTGGATTCCATCATTAGCACCAAGCTAAGTGAAGGTATCAGAACAGAAGTGATTGCCGGTATGGTCTTTATCGTTTTTGGTCTAGCCATTATCGCGTTTGCTTCATTGTCTATTGTGAAACCGATTCGTCAGGTAGTGGAGCGACTGAACGATATCGCTTCTGGTGAAGGCGATTTGACTCAGCGCTTAGAAGTGAAATCTCAGGATGAAATCGGCCAGCTAGCGAAAGGCTTTAATCTGTTTCTAGATAAGCTACAACACACGATCAAAGAAGTCATTCATACCACTGAGCAAGTGGCGAGTACGACAAGCCAGGCTAAAGCATCGGCATCAAGCACTCGAGAAAGCAGTGAGTCTCAATTTAAAGAAGTCGATCTGGTAGCAACAGCGGCAGAAGAGATGACTCAAACTGCGGGCTTAGTGGTACAAAATGCAGAAGTGGCCGTTGATGCAGCGTGCGAAGCGAATCGTTCAGCTCAGCAAGGGCAACAAGTTATTGAGCTTTCAGCCGGTGAAATGAGAAAGCTGGTGGAGCGTATGTCGAGCGCTGTACCTATTGTTGAAGAATTGGCTAAAAATAACGGTAACATCACTGAAATCTTAAGTGTTATTGAAGGGATCTCCGAGCAAACTAATCTACTGGCACTGAACGCGGCGATTGAAGCGGCGAGGGCAGGTGAACAAGGTCGAGGTTTTGCGGTTGTTGCTGATGAAGTAAGAAACCTAGCAAGCCGCACACAATCATCCGTTGGGGAGATCAGAGCGGTGATCGATAAGGTCCATGCGGGTACGCAAGACGTGGTGGAAGCGATCCAAGAAGGTAATATTCTTGCCAATGATACAGCGCTACATGTTCAAAAAGCGGTTGAAGATCTGGGTTCGATCTTTACTTCTATTGAGGCGATCAGTGACATGAACAGTCAGATTGTTCGAGCAGCCGAAGAGCAACAATCGGTTTCTGGTGAAGTGAACCAAAGCGTGGTTAACATTCGCGACTTGAGTGCGAAGATCTTGGAGCAAGCCGCAGCTTCTGAGCAAGTCGGTAATGAGATTGACGAACTGTCTCAACAACAACAGAAGTTGGTTAATCAGTTCAAGGTATAGTTTTTCAAGGTATAAGCATTAAGCCTTAACTAATTCTTGAATAGAAAAAGGGACAAATGAAGATTTCATTTGTCCCTTTTTTATTTGTTGCTTTAGAAGCTGGTCAATAACCAGCGGTTGACGCTGCTTACTCTTCGATAAACCAGTAGCCTTTGTTCACCAGTTCAGTCACGACCGTTACGCCCGAAGGAGATAGAGCAGCAGCTGAAGTAATCACGGTTTCATCGCAAAGTATGTTGAGTAATGAAGAATCCGCTTCTTCAACCTTCACCACTTCACCATTGATGTAAGCCGTGTTGTTTTCATTTTCGTGGTAGAGCGCCTTTAAGCCAGATACACGGTGGATCTCGCCTTCAGACTCCAAGTGTTGAGCAATCTCTTCTTGAGTCCATAATGGCTCAGGAGCGACGAGATCAAGCTGGTGGCGTGATTGGCTTAGCAGACAACCCATGAATTCACTGATGGTTTCAGGTTGCTCTAGTGCTGATTTCAACATGTCAGTGAGATTGCTTAAATCCGATGAACGAATTTTGCCGTAGCCTTCTTGCGTTTTGAATTCTGGATCGTGCAGGTGTACGTCACCCATATCATGAGCAAGCACAAAATCGGCAAAGTTGCTGATTAGCTCTTGCTCTTTAGGGGAACGGTAGCCAATAGAGTAGCTCATCGACGGCTCTAATGTGTTCCCTTCATGTGGGAAACCTGGTGGGATATAAAGGATATCGCCCGGCTCTAAGGTTTCATCAATGATTGGCTCAAAGCCTTCTATTTGGCGTAGAGCAGACGCTTGAACGGTCTCTTTGTACTGACCAACATCTTTCGCGCCCACTTTCCATTGACGTTTACCTTGGCCTTGAATTATGAATACATCGTATTGATCAATATGAGGGCCAACACCGCCTTCCGGTGCTGAGTAGCAAATCATGAGATCGTCGAACAACCAGTTTGGTAATTGTTGGAACGCTTCAGTCAGCTGATTTGCACCTTGATGCCAATGGTTGGCTGCTTGAACGATCAATTGCCAATGTGTTTCAGTGAGTTCACCAAACTTCTCTTCAGTGAATGGACCGTGTTCGGCTGTCCATTTGTTGTCGAGGTTAGAAACAAAGCGAGAATCCACTTCTTCTTCCATCGATAAACCAGCAAGTTCTTCCGGCGAAATTGGGTCGACGAAGTTCTGGAAGCCACCTTTTAAGATGGTTGGTTTCTTATGCCAGTAATTTTCAAGAAACTCGGGCATAGAAAAGCTAAGTTGGTACATGTGAATCCTGTATATTTTTTGCTAGATGCTAGATGCTAGATGCTAGATGCTAGATGCTAGATGCTAGATGCTAGTTTGGCTTGTAAATCTTGCTGGACAATCTTAATTGCTTCTAACGCAACCTTTGGGTCGATCTCGTTGCTTTCGAGTAAGTAGATCAAGTCGACAGCTAACTTAACTTCTTCAGGTGCGTTATCCAGTGGTGATGATGTGTTATCAGTGCTCATTTCGCTTAGGGTTCTCTAAGTTAATCAATCTCTCAATGTTCTTCATTGAGTCCTCACAGCGTTCCAATCGTTCTTTTGCGAGTTGCCAAGCCTCTTCCGCTTTTTTCTTATGGTGGCGTGGCGCTGAATCAAACGCTAACTTTCGTGTTTGAACTAAATCGACGAGCCGCTTTTGCCAATCTTGGTGTTGTGCGAGTTCGTTGTATAAGTCGTTTAAGCTTTTTCCTGATTTACTTTTCCTGTCTAGGCGCAAATCGTGATTGGCTAACTCTCGTTGAATCGCTGCAATCTGGTTGGTCAGCCTTTCAGTCAGGTAATTCGCTCGTGATGAAGTGAGTTGATTGGTGCTCTGTTCACGAATAATGGTGTTATAAGTTGCCTGAGTTTCAAGGGCATAAGGAAGAAGAGTCGATGCTCCACACTTAAACAAGGCTCTATCAAACAGTGCTTGATGATAAGCGCCACGAGACTTATCGACCTGAGAGCAATGGCCAATCAAGGTATCAATAACGCTTTTGAGCTTTGAAAACTGATTCATTTTGCTTCTCGTTTGTTGGTGGCTATAAGTTTACAAACCACGCTTCGTAAGCCAGTTTAATTGCAAGTACGCTTACAACTGTAACAAAAACCGGTCGTATAAACGTCGCACCAAAACGAATTGCAGAGTGTGCCCCTACAAACGCTCCGGCCATTAAGCAAACACCCATGGTTAAACCAAGAACCCAATCAATATGACCAAGAATTGCAAAGGTCACTAAAGAAGTGAAGTTACTGGTAAAGTTCATTGCTTTGGATAGGCCTGAAGCAAGCAAGATATTTAGGCGGTAAAGAGCCATAGAACTTACTGTCCAAAACGCGCCAGTTCCCGGGCCTGCGACGCCATCGTAAAAGCCCAGAATGAATCCTTGGTACTTTTGCTTTTTCTTGAGCACAGGACAAGGTTTCGGTGACACGTTGTGATTGGCATTCGGCGTCTTGTGAAAAATGGTATAGACCGCTGCAGCAAGAATAACTAATGGTAGTACTTTCTCTAACCACTCAGTGCTGATTGCATCAACTGTTAAAGTACCAATTGTTGCACCTATCAAGGTGGCGATGAATGCATTGATCCAACATTCTGGCTTAAATAGCTTTTTGCGATAGTAAGTAAAAGCCGCTGTCGATGAGGCAAATGTTGCAGCGAGCTTGTTCGTCCCTAGCGCGATATGTGGCGGCAGGCCAAGCGACAGTAAAGCTGGAACGGTTAACATCCCACCACCACCGGCGACGGCATCAATAAAGCCCGCTGCAAATGCAACCAGAGCGAGGATAACCAACATGGTTGGCTCAATCATTTCCATAAATAGCTAGTGTTCTCGTTATCGGCTGTTAGGGCAGCCACACGAATAATCGATGGATTAATCATGTTGGGTTGTGAATGCAGGGCCTAGCGATAACTGGCCCATAACTACCTTTCGGGTAGGAAAATTAGTATTTTATTGTTCTTTTAAAAGGCGGTAGTGAGTCGAGTAGGGATTTCCCGTATCGCTTCGTGACTATGCGTCTATCAAGGATCGTGACTTTACCAGAATCTCGTTCCTTACGCAGTAGTCTACCGACAGATTGAATAAGCTTTTTACTCGCTTCTGGAACAGTAATCTGCATAAAAGGATTACCGCCACGTGATTCAATATATTCTGAATGTGCTTGTTCTACAGGTGACGTAGGAACGCCAAAAGGAATCTTGGTAATAACCAGGTTTTCAAGAAGCTCTCCAGGTAGATCAAGACCCTCTGAAAAGCTGCCAGTTCCAAAAAGAACGCTTGTTTTACCTTGGTCTATGAGCTTTTTATGTTTTTTTAGGATTTCGGTGCGTGAAGTATCACCTTGAACCTGTAAAGCCCATGACTTTTTAACGAAATCTGTTGCCAAAGCTTCTGCAACTTTATTCATTTGCCAGTAAGAAGAGAATAGAACGAGATTGGCTTTGTTGTCTTCTATTACCTTAGGCAAAATTTCAATAAGATATTCGGTAAACTGAGGCGCTTGCGGTTCGTATTTCATGGCTGGCACGATCAGCTCTGCTTGATTCTGATAATCAAACGGTGATGCCAAAGCCAGAAATTGCACGCCGTCGTCTTCTTTTTGACTGATTCCTGCTTGGTGACAGAAAAAGCTGAAGGAGTTGAGTGCTCTCATGGTTGCAGAAACAAGCACCGCACCGACACAGCGGCTCCAGATTTGTTGGTCAAGTTGCCAGCCAACCTCAAGCGGAGAAACATTGACAACAAAATCGCCTTCGCTCTCTTTATTGAGTTCAAGCCAGCGCGCCAAAGGGGCTCCTTTCTCGCGCTTAGGTTCGGCCATTAAGCGCCAAACCTGAGCAAGGTTTTCTGTTCTTTGTATATAGAAGCCAATCTCCGCAAGCGCAGGCTCTGCTAGCTTTGCTGAAAGTTCTCCATCTTTAACACGTTCAGCAATAAGGTCTGCAATCTTCGCAACCGCTTGGCTCGCCTTTTGTGTGAGTTGCTTGAGATCTTTAGATTCATTCTCTAGCCACTCAGGTAAGTCACCATGTTCAAAACGGTACAATCCATCTTCAAAATGGGTGGCGTCAAACTGCTTGCTTAGCTGAGTCAGAGTAGGAATTAGCTGTTGTACAGAATCCTGCAATTCATTTCTAAATCGACCCACTCGCTTTTCATCCGCCAAGCCCGAAAGCTTGGTGATGGATTGATTCAAGCGCTCTAACCAAGATGCGGCACCTTTTAAGCTTGCCGCTGCAGAAGAGTGATCTCTGGCTACGTGTGGTAAGTGGTGAGCCTCATCGAATATATAGATGCTGTTTTCTGGCTCAGGCAGTATTACGCCGCCACCTAAGTCAGCATCAGCCATCACTAAACTGTGATTGGCGATAATCACGTCTGCTTTATCCAGCTCCGAGCGTGCTTTTTGGAAAGGGCAGTCTCGATGAGTCGGCATACTGTTGTTACAGCTGTGCTTATCACTGACGATCATCTGCCAAATCATATTGTCGATAGGTTTTGGCCACGAATCGCGGTCACCATCCCATTTACCTTGAGTCAAGCTACGGTACATAGTTTGAAGTTGGTCGATATCTTTCTTTTTTGGCTTAGATTCGAACATGGCCATTTGACCACCATCAACTCCACAAGCAGCAGCTAGCTTTTCGGAACAACAATAACGCTGTCTGCCCTTAGCTAATATAAAAGAAAACTCTCTATCAGTCAGTCTTCTATATAGAGGGAGATCTTTGTTAACGAGCTGTTCTTGTAGCGCAACTGTCGCTGTTGAAATAACTATTTTTCGGTTATTGAGCACTGCTACTGGAATAGTAGCCATTAAATAAGCCAGCGATTTTCCAATCCCTGTTCCTGCCTCTGCAACAATCATGCGATTACTTTTGTGGTATTGACCACAAAGTGTCTTCGCTATTTCTGCAACAAGGTAATTTTGAGCACGTCGAGGTACAAAGTTGTCCAACTGATCTTGGAGGTTTTGATAACTGGTGCGAATAGATTTTTGAATTTTAGTAGTTAGCATACTGTGACCTACGTAACGGAGCGAGGATAGTAGCACATATCACTAGTCGGTACATTTACCGCAAAATAGCTTGCTTTTGAATCAAAGGTAGATCTTGTTCACAAAAAAAAACTGAACCATCAGGAACTTAACGTTTTTATTTATGTTGTGAAATATAAATTTTAAAAAACACTGACCTATAGGTGTTAAATTCTACTGATTGGCTGTTATTTGAGTTGTTGTTGGAGTTAAATTCTATTTGTTACATTTTTTGGATTATTATATTTGCTGATAAAACTAAGGATAAGCTGCTCGTAAAATGATAAAAAAAAATGTAAGTGTTTGATTTTGATTGGTTTGTGTTTTTTTTAGGTTTGTTTTTAGTTTATTTGACACGCAGGATAATCTTTTGCAATCTAGACCTCGAAATTTAGTGACGGTGATTAACCAACAAAGAGTGGTAATGACCAGTCGCAATAAATAAAAGGGAACCGGGCAAGGATCTCCCATTCTTAGAAAAGGCAGTGGATTTATTATGAAAAAGACTCTATTAGCGCTAGCTATCGCAGCGGTATCAACTTCTGCGTTTGCAGTTGAAACAAGCTCTCAAAACTCTAAGCCAGTTTTTGAATTCGACGACATGCATAAAGACCAATTCTCTGTGTCTGGTGCATGGGGTGTTGGTGGTTACTACGATACAGGTACTAAAGCATTCTACGATGATTGGGCTACTGGTCTAACTCTTGCTATTAGCTACAAAAACAACCGTTGGGTTGGTTACTTCGAAACTGACCTAGAGCTAAACTACAGCTCTGATGAGCAAAAAGTTGATATCCAATCAGGCCCTTCTACTGACGTAGATAAAGCATGGTTAGGTTTTACTACTGATGCTGGTGTTATCTCTCTTGGTTGGGAAAATGATACAGCACTAGATAAAGTTGATGGCGCTGGCGACATGACTTATGAATTCGGTGCTTCTGCTGGTGATGCTTCTGATGGCTTCAATGTAGCTAAATTCCAAGGTGCTACTTCTGGTATCGCTTACGGTATCTCTGTTTTCGATACTGATGATAACCGCGATAAAGGCGAAATGGGCTACAATGGTTACATCGGTGTAGAGCAAGAAATGTTTAACATCTACGCTGGCTACGAAGCTCGTGAAGACTCTGATTACACAGTAACTTCTGTTTCTGGTAACGTAACTCTAGACAAACTAAAACTAGGTCTTAACGCTTGGATTGATGATGGTAAAGTTGGTGTTGAAAACAACACAACTGACCTAAAACTAACAGGCTTCTACGCTTCTGCTGGTTACGCACTAACAGAGCAACTTACTCTAGCTGCTGGTTACGCAACTAACACTACTGAGTCTAACGTTGCTTCAGATATCGACCAGTCTTACATGAACGTTGCTGCTATGTACACTCTTAGCGACAAAATTGACATGGGTATCGATATCAAACAAGAGCTAGACTCTGGTTTCGATAACGTTGATGAAGAAACTCACGTATTCGCAGCTGCTTACTACTACTTCTAATAGTCTAACTCTTAGTTAAGTAAAGCTGTAAAAGCCAGTCTTAGGACTGGCTTTTTTGTGCCTGAAATTTATCAACGCATATAAAAATGGCCGCTTATATAGCGACCATTTCTCTACTTATCGAATTATTACTTTAGATCTCTTTCCACTCACCAGGCTGGAGCTGACCCACGTTCATATTACCCATTGAATAGCGAATAAGTCGCAGGGTAGGGAAGCCGATATTTGCTGTCATTCGTCTTACCTGACGGTTACGCCCTTCAATGATAGTAATCGCTAACCATGTTGTCGGTATTGCCGCTCTGAAACGCACTGGCGGGGTTCTTTCCCACACAACAGGTTCAGACATCACCTCAACCTGAGCAGGCAGTGTCATACCGTCTTTTAGCTCGACACCTTTTCTCAATTTATCTAAATCTTCCTCAGAAGGTGCGCCTTCAACCTGTACCCAGTAAGTCTTTGGGGATTTTGAGTTGGGTTGAGTGAGCTTCGCTTGAAATATCCCATCATTGGTCAAGACCATTAACCCTTCGCTGTCGCGGTCAAGGCGACCTGCAGCATAAACGTCTTTCACTGGAATAAAGTCAGCTAGCGTTTTTCTCCCTTCACCATCAGTGAACTGGCTGAGAGTATCAAAAGGCTTATTGAACAGAATCACTTTGCGATCTTCGATTGCCACCTTAGGTTTTGTGTTGGTTGATTTACCTTTATATCGGTGCTTACTGGAGTGTTGCTTTATGTGCGAACTGCCAGTGTTATTTTTATCGCTGCTTCGGCTCTGTCTATTACCGCTTTGTTTTAATGTTGCACCAGAACGAGCCGGTTTGTCTGAACGAGATGCGCTGCGTGAGCGAGTAGACATGTTAACTACCTTGCAAAAATGTAAACGAAGTGTGCTGAAAAGTTTTCACTGAAACGGAATTGAGCTATCATTTGCGCGCCTAAATGACACAAAATAGAACAAGTTGATGGACTCTTAAGCCTGATTTGTTTAATTATACCTTCGTGTTTTATTATAACAACGCACTCACGGATTTGGTTCATGCTGTCATCAAGATTGCATGAAAAATAAGATAGAGTACGACTATCGAGTAAGCAGTTTTCACTCTTTGAGTGGCTTACTGGTCAATTTATAACACTCTCACTACTTAAGTGAGCTTGTAAGAACTATAGGGAAATTTCATGCCTACTGAAAAACCAACGATCATCTATACCATTACAGACGAAGCTCCGGCGCTAGCAACTTACTCTCTGCTGCCAATCATTCAATCTTTTACAGCTTCTTCTGGTATTAACGTTGATACTCGCGACATTTCACTTGCAGGGCGCATTATTGCCAACTTCCCTGACTACTTGAACGAAGAGCAACGTATTGGTGATGCATTAGCAGAACTAGGTGAATTGGCTAAGACACCTGAAGCGAATATTATCAAGCTTCCAAACATCTCTGCATCTGTACCTCAGCTGCAAGCAACAATCAAAGAACTACAGTCAAAAGGCTACGCACTTCCAAACTACCCAGAAGAAGCAAACACTGACGAAGAGAAAGCAGTAAAAGCGACTTACGATAAGATCAAGGGTAGTGCAGTAAACCCAGTATTGCGCGAAGGTAACTCAGACCGTCGTGCACCACTTTCAGTTAAAAACTACGCGAAGAAGAACCCACACTCAATGGGTGCATGGTCTGCAGATTCTAAGTCGCACGTTTCAAGTATGGACGACAAAGACTTCTTCGGTAGTGAAAAATCGACAACAATCAACGGTGCGACAGAAGTAAGCATCGAGTTTGTAGGTAAAGATGGCGCTAAGAAAACATTGAAGCCAGCATTTGCACTGCAAGATAAAGAGATCATCGATGCTTCAGTAATGAACAAAGCCGCACTAGTAGCATTCTTTGAAAAAGAAATCGCATCGGCTAAAGAGCAAGGCGTACTGCTTTCTCTTCACATGAAAGCAACCATGATGAAAGTATCTGACCCAGTGATCTTTGGTCACGCGGTTAAGGTTTACTACAAAGACGTATTCGCTAAGCACGGTCAGTTATTTGAAGAGTTAGGTGTTGATGTTAACAACGGCATCGGTGATGTCTACGCGAAGATTGCAGCGCTTCCTCAAGAACAAAAAGAAGCAATCGAAGCTGATCTACAAGCGGTATACGAGACGCAGCCACCATTAGCGATGGTTGATTCGGACCGTGGCATTACTAACCTACACGTACCAAGCGACATCATTGTTGACGCATCTATGCCTGCAATGTTGCGTTCTTCTGGCCAAATGTGGGATCCAGAAGGTAAGCAAAAAGATACCAAAGCAATGATCCCAGATCGTAGCTACGCGAGCATTTACCAAGCGGTTATTGATTTCTGTAAAGAGAACGGCGCGTTCGATCCAACAACGATGGGTAGCGTACCAAACGTTGGCTTGATGGCTCAAAAAGCCGAAGAGTACGGTTCTCACGATAAGACTTTCATCCTTGAAGCTGCTGGTCAGGTTCAAGTTGTTGACGCTGCAGGCGCTGTGCTTCTAGAGCAAGACGTAGAGGAAGGCGATATCTTCCGTATGTGTCAGGTTAAAGATGCACCAATCCAAGACTGGGTTAAGCTTGCGGTAACGCGTGCTCGTGCATCGGGTGTTCCAGCGGTATTTTGGTTAGATGCGTCTCGTGCACATGATGCTCAGCTTATTAAGAAAGTTGAAGCGTACCTTCCTGAATACGATACCGATGGTCTTGAAATTAAGATCCTTGCTCCACTTGAAGCGACTCAATACTCACTGGTTCGTATCAAAGAAGGCCTAGATACAATTTCGGTTACTGGTAACGTATTACGTGATTACCTAACAGACTTGTTCCCGATTCTAGAGCTTGGTACATCAGCTAAGATGCTATCGATTGTTCCACTAATGAACGGTGGTGGTCTGTTTGAAACAGGTGCTGGCGGCTCTGCTCCTAAGCACGTGCAACAAGTAGAGAAAGAAAACCACCTGCGTTGGGATTCCCTAGGTGAATTCTTGGCATTGGCTGCATCTCTAGAGCACCTGAGCGTAGTAACAGGTAACGCTAAAGCACAAGTTCTTGCTGATGCGCTTGATAAAGCAACGGGTGAGTTCCTTGATAACAACAAGTCTCCTTCACGCCGAGTAGGTGAGCTTGATAACCGTGGTAGCCATTACTACCTAGCAGCTTACTGGGCTAAGGCGCTTGCTGAGCAAACGGCTGATGCTGATCTTGCTGCTGAGTTCGCAGGTGTGGCAAGTCAACTAGCTGAAAGTGAAGAAGCTATTGTTGCAGAGCTGAACAACGCTCAAGGTGTGGCTGGCGACTTAGGTGGTTACTACCTACTTGACGATGCATTGGTTTCAACACTAATGCGCCCAAGCTCAACGCTAAACGCGTTTATTGATGCATAGTGATTGGGCTCATCGTTAGTCAATCATGAACGTGATTTGCTAACGAGTTGCTTAGTCTGACAGATAAGTTATAGATAAAGTCAAAACCAAAGACGCTTTAACGACAACGTTAAAGCGTCTTTTTTGTTCATCTATAATACTCCCAAGATCTAACTTAATAAGAGTACATCCTCAAACGAATTGTCTAGTGAGCAACTTTAGAGATCCCAAAACGAAAAAACCGCTCACGTAATCCTGTATTACAAGTATTAAATGAGCGGTTTCAATATTCTGTTTACCAGTCAGCCTTTAATGAAGATTGACGGAGGTTAACATGAGTTGGCATTCGCCTATTTTGCGGCGCTGCCTTCTACAGGAACAACGGAGCTAGCATGCGAGCCTTTAGGTCCACTTTCTACTTCATAGTCGACCTGCTGACCCGCCTTCAAGGTTCGATAACCTTCCATTTGTATTGTGGAGTAGTGCGCGAAAATATCGCCGTCTTCACCTTCTGGACAAATAAAGCCAAACCCTTTGGCATTGTTAAACCATTTTACTGTACCTGTAGCCATGCTATACATCCCTCATGCATTTTGTTACTAACGTTGTTATATCAATTGTTGTAAGTGCGATTGATATCATTCCTACCAGCTAAAGAATTTCAGCTAATAGCTTGAATCTCGTACATTGCTTACGGAAATTAACGCTACCCTGCGTAATTATTCCTTATTGTTAATTTTTGAAGCGTGTTACTGATCTTAAATCATGTTGCAAAAATGTATTAAAAAACCTTTTAGCTCCAATGTAGCTAATGATTGAGCACAGTCAATAGTAAATTGGTATAAAAGTGATCAATTTTAATAACAAATCACATTCGAGATTAACTGCAAACTATTAACTAAGTAGTAACTTAGCAGTGATCTTATCGTTAGTATCAATAGTTATGGCGTCTTTTTAATCAATCACATATGTTAATCCTGTTAATCGAGATCTTTTATTTGCAGCGATGGAAATGGTGGATTAGGCTCAGTATAGAGGAATATTTTTTGGTACTGTTTCTCGGTGCAGTTTCTTAGTACACCGTAAAGCGTGAATGTGGTAAATTTGAGTTAGGTAAACACTCACGACTTCCGAAAAATAACCCTTAGCAAAGCGATATGAGCAGAAACTTTGAATGGGCATCTCCAGGCTCAGATTTACTGGAGAAAGAAGCAACAAAAGTAAAGCCACCGGCGATGTATAACGTTGTGTTAAATAACGATGATTACACGCCCATGGACTTTGTAATCGAGATCCTAGAGCGATTCTTCTCACTAGATATCGAAAAAGCAACGGAAGTGATGCTCAAGGTTCATTATGAAGGTAAAGCTATATGCGGCACATACAGTGCTGAAATAGCGGAAACAAAGGTAGCGCAGGTCACGATGTACTCAAAGGAAAATGAGCATCCGCTACTATGTACAATGGAGCAAGTATAAATTGCTCGAACAACACTGTTGTTCCCTTAGGAGGTACTTATGCTAAATAAAGAATTAGAGACGAGTTTAAATGGCGCATTTGCTCGTGCGCGAGACAAGCGACATGAATTCATGACTGTCGAACACCTCCTACTAGCATTATTAGAAAATGATGCGGCCAAGGAAGCGCTCAAAGCTTGTCAGGCTGATCTCGATGCTCTTCGCAATGAGCTCGATATTTTTATCGATCAAACGACCCCACTTATCCCTGAAAGCGACGAAACTCGCGAAACTCAGCCTACGTTGAGCTTTCAACGGGTACTTCAACGCGCTGTTTTTCATGTTCAATCTTCAGGTCGCAGCGAAGTAACAGGTGCTAATGTACTTGTGGCTATTTTTAGTGAGCAAGAATCTCACGCGGCATATCTTCTTAAGAAAAATGACATTAGCCGCTTAGATATTGTTAACTTCATCTCACACGGTATTACCAAAGCCAGCAATGAAGGAGACAGTCCTTCATCATCTGATTCATTTGGTGGTGCAGAAAATGCTGAAGAAGCGAATTCCGAAGACCGTTTAGAAAACTTTGCTACTAACCTTAACGAAGTAGCGAAGCAGGGCAATATTGACCCACTAATCGGTCGTGACAAAGAGCTAGAACGTACTATTCAAGTTCTGTGTCGTCGTCGTAAGAACAACCCTCTGTTAGTGGGTGAAGCGGGTGTAGGTAAAACTGCCATCGCGGAAGGCTTAGCATGGCGTATCGTTGAAGGGCAAGTGCCTGAAATCATTCAGAGCAGCGTGATTTATTCTCTGGATATTGGTTCGCTGCTAGCAGGAACGAAGTATCGTGGTGATTTTGAGAAACGTTTTAAAGCGATTCTTAAGCAACTAGAGAAAGAAGAAGATGCGATTCTGTTCATCGATGAGATCCACACCATTATTGGTGCTGGCGCTGCCTCTGGTGGTCAGGTTGATGCGGCAAACTTAATTAAACCACTACTAAGCAGTGGTAAATTACGTTGTATCGGTTCAACAACGTACCAAGAGTACAGCAGTATTTTTGAGAAGGAGCGTGCGCTAGCTCGTCGCTTCCAGAAAATCGATATTATTGAACCATCGCTAGATGACACTACCAAGATTCTGATTGGCTTGAAGCCAAAATACGAAGCTCACCACGAAGTGCGCTATACCAACAAAGCGTTGCGTGCAGCGGTGGAACTGTCAGCTAAATACATTAATGAACGTCACCTTCCTGATAAGGCCATTGACGTAATCGATGAAGCGGGCGCTCGTAGCCGTTTGGCACCAGCAAGCCGTCGTAAGAAGACGGTTAGCGTGGCGGACATTGAGTCAATGGTTGCGAAAATGGCTCGTATTCCAGAGAAGTCAGTATCGTCTTCAGACAAAGATACGCTACAGAAACTGGATGACCGCATGAAAATGTTGGTATTCGGACAAGATCCTGCAATCGATGTGTTGAGTGAAGCGATTAAGCTGACCCGTGCCGGATTGGGCGCAGACAATAAACCAGTTGGTTCATTCTTGTTTGCTGGTCCTACTGGTGTAGGTAAAACCGAGGTGACAGTTCAACTGTCTAAATTGATGGGCATTGAGCTTCTACGCTTTGATATGTCTGAGTACGGTGAGCGCCACTCTGTGAGCCGCTTGATTGGTGCTCCTCCTGGTTATGTTGGTTACGATCAAGGTGGTCTGCTAACTGACGCCGTAATCAAGAACCCGCACTCTGTTGTGTTACTTGATGAGATCGAAAAAGCTCACCCAGATATCTTTAACTTGTTGCTACAGGTTATGGATAACGGCACGCTAACTGATAACAATGGTCGTAAAGCGGATTTCCGTAACGTGATCTTAGTGATGACGACTAACGCTGGTGTAGCTGAAACGGAGAAGAAATCGATTGGCCTGATCCAACAAGATCATGCGCCAGATGCGATGGGTGAAATCAAGAAGGTATTTACTCCTGAGTTCCGTAACCGTCTCGATAATATCATTTGGTTCAACAGCCTTGATCCAACTGTGATTAGCCAAGTTGTTGATAAGTTTATTGTCGAGCTTCAGGTTCAACTGGATGCTCGTGGCGTATCTTTAGAGGTTTCTGAAGATGCTCGCCATTGGTTAGCAGATAAAGGTTACGATAAGACCATGGGTGCTCGTCCGATGGGACGTGTTATTCAAGACAAGCTTAAGAAGCCACTGGCAAATGAGTTATTGTTTGGTAGTTTAGTCGACGGAGGTACTGTGAAGGTATCCCTGAAGAAAGACGACCTAGACTTTGTTTATGTCGGTGCTAAAGAAAAGGTTATGCACTAACGAAGTGATTGATAACTCAAAAGTTTAAATATAAAACGCATGACTTCGGTTGTGCGTTTTTTTATGCTTGCGAGAGATGCGAGAGATGCGAGAGATGCGAGAGATGCGAGAGATGCGAGAGATGTTGGAGTGGTAAAAAATTTAGGCGATAAAAAACGGAGCATTAAGCTCCGCTTCTTATCGTAGTCGATAATTAAAAATTAACGAGCACGGAAGACGATGCGGCCTTTAGAAAGGTCGTATGGAGTCATCTCAACAGTTACTTTATCACCAGTAAGAATACGGATGTAGTTCTTACGCATTTTACCAGAGATGTGTGCTGTCACTACGTGACCGTTTTCAAGCTCAACACGGAACATTGTGTTTGGTAGAGTATCAAGGACAGTGCCTTGCATCTCGATTACGTCTTCTTTAGCCATCTAATCCTCTTTCGAAATTTGGCGGTTTTCAACGGCTTGATTGTGCCGTTAAAATCAAAATATGTAAAGTTGTCGCGTATTCTACCCTTGCCACCGCTGATTTACTAGCCTTTGATGACGTTGAAATCGTACTTTATAGTTCATCGCAGGGCATTCATCGATTTGATAACCCAAATATAACCATTGTTTTTGTTCTTTCTGGGCATGTTGGATCTGAAATAGAACGCCAAGTGTTCCCATCGAAATGTCGATATCAGGATCGAAGAAGGTATAAAATGCGCTTGTACAGTGAGTCATGATGTCGGTTACGGCGATAGCAACCAACTTGTTCTCATCATAGATATGCATGAACTTTGTAGTAAGCCACTCATTTTTAGAGAACTGTAGAAACTCTTCTTTCTTTGGTGGATACATGGTTCCCGAACGGTGACGAGCGGTGATATACCGACTGTATAAATCAAACCAGTTGTCATCCATCTCATCTTTCAGTTCCCAACGCAGTGATTTTCCCTTGTTAAGGATTCGTCGTTGGCTTTTGGAAAGCTTTACCTCAGGAATAGAAAGCCGAATCGCTTGGCATGCTGAGCAATTATCGCAATGTGGCTTATAAATGGTTGCTCCACTGCGGCGAAATCCATTCGCAAGCAGAACTTCATAGTTATCTGAGGTGTGCATGTGTTCATCAAGCGTGACCGCCACTCTCTCTTCGAGGTTAGATAAGTAGCTGCAAGCGTGATTGTCTGTTAATCCAATTCTGATTTGTTGTAAATCTGGATTCATTAAGGCATTTCCTTTAGCCATTGGGTTTTAAAGCATGCATCGTTAACGGAGAATTCTTTGAGTAATTGCAGGGAACCTAGGAATTCATCCCTATCAACCTCGATAGCGCCTAAGGATTCCAAGTGAGGGTTCATGACTTGGCAATCAATCATTTGTCCGCCGAATTGTGTAAAGTGTTCACAAAAGTACCACAGCGCAATTTTAGAGGCATTGCTCTTTAGGCTGAACATCGATTCACCGCAAAAGACTTGGCCTCTTTGTAAGCCATAAAGTCCGCCGATTAGCTCATCATCTTGCCAAACCTCAACCGAGTGGCAGAAACCTAATGAAGCGAGTTTGCGGTAGGCTGACTGCATGTCACTGTTTAGCCAGGTTTCTTCTTCGGGTCTTAGTGAAGAGCAATACCCAATTACTCTGTCCGTCGCTTGGTTGATGCTGACACGGTAATTGTGCTTTCTTTGAAACTTTTTAAGACTTTTTGACGGTTCGAATGTCTTAGGATTAAATACCGCTCGCGGTGCAGGGCTCCACCAAAGTATAGGCTCACCTGGGCCATACCATGGAAATATACCTTGGCTATAAGCGTTTAAAATTCGCATTGGTGATAAATCACCACCGAAGGCGAGCAGACCGTTGGGTTCATCAAGCGCGTCGAAAGGCGAAGGAAACTCTATACTAGTAGTATCAAGTTCGGTTAGGTATATAGTCATAAGTACCGCATTACAGATTAATCACTGACCAAGAGGTCTTTAGGAGTTTTACCATGAAGAAGTTGCTTTGGATTTTACTTGTTTTGCCCATGTTGGCAAATGCAGCTTACAACAGAAACCAAGCTCGACCAGTAAACGAGGTGGTTTATGGTGAGATTGATACGGTTAGATACATCACTCAGCAAGAGATCGTTGAATCGAAAGCGAATGGTTGGGAAACCTTGTTAGGTGCGGCGATTGGTGGCTTGATTGGTAACCAGTTTGGCGGCGGCACCGGTAAAGAAGTGGCGACAGCTGTCGGTGCAGTAGCAGGTGCGGGTATTGCTCGTAACCGAGGTAACACACAGTATAAAGTTGAGTACAAACTGGTCGAGTTACTGGTCAAAACCAAAGACGACAAGTTGGTCAACATCATCCAAGATGTCGATAACTCGATGTTGTTCAACCGAGGCGATGATGTACGAATTCTCTATTTTTCAGATGGCGTTCGAGTTGATCTCGCGTACTAGTATGTAAATACGATCGATTGGCTAATTAATCATCGGTTTGAGCGGGATTAGCTCTGGAGTTCGTTGGAAAAGTTCGTTAGTCTGCAAGTACGAAGAATTATTCATCACCCGAAAATAAATACGCGCCAGTGACTTCGGGTGGTACAAGGACTATAAGATTTAATGGAAAGCCTTACGTTACAACCAATTCAAAAAGTGAACGGGGAAGTTAACCTACCTGGTTCAAAAAGCGTTTCCAACCGTGCACTTCTTTTGGCTGCACTTTCTACGGGAACCACTCGCCTAACAAACTTACTAGACAGTGATGATATTCGTCATATGTTGAATGCATTGACGCAGCTAGGTGTTGATTACCAGTTGTCTGCAGACAAAACCGTTTGTGAAGTGACAGGTGTTGGTGGTGCATTCTCAAGTGATAAAGCTCTAGAGCTTTTCTTAGGTAACGCGGGTACGGCGATGCGTCCGCTGGCGGCTGCACTATGTTTAGGTCGCGGTGAATACGTTCTGACTGGTGAGCCGCGCATGAAAGAGCGCCCAATTGGCCACTTAGTAACGGCACTGAGAGAAGCCGGTGCCGACGTTGAATACTTAGAGAACGAAAACTATCCACCATTGAAGATCACAGGTACAGGCCTGAAGAGTGGTACGGTTTCAATCGATGGTTCTATCTCTAGCCAGTTTTTGACGGCATTTTTGATGGCTGCACCTCTGGCGGAAGGCGAAGTGACCATCAAAATTGACGGTGAATTAGTTTCTAAACCTTACATCGATATCACGCTACACATTATGAAACAATTTGGTGTGGACGTGATCAATAATGACTACCAAGAGTTCGTGATTCCGACAGGGCAATCTTACACAGCTCCGGGCGACTTCTTAGTAGAAGGTGATGCATCATCTGCGTCATATTTCCTTGCAGCTGCTGCTATCAAAGGTGGTGAGATTAAGGTCACTGGTATTGGTAAAAACAGTATCCAGGGTGATATCCAATTCGCTGATGCGCTTGAGAAAATGGGTGCGGAAATCGAATGGGGTGACGACTATGTTATTTCTCGTTGTGGCGAGCTGAAAGGCATTGATATGGACTATAACCATATTCCAGATGCTGCGATGACTATTGCGACAACAGCATTGTTTGCGAAAGGCACAACGGCAATCCGTAATGTCTACAACTGGCGAGTGAAAGAGACAGATCGCTTGGCGGCAATGGCAACAGAGCTACGTAAAGTCGGAGCCGAGGTTGAAGAGGGTGAAGATTACATCATTGTTAACCCTGTGGCTGAACTGACTCACGCGGCGATTGATACTTACGATGATCACCGTATGGCTATGTGTTTCTCGCTGGTTGCTTTGAGCGATACGCCTGTGACGATTAATGATCCAGGTTGTACGTCAAAGACATTCCCTGATTACTTCGATAAGTTGAAAATGCTGAGCCAGTAAAGGTTCAGGAACTAAAAAAGCTTGCCTAAATGGCAAGCTTTTTAATTATTGCTGAATTGTAAATTCTTTCGAAAGGTGGTGCGCTAAGTATTTAAACATGTTAAATACCGCGGTTGTATTCTCGGTCGGCATTCCATTGCTATCTAAGAAGTATTCACCTTTGAAGACGAGTACATCGTCTTTTTCTACTACGCTGTTTGCGCGCATGCCTTCAATGTAGTCATCATGTGATTGGATAATTTGGTTTGCGATAAGCAGTAAATCAAATTCTGCTATTACTTTCTTTGTCATGAGTTTATCTCTGATAACTGAATATAACGTTGAGTTTATGGTGTCGAACTAGAAATTCAATGATTTCACAACCGATTAAGAGAGTCTTTTCAAACATCCACAATTTATTTTGTGATTTACGGCAAAAATAATTGAATGGGGCTCGCGTTAGATTCGCGGACAAGCTTAGTATGAGCCCGTTTAGACGTAATGCCTGATGAATAGGCTCTTGCAAGTATTCTTAGTGAGTACTTTATAGCTTCTTTATATTGTGACCCTTTTATCTGTGAGTCGTCGAATTGTCGAGCGATCAGATCCAATTTTGAAAAAAGCGGTTGATCTTCTAGTAATCTCGCACAATAGTAAAAAAAGAAGCAATGAATTTAGAATATCATGCGTAAAAGCCCACAAGCTAAATTGTTGGTGCTGAAGCATCGTGATTAAGGACGTTAGAGTCAATATGGGTAAATCGCTCGTTATAGTGGAGTCGCCAGCCAAGGCTAAAACTATCAATAAATATCTTGGCAAAGACTTTGTCGTTAAGTCGAGTGTAGGTCACGTTCGTGATTTACCAACGGCGGGTCAAAGTACTGGTCAAAAGGCTGCTGCAGTTTCAACCAAGGGTATGAGCCCAGAAGATAAAGCTCGTATCAAGAAAGAAAAAGATCGCAAAGCTCTTATCAAAAAGATGGGTATTAATCCGTATAAAGAGTGGGAAGCGAACTACCAAATCCTACCTGGTAAAGAAAAAGTCGTTGCTGAATTGCAAAAACTTGCTGAGAACGCAGACCATGTTTATCTCGCAACCGATTTGGACCGCGAAGGAGAAGCTATCGCATGGCACCTTCGTGAGATCATCGGCGGCGATGAAACGCGATACAAGCGAGTGGTTTTTAACGAAATCACCAAGAATGCTATTCAACAAGCTTTCGAAACACCAGGCGAGCTAAACATCGATGGCGTAAACGCTCAACAAGCACGACGTTTTATGGACCGTGTTGTTGGCTTTATGGTGTCACCTCTGCTTTGGAAAAAAGTAGCACGAGGCCTATCCGCTGGCCGTGTTCAATCAGTAGCGGTAAAACTACTGGTAGAGCGTGAGCGCGAGATCAACGCCTTTATCCCTGAAGAGTTCTGGGATGTGCATGCTGATACTAAAACAGCAGAGAAAACCGATTTTAGACTGCAAGTAGCGCAGAAAGACGGTGTTGCGTTTAAACCTGAAAATGAAGCGCAAACACAAGCTGCTGTTAGCGTTTTAGAAAAAGCGCAATACGAAGTATGTAAACGTGAAGACCGCCCAACCAAGAGTAAGCCGTCTGCACCTTACATCACGTCGACGCTGCAACAAGCTGCGAGTACCCGTCTTGGTTATGGCGTAAAGAAAACCATGATGCTGGCTCAACGCTTGTATGAAGCGGGTTACATTACTTATATGCGTACTGACTCTACTAACTTGAGTTCAGAAGCTGTAGAAGCCGCTCGTGAATACATTGGTTCTGAGTACGGCGCGCAATATCTTCCACCTAAAGCACTTGTATACGGCAGCAAAGAGGGCGCTCAAGAGGCCCACGAAGCGATTCGTCCTTCAAGTGTAGATGTTAAGTCGGAAGACCTAAACGGCGTAGACGCAGACGCACACAAGCTTTACTCGCTAATTTGGAATCAATTCGTAGCGTGTCAAATGACGCCAGCTCAATACGATTCAACGACAGTAAGCGTTAAAGCAGATGAGTACACGTTAAAAGCGAAAGGTCGTATCCTTAAATTTGATGGTTGGACTCGTGTTCAGCGTCCAATGGGTAAGAACGAAGATACGATCCTTCCAGCAGTTCAGATCGGCGATAAGCTTGACCTGATCGCGCTAGACCCTAAACAGCACTTCACTAAGCCACCGGCTCGTTTCACTGAAGCGGCGCTAGTTAAAGAGCTTGAGAAGCGTGGTATTGGTCGTCCTTCAACATACGCATCAATCATCTCGACGATTCAAGACCGCGGTTATGTAAAAGTTGAACAGCGTCGTTTCTATGCTGAGAAGATGGGTGAAATTGTTACTGACCGTCTAGATGGTAGCTTTAACGACCTAATGAACTACGACTTCACTGCTCGTATGGAGCAGAAGTTGGACCAAATCGCAGAAGGCGAAGCAAGCTGGAAAGGCGTGCTAGATAACTTCTTCGAAGACTTTACTGGCGATTTGGAAAAAGCTGATTTAGACGAAGACGCTGGTGGCATGAAGCCAAATCATATCGTGGAAACTGATATTGAGTGTCCGACTTGTAGCCGTAAAATGGGTATTCGTACTGCTTCGACAGGCGTATTCCTTGGTTGTTCTGGCTATGCACTTCCACCAAAAGAGCGTTGTAAGACAACAATCAACCTTGGTGATGAAGAAGGCATTATCAACGTGCTTGAAGAAGACGTTGAAACAGCAGCACTTCGAGCTAAAAAGCGTTGTCCTATTTGTGAAACGGCAATGGATGCTTATCTAATCGATGATAAGCGTAAGATGCACGTATGTGGTAATAACCCGAACTGTGAAGGTTATGTGGTTGAGCACGGCGAATTTAAAGTGAAAGGCTACGATGGTCCACTTGTTGAGTGTGACAAGTGTGGTTCTGACATGGTTCTGAAGAACGGTCGTTTTGGTAAATACATGGACTGTACGAGTGAAGACTGTAAGAACACTCGTAAGATTCTGAAAAATGGCGAAGTTGCGCCACCGAAAGAAGACCCGGTACATTTCCCTGAACTTCCGTGTGAAAATTCAGACGCGTACTTTGTTCTTCGTGACGGTGCTTCTGGTCTATTTATGGCTGCGAGCAACTTCCCTAAATCACGTGAAACACGTGCACCGTTAGTGGAAGAGCTGGTTCGCTTTAAAGACCGTATCTCACCTAAGTTTCAATACCTAGCATCAGCACCAGTTGCTGACCCTGATGGTAAGCCGACAGTGGTTCGTTTTAGTCGTAAGACCAAAGAAAACTACGTTCGTACTGAAGTAGATGGAAAACCGTCCGGTTGGACTGCGTTGTACATCGGCGGTAAGTGGGAAGTTACGGATAAGCGTAAAAAGCCTAAAGAGAAGTAACTGAACGTTATTAATGAAAAAGCAGCCATTAGGCTGCTTTTTTTTGATCTCAATATGACTAAATATGCAACTTATTGATTTGGTGTTTCGTCTGCGAGAATTTATTAAATTCACACTGCAAAATAAATAACAGCAATTAATCACATCTTCTTATGTAACTTTAACGAGAATGTAACTTAATTAAAATATTGTAACTCACAGATCAGCGTTTAGTTGTATACCTGATGTGTGTCGGGTGTTAATGTAATGTTTCGTCTGGACGATGTAGTGTGAGCTGCTTTAAGTCTTAGGAAAGCAATCAGCTCACGTACCACAGAATGGCGTATTAAAAATTGAATTCGGCCGAAAAGTCGATAACGTATATAAAACCAAGTGCAAAGAATAGTGCACACATAACAACGTTTGGCTTAGGATATTGTCACTGTATGTGAATGGATATTCGCTAAATACCGAAATAAGTGTTGGTGCTCATCCCCCAGAGGAAGATACCTCTACGAGTACTAACATCGACAAGCTATAGATATATGGAGAATAAAATGGCTGGTGTATTGGGAATGATTCTTGCTGGTGGTGAAGGCTCTCGCTTAAGACCTTTAACTGAATCTCGCAGCAAACCCTCGGTTCCTTTCGGTGGTAGTTACCGCTTAATTGATTTCGCTTTGAACAACTTCGTTAATGCTGATCTAATGAAGATCTACGTATTAACACAATTTAAGTCACAGTCATTGTTCCACCATATGAAAAAAGGCTGGAATATCAGTGGTATAACAGACCGTTTCATCGACCCAATTCCTGCACAAATGCGTAAAGGAAAGCGTTGGTATGAAGGTACAGCAGATGCTATCTACCAAAACATGGGCTTTATGGAGTTGGAAGAACCTGATCAAGTCTGTATTTTTGGTTCAGACCATATCTATAAGATGGACATCAAACAGATGCTTGATTTCCATAAAGAGAAGAAAGCGGCTCTAACAGTATCAGCATTGCGCATGCCGCTTGCTGAAGCATCAGAATTCGGTGTTATTGAGGTTGATGCTGATGGCCGTATGATTGGCTTTGAAGAGAAACCTGCAAATCCGAAGTCGATCCCGGGCGATCCAGAATCAGCGCTCGTTTCAATGGGCAATTACGTGTTCGAAGCGAAAGAGCTTTTTGCTGAACTAACGGAAGATGCTGATAGAGAAGGTTCGACACACGATTTCGGCAAAGACATTATTCCAAACATGTTCCCACGTGGTGATGTGTTTGTTTATGATTTCAGCACCAATCGTATTACTGGTGAGAAAGAAGAAGTTTACTGGCGCGATGTAGGTACGATTGACGCGTACTGGCAAGCGCATATGGACCTTCTTAAGAAAGATGCGCCATTCTCGCTATACAACCGTAAATGGCCTCTACACACTTATTACCCGCCACTACCACCTGCTACGTTTACTGATTCGGCAAATGGTCGAATTCAGATCATTGATAGTCTTGTTTGTAGCGGTAGTTACGTACGTGGTTCGCGTATTGAAAAGAGTGTACTGGGTTTCCGCAGCAATATCGCATCAGCGTGTGATATTAGCGAAAGTATCTTACTCGGTGATGTAAAAGTGGGTGAGGGTTGTATCCTGCGCCGCGTTATCATTGATAAAGATGCAGATATCGCACCGGGTACACAGATTGGTGTAAATCTGACAGAAGACAAAAAGCATTACCACGTATCTGACGATGGTGTCGTAGTGATTTCTAAAGGAGCACGAGTTGGTTACTAAGACTCTCTCGGTACTTTTTGTAGCGTCTGAAGTTGAAGGCTTGATTAAAAGTGGTGGCTTGGCTGATGTAGCCAAGGCACTACCGAAAGCGTTGCAAACACTCGAACAGGACGTTCGAGTGACTATCCCCGCCTATAGAAATATTCCAAACATTGATTCAGCAGAAGTTGTTTTATCGACTGAACTCGATCATTGGCCTCATACGGCTTACCAAGTGAAAAAACTGAGCGTAGAAGGCGTTCCAGTTTTTGGTATTGAATGTGCCAAGTATTTCGACCGCCCGGAAATGTACGCAGAAAACAATCAAGCTTATGCTGATAACGGAGAGCGCTTCTCGTTCTTTAGTGCAGCCTGTCTTGATATGCTTCCTAAACTTGGTTTTCAACCGGATATCATTCATGCAAATGACTGGCATACAGGTTTCGTTCCTTTCTTGCTTAAATCGCGTTACCAACAACACGATTTCTTTGAAAATACACGCAGTGTTATCTCGATTCACAATGCGGTATTCAAAGGTGTGTTCGCATACGATGAATTACAATTCCTGCCAGAGATGCACAGTTATCATGTGCCAGAAGCTTCAGTGAGTGACACTCATGTCACTATGCTAAGAGCTGGCGTGATGTGCGCTGATAAAGTGAACGCTGTAAGTCCTACCTATGCAGAAGAGTTGAAAACGGAATTAGGTAGCCACGGTATGGCTGCAGAATTCCAACACAGATCAGCTGATCTGTTCGGCATTTTGAATGGTTGCGATTACGGAGCTTGGAACCCGGAAACAGACGCTTTCCTTCCTCGTAAATACAAAGCGACCAAGCACAGCATGGCTCGCGGAAAATCAGCTTGTAAGCAAAAACTGCAACAAGATGTAGGTTTACCCGTTGCCGATTGCGCGGTTTATGGCATGGTTTGTCGCTTGACGAATCAAAAAGGTGTTCATTACTTACTGCCTATCATCGAACAGTTTTTGAAAAATGATCTTCAGATCGTGATTGTCGGTACTGGCGATCCGGTTTTGGCGAGTCAATTGAAAGAGCTATCAGCGCTTCACTCAGATAAGTTCTCGTTCGTAGAAGCGTACAATAATGAACTTGCGCACTTGGTTGAAGCAGGCTCTGATTTCTTCTTGATGCCTTCGGAATTTGAACCGTGTGGCTTAAACCAAATCTACAGCATGGCTTACGGTACTTTGCCGATTGTTCGTTCTGTGGGAGGTTTAAAAGACAGCGTGAATGATTACGATGAAGATCCTGAAGTCGCGACTGGGTTTGCTTTTGAAGAGCCAACACCGCAGGCGTTATTGGCTGTGTTACATCGTTCATTACTGCTTTATGCACAAAACCCATCTGAAATTAAGCGTGCTCAGCTTTATGCGATGCAGCAAGATTTTAGTTGGGAAGATGCGGCTAAAGAATACCTAGCTATGTATCATTCAGCATTTTAACTTGTTGACTTAGCTTTAAAATTAGCGGGCGGGCAACAACAGCTCGTAATAAATGAAGGCGCTCTAATTGTTGAGTGCCTTTTTGTTTCCTGGTCAGAGCACATCACGTTTACGAAGACAAAGCTTGCAAACTCATTTTTGTCAGGTAGAAAAGGTGAGGTAGGTATTCACATGACTAATGATAGCTTTGACACTATTATCACTTAAAGTTCTTAATAGCGTGGTATCCTTAGTCATCGCCTCGTGATGAGGCATAGCTCCATTCCAATAATTAAAGCGATAGGTATGTCTGAGAGTTTACTATTTCATAAAACATTTACTCACCCTACGAGCGATGAGTGGGTTGTATTTGTGCATGGCGCAGGAGGCAGTTCCTCCATCTGGTTCAAGCAGATCAAAGCGTATAAACAGCATTTCAACTTACTTCTCATTGATCTGAGAGGGCACGGTAAATCAGACAATATACTTAAAGGGCTGATTTCGAATCGTTATACGTTCAAATCGGTGACGCTTGATATTCTTAAAGTGTTAGACCATCTTAAGATCCGTTCTGCACATTTCGTTGGCATGTCTTTGGGCACGATTATTGTGCGTAACGTTGCCGAACTGGCGGCTGGCCGTGTACGTTCAATGGTACTGGGTGGCGCTGTCACCAAGCTAAACACTCGCTCTCAAGTGTTAATCAAGTTGGGTAACCTCAGCAAGCACATCATTCCTTACATGTGGTTATACAGCCTTTTTGCTTATGTTGTGATGCCACAAAAAAGCCAAAAAGAGTCTCGTCACCTTTTTATCCGCGAAGCCAAAAAACTGTGCCAGAAAGAATTTAAACGCTGGTTTATCTTAACGGCTGATGTAAACCCCTTGATGAAATATTTTAAAGATAGAGAGCTACCAATACCGACTCTTTATTTGATGGGTGAACGTGACTACATGTTTATTAAGCCTGTAAAAGAAATGGTTGCAGCGCATGAATCGAGCGAGCTAGTAGAAATCCCGAATTGTGGACACGTGTGTAACGTGGAAAACCCTGAAGAGTTTAATCAGCGTTCGATTGCGTTTATTCAAAAACAAATTCAGTGATTTTCTAGGCGTGAAATCAAAGATGATGAGTTAATCGAATTGAAATAAAAACGGGAAGCTAACTTTAGCTTCCCGTTTTTAATTGGAGGAGGTATCTGACCGAATCGTTCTATCAGGTCACTGAAACCCTGCTATTCAGGTGAGGCAGCACCGCACTGCCAGCAAGAGCCGAATTGCGCTTCGTTGACTTCATGACACTCACCACAACGCCACTCTTCATAGATGATCGAATCTTGCTGCTTTTGGTAGTCATTGACGAGCATGCGAGCTTTACTGGCCAATTCTGGCTCATATAACCATACGTAAGGGTCAGTTTCTTCAGTGAATGGGATTTCCCCCTTTAATCCGAACAACCCCTCACCACGGACTTCACAGGCAATATTCTCGCTTTCTAACAATCCACAGATGATATGAGCTTCTGTCGGATTCGATGCACTGAAGATTTTCATTGAAATAGAACCTTATTCGGCTATCTGTGTTATTTAGATATTATAAACTATTCTGCTATATACATTATTCAGCTACGGGTGCTGAGCGAAACTTACCCATCAACCATTTAGCCACTATTGGGAATATCCCCAATAATGCAAATGACAATAGTACTGAAGGGGAGACGATGCCCGAAAGTGAATCAATTTCTGCGAGCTGAGTACCAGCATTCAAGAAAACCGCCGTCCCCGGTAACATCCCGATTTGACTCGTAATGTAGTAACGACTCACTGACATCGGTGTTAGACCCATCAATAGGTTGATAAGGAAAAATGGGAATACAGGAATCAGACGCAGAGAAAACAGGTAAAATGCGCCGTCTTTTTCAACCCCCTTGTTAATTGTCGCCAATTTGTCACCAAACTTGGTTTGAATCCAGTCACGCAACAGGTAACGGCTACTTAAGAAAGCTAAGGTCGCACCGATCGCACTTGCGAAAGATACCAGTAGCAAGCTGTTCCAGAAGCCGAATAGCGCGGCCCCTAATAAGGTTACAACAGCGGCACCAGGAATGGAGAAAGCCGTAATCATGACATACGCGACAAAATAGATAGCGGCAGCCGCAATAAAGTTGCTGTCAATGTAGTCATTTAACACAGCTTGTTGGGCCTTAGCATTTTCAAGCGTTAAGTACTGGCCGAAATTGATGCCTAACAAGACGATGGTTACGACCAACACAATACCCAATATCATTTTCTTACTCATTGATACTTCCTCTAAATTTTCAATGCATACCGATAGTATAGATAGACAGGCAAAGCATAGATTAACTTTCACCAGATATAAAAAAAGCCGCAGTAAATGCGGCTTAGTTATGTATATAGATTGCACTGACAATGTTAATTGACGCGATTGATAAGCTCTTCGCGACGCTGCTGCGGTATAACAGACCAATGTGTACCATTAATCGCGCCTTCTAGCGCCCAAAGTAGTTCAATACTGACAGAAGACGCATGCGATTCTTTGATGGCGTTAAATGCGTTTACAGAGCCAGATTCATATAAACGTTCTACAGAATCGATCCCTGCCTTTTTCAACATACGCTCGGTAGCGAGTCGAAGATTAGGCAGATCTTTGAGTCGGGTCGGCTTAGCAGAAGATTGCTCAGCTTTTTCTTCTTTAGCAAAACCTAGAGACGTGGTTGCAAGCTGCAAGATTTTCTCTTGGTCTTGCCAGAGGCCTTCAGGTAAAGCGAAATATTTAGTAACGACAGGGAAACCACGTTTTTTGTAGACGTACGGTTGAAACCCTTGTTGTTCGAATTGTTTCGTTGTGCCTTTGTCTGCGCGTATGTGCAACTGGTCATTTACAACCAGAGCAAACATAGTGTCATCAGCAAAAAGACCGAAGCCACCAAACATTGAGCGTGATTTTATTTTTCCTAGGGACTCAAATAACTTCATCGAGTCCTTTAGTATCGGTTTATCCATGTTATTTATCTCGGTGTATTTGAACTACGCCACCAAATAAGCAGGTCCGAGAGATTAGCAAAATGTTGCAATTAAATTGTCAATTAGCCGTAAATTACTAAATTATTAGTAGTTACTGCATTTTGCCATCGGTAACCCCGCTACCATACCAACGAGTGGTTTAGGCCGGAAGCTTTGCGTCTCACTCTTTCAAGTGATTTGCCCTGTGCGTGACTGATTGAATAGAATAAAGTTTTTGTTGAATGAGGCTCACACTTGTTATTTCAAAATGTGATATTGCTTCAATTAATGATCTTTCCAGTATGATACCAGGTTCATTCCTGTTGTTGATAAAAAAAGCGCACCTAAAGGTGCGCTTAATTATATTAAACTGAATTTATCAATTAATTTAACGTTTTAACTGTGCTTCGCTCAACAATTTCAGGATGCATTTCGAACACACGCTTTTCATGGTCTTTATCTTTAATGCGTTCTAACAAAATTTCGAAAGCGTTCTTACCAACACGACGTTTGGGTTGGTGAACCGTTGTTAACGGCGGAGAGAAGTATTCAGCCAACTCGATGTTGTCATAGCCGATCACTGAAATATCTTCAGGGATACGAATTCCTTTCTCTTGCAGTCGGCTCATTAAGCCGAGTGCCATTGTGTCGTTAAAGCAGAATACCGCCGTTGGACGATCTTCCATCTCAACGATTTGTTCTGCAGCAAGAACAGCCGTATCACACTCGAAGTTGCCTTCGATGATCATATTGTCATCGGCAGAAATTTTAGCTTCATTGAGTGCGCGCTTGTAACCGGCAATACGTTCAACACATGCTGCTTTGTCTAAGTGGCCACTTAAACAAGCAATCTTAGAGTGACCGCGTTCAATGAGGTATTTGGTTGCTAGATAGCCACCTTCTTCAGAGTTATCGATGATCTTATCAGCTTGAGAACTCTCTGGACCCCAGTCCATTATTACTTTAGGGATGTCAGCGTGACGGTCTAACATCTCTCTCAGTTCTTCAGTTAGGTCAGAACACATCACTAAGATGCCATCTACACGTTTCTCAGCAAGCATTCGAATGTAATCACGTTGCTTCTCATAGATACCGCCCGTATTACACAGGATCAAAGTGTAACCTTGACGGTAACAGTAGCTCTCAACACCATCGATAACTTCAGAGAAGAATAGGTTAGTTGATTGAGTAACTAGCATGCCGATAGTGCGTGTTGTATTGCACTTCAAACTACGAGCAACTGCACTTGGCGCATAGTTAAGTTCATCTACTGCTTTGTTTACTTTTTCTTGAGTCGCTTCAGCAACAAAGCGAGTTTTGTTGATTACGTGAGAAACGGTTGTTGTTGATACGCCGGCTAAGCGAGCGACATCTTTGATAGTGGCCATGGTTTTATCCTATTAGAAGCTACTTTCCCAAAGTACGGAATGAAGTAGCCGTTAAGCTACCTAACTAAGAGCTTAAATTTGTAGGGCTCTTTGGGTACTAAAGTGCTAAAAAACAAAAAACCGCTATTGAGCGGCTTGTCTTAACACCGAAATGCTCTGAACTTTAATAAGCATAGCATTTCGTGAATGTTTCATATTTTATCGTTTGCGGTCACAATTTTAGACTGACTAGAAATTACTCGCAATAAAATTCACCCAGAAATCCGAGTGAATTGTCACATTCTGCTGAATTTGTTTACCAAATCATCCAATAAACTTATTCACCAGCGAGGTATTGAGTGTCTAATGTGCAGAATGCCAGTAGCAGAGCTGAGACTGAAGCGTAGAAACCGAATTCGTCAACGTCATGACATTTTACGTTGAACCTTGGTACCCAAGTAAGCAGTTGTTGTTCGATAAATTGCTGTTGAACGGCGAACGATTTTTCGAGTTCTTCTTCAAGATCCGTTTCATTAGAACGGATGATCAAGTTACCAAGAAAATCGAGTTCGATAGCGATGTGGTCTGCTGGCTCTTTTAAGTCTTGGTTCACGACTAAGTTGTGCTTGGCCATGATCTCTTCCATATCTCTTGCAGGCTTATCATTTAAAAGGCCAGTTTCGCCGATATACATGGAAGCGTAAGGAAGAGCGCCGTGTTTGTCTGTCTTTAAGAAAAGATCGCAAAAGTCTGCAGACAGTTCTAGTTGGGCATCTTCACGTGTTTGGAGACGGTTCAGTGCATCGACTAAGCGATCAATCGCAGGCTTTAGTGTTTCATTTTCGCCTAAACCAGTTAGGAAAGAACGAATCTCAACAGAGTGGTAGTGATCGAGTTCTTCTTGGGTGAGCTCTTTGGCGAATAAGCTTGATAGCCACCAGTATATTTCGGCTCTTTGCTCGTTGAATGCTTTCGTTTCTTTCATTTGATTAATCCTAATATCGTCTTTCGTAATACCTAGGGTACGAAGGCTGAATAACAAGGTTATTTGCGAAACGCAAAGTTACTCGTTAGTAGTAATGCCTATATTGAATTGCGATGGAAGATAAATAGCAAGGTTTAAGATTGTCTTGTATCAAAAAAAATCCATGTTTCTGGCTTTTATCTCGTGTACTACTAGAATTGTTACGAGTTATGAATAGAATAGTCACTGAAACTATTAAATAAGAAAAGTGGTGTAGATGAGCTATCACGTATTAGTCGTAGAAGATGATGTGGTAACCCGCAGTAAACTGGTTGGATACTTCCAGAACGAAGGTTACACAGTTAGCGAAGCCGAAAGCGGCGCTCAAATGAGAGGCGTGTTAGAAGAAAACAACGTTGACCTCATTATGCTGGACATCAACTTACCAGGCGAAGATGGATTGATGCTAACTCGCGAATTACGCAGTCAATCAGACATTGGAATTATTTTAGTTACTGGACGCACGGATAGCATCGACAAAATTGTAGGCCTTGAAATGGGCGCTGACGATTATGTTACTAAACCCTTCGAACTTCGCGAGTTATTGGTTCGAGTTAAAAACCTACTTTGGCGTATTTCTGCCGCTCGTAAAACGGCAGCAGGTGCGGCTGAAGAACCAGAAGATGAATCAGTGGTTCGTTTTGGTGAGTGGACATTTGATATCCCTCGTCGTGCGTTAAGCAAAAACGGTGAACCGGTTAAACTGACGAAAGCTGAATACGAATTATTGGTTGCACTGTCTTCTTACCCAAATCAGGTGTTAAGCCGTGAGCGTATTCTCAATATGATTAGCCACCGTGTGGATGCGCCTAATGACCGTACCATCGACGTACTAATCCGTCGTATGCGTGCAAAAATGGAGTTCGATCCTAAGAACCCACAAATTTTTGTGACGGTTCACGGTGAAGGTTACATGTTTGCTGGTGACTAATTCCCGTTGAGTGTATTAGGATATTTGAATGTTAAAAAGCCGAGGCATCTTTGATGTCTCGGCTTTTTTTACTGAATATTTTATGCAATCTGCTTATTGAGACTGTGCTGCAGAAACGTCACTGCCACCTTCAACAAGGTTGGATGCTTCGGGAACAACAATAGGCTCTTCGACCGGGTCATTACTTGTATCAAGCCAATCACGCAGGCTTTGCCAAACCAACCCCATGGTTTCGTGCCAGTAACGCTCAGTCTGCTCAAGGTAGAGAGCTTTTGGCATATACTTATTCCAAGGCTCAACAATCCCTTCTTGTGCAAGGTAGTTAGTTGGTGCTGGTAGAGGTTTCATGCCGGCAGCATTGAATTCATTCAGTGCGCGAGTCATATGGCTAGCTGAAGTCACTAGCACCATTCTTTTATTCTTAACAAACGCAGCAGCTTGGCGGGCTTCTTCCCAGGTGTCTTTTGCTGTTTCAAGCAGAATGATATCAGGTTTTGCTACGCCTAGTGCTAATGCAACTTTAGCCATCATTCTTGCGTTACTTACTTCAGTGCCTGCGCCATAGCCAGACAAAATAAGTTTTGCACCAGGGTAAAGGCGTAGAATACGAATCCCTTCACTTAAGCGCATCAGGCCGGTGCGACTAAGTTCTGATGTCGGTGGAATTTGGTCATCTACGACGTGACCACTTCCGAGAACCATCACGTAATCGACGGTTTCATCGACAGGTAAAAAAGCGGTGTGTTGCCTTTCCATTGGCATTAAAAGTTGACTAGAAACTGGCTGGAAAGCGATTAGGAAAATACCACATAGGGCTGAAAGGGTGATTAGGCAACCAGTCTTCCTTTTGGTAGTAAACATCACTAGGGCTAAACCCAGAAAAGCGAGAATTAACATTGCTGGCAGTGGCATCAATAGCGAAGACACTACTTTTTTCAGCTCAAACATATCCGAATAGTCCGAAAAAACATCACTTAGTAGTAAAAAGAGACATCGCCTCTTTATTCCTGAAATTCCTGTGACAGAATAGCAGGCACGATAGGACATACTAACTCAAGTAGCCGTGACTGAAGACCGTAATTTCGACGATATTGCCCACAAATTTGCAAAAAATATTTACGGTTCTGACAAAGGAGAGATCCGTCAGATCATCGTATGGGAAGATTTAGAACAAGCTTTGAGCAAATTTGAACAATCAGCTTCGCCACTGCATGTGCTTGATGCTGGAGGCGGACTTGCACAGATGTCGCAAAAAATTGCGTCGCTTGGGCATAACGTTTCTCTGTGTGACCTCTCTTCTGAAATGCTGAAGCTCGCAGAAGAAAGTATCAGCGAAGCGGGTTTGTTAGAGCAATATCGATTTATTCATTCACCGGTACAAAAAGTCGCAGAACATCTCGATGGAAAAGTCGATTTTGTGATGTTTCATGCCGTAATGGAATGGTTAGCCGATCCTAAAGAGGCGCTTGATTTATTGCTTGAACAAGTTAAACCGGGTGGCGTTGCCTCGATAATGTTTTACAACCACCACGGATTAGTCCTGAAAAATGTGATTTGTGGCAATATTCCTCATGTATTGAATGGGATGCCACATCGAAAACGGTTTAAGCTGCAACCACAAAAAGGCTTGAAGCCGGAAGAGGTTTACCAATGGATAGAAGACGCTGGTCTAGAAATCTGTGGTAAATCAGGCATTCGCTCTTTCAGTGACTACATAGGTAATATGGAGTACATGGGCGATTACCAATTTGAAGATGTATTGGAACTGGAAAAACAGCTATGTCGCCAAGAGCCATATCTGTCACTAGGCCGTTATATTCACGTTTGGGCTCAAAAACCTGCGCAATAATAGCGCTGAATGTGGTAAAAGAAGCCACAACATGCGCTATGCCATCGTAAGAAGCCCGCGTCATAAAGAAATAGGCGTCATATCTAATACATTCGATATGACGAAGAACAGTAACAGGAACCACAATGAGTGAAATGACTCAAACTGCCGAAGAGCAGCCAATTGATGAGTTGGTGGGCTGGGTCAAGCAGCATGATTTTTCATTAAACTTGCCACCAGAGCGCTTAGCATTTTTGATTGCTATCGCAGTACTAAGCAATGAAAGGTTCGATGAAGAGTTGGGCGAGGGGGAACTGCACGATGCATTTACCATCGTCACTCGACTGTTTGAAGATACTGGCGAAGCGTCCGCGTTTCGTGCCAACAATGCCATCAACGAGTTAGTTAAACAAAAGTTGATTAGCCGCTTTACTAGCGAAATCACCGATGGTGCGAGTATTTATCGCTTATCACCATTGGCGATTGGTATTTCAGATTATTACTTACGCCACCGTCAGTTCTCTAAGTTGAAACTGTCTATCCAGCTTTCAATGGTTGCGGACGAGATGGCAAAAGCCATTGAAGCAGCACAAAAAGGCGGAACTCCAGGACATTGGAGAAAGAATGTTTACGGCGTGCTCAAGTATTCTGTTGGTGAAATTTTCGATCAAATTGATCTTAACCAACGTGTTATGGATGAGCAGCAGCAAACAGTTAAGCAGCAAATTGCTGACCTTTTAAACAAAGATTGGCGAGAGGCGATTAACAACTGTGAAACCTTGCTTTCAGAAACCTCGTCCACGCTAAAAGAGTTGCAAGACACCTTGCAAGCGGCGGGTGATGAACTGCAAACACAGATCCTCGATATTCAAGAAATTGTTTACGGTGACGATGAACTCGAGTTCGTTGGCGAAACCCTGTTCGGCTTGCAGATGAAGCTAGACCGAATCACCAGTTGGGGCCAACAAGCCATCGATTTATGGATCGGCTACGACCGCCATGTTCACAAGTTTATTCGTACCGCGATTGATATGGATAAAAACCGAGCCTTTAGCCAGCGCTTGCGTCAGTCAGTCACTGACTACTTTGATGCACCTTGGTTATTGACTTACGCTGACGCTGAGAAGCTGACGGATCTTCGTGATGAAGCGCTTGTGCTTCGTGATGACGAAGTGATGGGACAAGCACCAATCGACGTAGAGTACGAAGAATTTGAGCAAGTGAATGACCTGCTTTCCGATCGAATTGCAGAGATGTTAAAAGCTCACAAACAGCAAGGCGCGCCAATTGATCTTGGCCTTGTGTTACGCGATTACCTCGCTGCACACCCTCGCACACACCATTTTGATTTAGCCAGAATTGTTGTCGACCAAGCCGTACGCTTAGGTTACTCAGAGTCTGACTATCAGGCTATTCAGCCAGATTGGCAGGCAATCAACGATTTCGGTGCAAAGGTACAAGCAAATGTCATTAACAAGTACTGATGATTACATGCCAGAGAAACTGGTAAAAGCGATAGCGAACCCACTGTTCCCTGCGCTAGACAGCATGCTGCGTTCAGGTAAGCATGTTTCAACAGAAGACCTAGATAACCACGCGTTACTGTCTGATTTTGAAGTTGAGCTTCAGCATTTCTATCAACGCTACAATACGGAACTGGTAAAAGCACCGGAAGGTTTCTTCTACCTGCGTCCGCGTTCTACGTCTCTAATTGGTCGTAGTGTGTTGTCTGAGCTAGACATGTTGGTTGGCAAGGTGTTGTGTTTCTTATACCTAAGCCCAGAACGTCTGGCTCATGAAGGTATCTTCACCAACCAAGAACTGTTTGATGAATTGATGTCGTTAGCGGATGAGAAAAAACTCATGAAGCTTGCAACCAACCGTGCGTCTGGTTCTGACCTAGATAAAGAAAAGCTCTTCGAAAAAGTACGTACTTCTTTACGTCGTTTGCGCCGTATCGGCATGTTGATTGCGATTGGTGAAACCGGCAAGTTCCGTATCAGCGAAGCGGTATTCCGCTTTGGCGCTGACGTTCGTGTTGGTGACGATATGAAAGAAGCGCAATTACGTCTTATCCGTGATGGTGAAGCTGTGGTTCATACCCAAGAGCCTAACCAAGGTAGCTTGTTGAATGAAGAACAGGCGGAAGCCGTATCAGAAGTAGACGTGGACGAAAACGGTCAACAAGACATTTTTAACGATCAAGCTGACTTTGACCTTGAGTCAAACGATGGCGAACAAACAAAAGTAGAAGGTGAAGCATGATTGAAAGAGGTAAGTATCAATCATTAACCATGGTCAACTGGAACGGCTTCTTTGCGCGTACTTTTGATATTGATGGATTGGTTACAACGCTTTCTGGCGGTAACGGTGCAGGTAAGTCGACCACTATGGCGGCATTCATCACAGCGCTGATTCCTGACCAAAGCCTTCTGCATTTCCGTAACACAACGGAAGCGGGTAGCTCACAGTCATCTCGTGATAAAGGCCTTTACGGTAAGCTTCAACCTGGCGCATGTTATGCTGCACTAGATGTTGTGAACTCTCGTAATCAACGCCTATTGTTTGCAGTAAAACTGCAGCAAGTTGCCGGTCGTGACAAGAAAGTAGACATCAAACCGTTCGTAATCCAAGGCCTTCCAAGCCATGTGAAACCAACGGATGTGTTGATTCAGAATGTTTCAGACAGCCACGCTCGCGTATGTCAGTTGAATGATGTGAAAGCGGCGGTAGCGCAATACGAAGGCGCTCATTTTAAAGCCTTCTCTTCGATTGTTGATTACCACTCGCAAATGTTTGAATACGGTGTGGTACCTAAGAAACTGCGTAACAGCAGCGACCGCTCTAAGTTCTACCGTTTGATCGAAGCATCGCTTTACGGCGGTATTTCTAGTGCGATTACGCGTTCTCTGCGCGATTATCTTCTACCGCAAAACGGTGGTGTGAAGAAAGCATTCCAAGACATGGAATCAGCACTGCGTGAGAACCGCATGACGCTAGAAGCGATCAAGACAACTCAGTCGGACCGTGACCTGTTCAAACACTTGATCACTGAATCGACGAACTACGTGGCAGCAGATTACATGCGCCATGCCAACGACCGTCGTAACAAGCTTGATCAAACCATGAAGTTCCGTGGTGAACTGTTTGGTTCGCGTGAAACCTTGCATGATCAAAACAACTTGTTGAACCGTGTTCAAGAAGAATTAGAGCTGTTGGTCGATCAAGAGTCGGCACTAGAGCAAGATTATCAAGCGGCTTCGGATCATCTTCAATTGGTTCAAACTGCACTTCGCCAGCAAGAGAAGATTGCTCGCTATAGCGAAGATCTAGAAGAGCTTAATGAGCGTCTAGAAGAGCAGATGATGGTAGTGGAAGAAGCTCAAGAGCGAGTACTTCTTGCTGAAGAGCAGGCAACCATCACTGAAGAAGAAGTGGATAGCCTGAAAACTCAGCTTGCTGATTACCAACAAGCGTTGGATGTTCAGCAGACTCGTGCACTTCAGTACCAGCAAGCGGTTCAAGCATTAGAGAAAACTAAGCAGTTGCTTGGTGATGAATCGATTACGGCAGAAAGTGCATTAACTCTTGTTTCTGAGCTAAAAGCACAAGAAGAATCAAGCACTCAAGTGCTACTGGCTACTAAGCACAAGCTAGATATGTCTTCTGCAGCTTCAGCACAGTTCGACAAAGTACTGTCTTTAGTTAAGAGCATCGTTGGTGACGTGGAGCGCAAAGAAGCGTCTAGCAGCGCTAAGCAAGCTTTAGAAAAAGGTCGTAACGCAAAACACGTTGTTGAGAACGAACAGCAGTGGCGCGCTCAGCACCGCGACATGGCTCGTGATGTGGCTCAGCAGCGTCAAGCAAAAGAGCTTGCGACTGAATACCAAAAACAGCACAACATCTCACTGACTGATGAAGCGGTTTTCGATGAAGAACGTGAACGTCATGCTATGCAGATCGAGTCCCTTGAGTACGCTCAAGAAGAGCTGCGTGAAGCGAAGAGCGAGCAACGTCGTATACAACAAAACCACGACCAAGAGATTCAAAAACTTGAGTCAATTGCTCCTGCGTGGATCACGGCAAACGATGCACTTGAAGCTTTAAGAGATCAAACAGACGCTGAGCTAGAAGATAGCCAAGCGGTAATGACTCAAATGCAGCAAGTACTTGAAGATGAGAAATCTCAAGCGGTAGCAAAAGATCAGTTGGCAACGCGCCGAGCTGAACTTGAGCAAGAGATTGAGCGTTTAGCTTCGCCAGGTGGTTCTAACGATCCTCGCCTGAAAGGCCTGGCGGATACGCTGGGTGGCGTGCTGCTTTCTGAGATCTACGATGACATCACGATTGGTGATGCGCCGTACTTTAGTGCGATGTACGGCCCAGCTCGTCACGCGATTGTGGTTTCGGATCTTGATGGTATTAAAGAGAAGCTGGTGGATCTTGATGATTGTCCAGAAGACCTTTACATCCTAGAAGGCGATGTAGACGCGTTTGATGACAGCTCGTTTAATGCCGATGAGCTTGAAGGCGCGGTGTGTGTTCAGCTGAACGATCGCCAAATGCGTTACTCTCGTTTCCCTGAGATCCCACTGTTTGGCCGTGCGGCTCGTGAACAGCGCCTAGAGAAATTGCGCGAAGAGCGTGATGTTGTGGTTGAGAACCACGCGAAAGCAGCGTTTGACTCTCAAAAACTGAATCGCTTATACCAAGCATTCAACAGCTTTGTTGCGAAGCACCTACACGTTGCGTTTAACGCAGACCCAGAACAAGCACTTACTGCGATTCGTGATAAGCGCAATCAAATTGTTCGTTCTCTGGCTGAGCTTAACTCTAAAGAGCAGCAGCAACGTAGCCAGCTTCTACAAAGCAAGCAGGCACTTGGTGCATTAGATAAATTAGCGCCAATGGTTCGTATTCTTGAAGACGAAACATTGGCTGAGCGCTTAGCTGAATTAGAAGCACAACTAGAGCGTTTAAGTGAAGCTAAGTCTTACTTGAATAGTCATGGCAAAGCGCTTACTTCTCTAGAGCAAATCGTATCTGCACTAGATGCTGACCCAGAGCAGTTCGAAGCCTTGGAAGCCGAATATCGTCAAGCCGATTACGCACTACAAACCCTAAAAGGCAAAGTGTTCGCGCTGTCTGATTTGATTGAGCGTCGTCACTACTTTGCTTACGCGGACTCTGTTGATTTGCTAAACAAGAGCAGTGAACTGAGCGAGCAATTAAAAGCGAAATTGGTTCAAGCAGAGCAAGCAAGAACCAAAGGCCGTGATGGCTTGAAGCAAGCTCGTGAACAGATGAACCAATATAACCAAGTATTGGCGGCACTGAAGAGCTCACATCAAGCGAAGCAAGAGACGGTTCAAGAGTTCAAACAAGAGCTACAAGAGTTTGGCGTAAACGCTGATGAAGGCGCTGAAGAGCGTGCTGTACGTCGTCGTGACGAGCTTCAAGAGCGTTTACACACATCTCGCAGCCGCAAGAGCGAATACGAGCGTACGATTACGTCAACAGAACTTGAGATGAAAGCCTTGGCTAAGCGTCTTAAGAAAGTACAGAAAGAGTACACAGAACTTCGTACCTTCGTGGTTGCAGCAAAAGCAGGTTGGTGCTCAGTACTTCGTTTAGCTCGTGAAAATGATGTTGAACGTCGTCTACACAAGCGTGAACTGGCTTACCTAACGGCGGGAGAACTTCGCTCAATGTCGGATAAATCATTGGGTGCGCTACGTCTGGCTGTAGCTGACAATGACGACTTACGTGATTCGCTGCGTCTATCGGAAGACAACGCACATCCAGAGCGTAAAGTTCTGTTCTACATTGCGGTTTACCAACATCTTCGCGAGCGTATTCGCCAAGACATCATTCATACGGATGATCCGGTTGAAGCAATCGAAGAGATGGAAGTTGAGCTCGCTCGACTAACAGAAGAATTGACACAGCGTGAAAACCGCTTGGCGATTAGCTCTGAGTCGGTAGCAAGCATTATCAAGAAAACGATTCAGCGCGAGCAGAACCGTATTCGAATGCTGAACCAAGGCTTGTCTAATATTTACTTTGGTCAGGTTAAGGGCGTGCGTCTGAACGTTAAGATCCGTGAAAGCCACGAAATCTTGCTGTCAGGCTTAGCGACTCAGCAAGAGCAGCACAAAGACTTGTTTGAATCAACGCGCTTCACCTTCTCAGAAGCAATGGCGAAATTGTTCCAACGTGTGAACCCACATATCGATATGGGTCAACGTTCTCCGCAAGTTCTGGGTGAAGAGCTACTGGATTATCGTAACTACCTAGAACTCAGTGTTGAAGTTAACCGTGGTTCAGACGGTTGGTTACAAGCGGAATCTGGCGCATTGTCTACGGGTGAAGCGATCGGTACCGGTCAGTCTATCCTACTGATGGTTGTTCAGAGCTGGGAAGAAGAGTCACGTCGACTTCGTAGTAAAGACATCGTTCCATGTCGTTTGTTGTTCCTTGATGAAGCGGCACGTCTGGATGCGAAATCTATTTCAACGCTATTTGAACTGTGTGACCGTTTAGGAATGCAACTTCTGATCGCGGCGCCAGAGAACATAAGTCCAGAGAAAGGCACAACTTACAAACTGGTTCGTAAGGTATTTAAAGACCACGAACATGTACACGTTGTTGGTTTGCGCGGTTTTGCTCAAAACAAGCCAGCATCTCCAGTACAAGAGCTTATCGAAGAAACTGAGCAATAAGCTCGATAGCGATTCAACGATACTGATTCATAGCCCCTAATCATTAGGGGCTTTTTAGTACCTAAATCTAGCGTTCTGCAATTGTTCTAACCCCCTTTGGCCTGATCCGCTTCATATGCCTCGTAACTTACCCCCTTTGAACTACTGATATGACCACTCATACATTAGGGCTAATCTCAATAGAACTTGTTTGAAGTCACACGCACAAAACCACAATTAATGTATGGTAATGGTATGGCAGTAGTGTCTACACACGACTGAACGACTAATTAATATTTTTGAGCGTGGCTATTACGCAAACTGGAAGGCAGGACTCAATATGATTCAAATCGTTATTGATGGGAAATTTCGAATCGTCGAACAAGGACAAACCGTACTTGAAGCGGCAAAAACATGTGGTTTAGAGATCCCATCTCTATGTGGTTTGAACAAAACAACAGATAAGATTCCATGCGATTTATGTGTCGTCGAGGTTGATGGCTTAGGTATGAAGCGCTCGTGCGAGCTTGAAGTGTCTAATGGGTTGAATATTACGACTCAGTCAAAGCCGTTGACCAACCATCGACAAGAAGCGTTGAACCGCATAATGACAGACCATTACGCAGATTGTGAGGCACCATGCCAAACTGCGTGTCCTGCAGGGGTCGATATTCAATCTTATCTGCATCATATTGCTCAAAATGATCACATCAAAGCGATTGAGGTGATCAAAAAGACATTACCAATGCCGCTTTCGATTGGTCGTGTATGTCCTGCATTTTGTGAAACTGAATGCCGTCGAAACTTGGTTGATGAATCCATTGCGATACGCCAACTCAAGCGACACGCAGCCGATGCAGATTTAGCGGCGCAAGAAAGCTATATACCAGTTCAGAAACCAAATAAAGGTAAGAGTATAGCGATTGTTGGTAGTGGCCCCGGTGGTCTTACTGCAGGTTATTATCTATCCAACGAAGGCTATGATGTAGTTGTTTATGAGTCGATGCCTAAAGCTGGTGGTTGGCTGCGTTACGGTATCCCAGAGTATCGCTTACCGAAGTCGATTTTGGATAAAGAAATCGAGCTGATGTGTCGTAACGGGATGTCGGTAGAGTGTGAAAAAAAACTTGGTGTTGATTTTACACTGTCTGATTTGAGTAACGATTTTGATGCTGTTTGTTTAGCGGTTGGTGCATCGCAAGCGGTTGAAATGAACTATCCGGGTAGCGAGCTTAGCGGTTGTTACCTAGGCGTCGATTACCTTAAAGATTACGTGACCGATCAGCAGTATGTCACAGGTAAAAAGGTTGCAGTGATCGGTGGCGGTAACACCGCGATTGACTGTGCTCGAACTGCGGTGCGTGATGGTGCGGATACCACGTTGATTTATCGTCGAACTCGAGATGAGATGCCTGCAGAAGATTACGAAATTGAAGAAGCTGAGCATGAAGGTGTGAAGTTCCACTTCTTAACTAACCCGGCAGAAAACATAGCCGATGAAAACGGTCATGTAACAGAAATACGATTAGAACGCATGGCACTTGGTCCTGCGGATGCTTCTGGTCGTCGTAGCCCAAAACCAACGGGTGAGTTCTTTGTTGAAGCGTTCGATACGGTTATCGCTGCGGTGTCGCAAAAGCCTGATCTGAGCTTTATGGACAACGAATCGATTGATATTCCACTGACTCGTTGGAATACCGCTGATGCTGATCCGCAAACCATGCATACCGGTACTGGCAATATCTTTAGTATTGGTGATTTTCGACGCGGCCCTGCGACGGCTGTCGAAGCCGTTGGCGATGGACGTATTGCAGCGCAAGCGATCGATCGTTTCTTTCACGGCGACATGGATAACATTCCGGTCAAACCGTTTAACTCAAGAAAGCACAAGCAGCTCAAAGCGGTGGATCCTGAGCAGTACAAGTCCATTCAGCGAATGGCGCGCAAGATTATGCCAGAGCTAACCCCCGAGCAGCGCGAGCAAAGTTTTGAGGAAGTAGAAACAGGCTTTGATAATGCAGATGCAATCGCGGAAGCAGCAAGATGTTTAGAATGCGGCTGCCAAGCTAATACAAACTGCGACTTAAGAGACTATTCGACCGAATACAAAGCCACTCAAACATATCCAGAATACAAAATCGATGTGGCTTCAAATGAAAGTTGGCAGGCGATTCGCGCAGAAGAAGCGAAGGTCGGTTTAACAAGACAAAAATTTGCCGTTGATGACAGCTCTGAATTCATAATCTTTGATGCTAACCGCTGTATCAGTTGCGGTCAGTGTATCCAAGCATGTCGCGAGCATAATGTTCATGGCGTTCTTAGCTTCATGAGCCAAGCCGATGGTAAGCCAGCATCAAGGCCTGAATGTCGCCCTAACTTTGGGTCGGACAAAACATTAATGGGCGACTCAAACTGTGTTCAATGTGGCTCTTGCATTCAGGCGTGTCCAACCGGTGCGATGGTGGATGCTCGTGATAGAAAGCAAGGAGACACAGACGTACTCAAGAAAGTCGATACCATCTGCACCTATTGTGGTGTGGGCTGTAAACTAACCATGCATATCGATGAGCACAAAAATAAAATCCGTTATATCGAAGGTGGGGACTCTCCGGTTAATGAAGGCATGTTGTGTGTTAAGGGGCGATTTGGTTTCGATTTCGTTGGCAGCGATGCGCGTTTAACCACACCATTAATTCGTAAAGATGGCTGGTTACAACCTGCAAGTTGGGATGAAGCGATTAAGCTCGTTGCCGAAAAGTTTACAGCGATTAAGCAAGGCTTTGGCAGTAACGCTTTGGCGGGGTTCTCGTCGGCGAAAACCACCAACGAAGATAACTATGCGTTCCAAAAATTCATTCGTCGTGAACTAGGTACCAATAACGTCGATCACTGTGCACGTCTTTGTCATGCCTCAACGGTGACTGGGCTTGAAGCTTCGCTAGGCAGTGGAGCGATGACCAATGATATTCCAAGTATCAAGCACTCTGATGTGATCTTTATTATTGGTTCGGACACCACATCGGCACATCCAATTATCGGCTCACACATCAAACAGGCGGTAAGACATAACGGTGCTCGCTTGATCGTCGCTGATCCTAAGAGAATCGATATTGCCGACCATGCTGAACTTTACCTAGCTCACCGACCGGGTACAGACGTGATGCTGATTAATGGCGTGATGCAGCAGATCATCAAACACGGTTGGTATGACCAAGAGTATATCGAAGATCGTGTGGACGGCTTTGATACCTTGTTACAAGAGGTCATGTCACCAAGCTACTCCTTAGACAAAGTGGAATTGGTGACAGGCGTTAAAGCGGAAGACATCTTCGCTATGGCGCGCTTGATCGGTACTGCAGAGCGTACCGCGGTGTACTACTCGATGGGTATTACGCAGCACACTACTGGTCACGATAATGTTCGCTCTATCGCAAACCTTCAACTCTTGTGCGGCAACATTGGTATTGAAGGCGGTGGTATAAACCCATTACGTGGTCAATCTAATGTACAAGGCGCGTGTGACATGGGCGCATTGCCAAACAACCTTCCTGGCTACCAAAAAGTGTATAACCCAATGGTTCGTCAAAAATTCGCGATGGAGTGGGGCGTTACTGATTTACCAGCTGAAACGGGCTTAACACTGACCGAGATTATTGATGGCGCGTGTCATCGAGATGTGCGTGGTCTGTACGTTATGGGCGAGAACCCAGTGCTGAGTGACCCGAATCAAGCACATGTGATTGAAGGGCTTGAAGCGTTAGATTTCCTAGTGGTTCAAGATATTTTCTTAACTGAAACCGCCCAGTATGCCGATGTGGTTCTGCCGTCTTGCTCGTTCGCTGAGAAGTCTGGTCACTTTACTAATACCGAGCGTCGTGTTCAGCGCATTAACCCGGCGGTATTACCTCCAGGTGAAGCGAAAGAAGATTGGGTGATTATCCAAATGCTAGCCAACGCAATGGGCGGTGGTTGGGACTATAAAACCGTTGCCGATATCACCAATGAGATAGCACGTGTAACGCCACAGTATGGTGGTTTACGTTGGGAGAATATTACGGTGAACGGCGTGCAATGGCCAAGTAATAAGAATAACCCTGATGGCACTCGTATCATGCACCAGACCCAATTTACGCGTGGGCGTGGTCAAATGGAGGCGATTCCGTTTAGATACGCTGCTGAGTTACCGGACGCGGAATACCCGCTAGTATTAACGACAGGCCGCATTTTAGAACAGTTCCATACTGGAACCATGACACGTAAAACAAAAGGGTTGGATAACTTAGCGGGGCCACGTGCAATGGTCAGTGTTCACGATGCTGAAGCGTTAGGAATCTCGAATGGTCAGATGCTCAAGGTGTCGACACGTCGTGGTGAAATAGAAATCGCGGCGTTTGTGACTAAGCGAATGCAAAAGGGTGTGGTGTTCATTCCATTCCATTTTGTTGAATCGCCGGTTAACCGTTTGACGACCACAGCGACCGATCCACACGCTAAGATCCCTGAGTTTAAGGTGGCGGCGGTGCGGATTGATCCAATTCGAGAGCCTGTAATTGAATCTACAGAGACTTAACCTAATCCGCTAATTTAACCGCAGATACTAAAAAGCCGCGTAACTCTCAGAGTTATGCGGCCTTTTTTATAAGCTCTATTAGGTATCAAGTGACCTAGTCAGCAAATCGCTTAGTTTGGAACAATCTCGTTACCGTGAACACCGAATTGCTTGGCAGCGTATGCAACGCGCTCTGCTGGTTTCGGGTATTCAGCCGGTGTACCAAGGTTCTCAATATGGTGCAATCGAGGCAATAAACCTGCTCCGTTCGCGATTTGGATAGCCAAACCTGGACGTGCGTTAAGCTCAAGTACCATTGGGCCTTCTTCTTGGTCTAGAACCATGTCAGTACCCATGTAACCAAGACCTGTCATTTCCCAAGCGCTTGAAGCTAGTGTTAGCAGTTTTTCCCAGTGTGGTACCTGAAGTAGCGCCAACTCTTTACCCGTATCTGGGTGGTGAGTTACTGGGTGGTCAAATTGAACCGCACGAACGGCTTTACCCGTCGCAATACAAATACCTACACCTACAGCGCCTTGGTGTAAGTTAGCCTTACCGTCGGAAGCCGAAGTAGATAAACGCATCATCGCCATCACAGGGTAGCCCTTGAATACGATGATTCGTACATCTGGCACACCTTCGTAACTGAAGCCATCAAAACACTCATCAAACTTGATGAGGTTTTCAACTACCGCAACATCGTTCTTACCACCAAGTGAGAAAAGACCGGCAAGAGCGTTACTTATGTGACGCTCTACGTCTTCTTCATTGATAGTAGAACCCGATGGCTTAGTGTAAACGCCGTCCTTGTGAGAAGTCACAACAAGGATACCTTTACCACCACTACCTTGAGCCGGCTTGATTACGAAACCCGGCCACTCTTTTACCATCTTGTGGATTGTTTTTACTTCAGCTTGATGACCAATAACGCCAATTAGTTTTGGCACAGTAGCGCCAGCCTGTTCAGCAATGATCTTAGTCTTAAGCTTGTCATCAACGAGTGGATACTTGGAACGATCATTGTAGCGACCAATATAACTATGGTTACGCTTGTTCATTCCCATTATGCCTTTGTCTTTCAACTTAAACGGTGAAGTAAATTGATCAAACATAACTTAGTCCTCCGCTAGCGGTTTAAAGCGACGAAGCTCTGTTAGACGGTAGCCTGTGTAGTTACCTAGTAGCAAAATGGTCGCTAGAATAACAAGCTGTAAACCAATAAAGTTAAACGTTAAGTGCTGAATGAACGGGTTAGTCATGCCTAAGTAAACAAGAACCGCAGTGAATAGAGAACCACCACCTTGTAGCATTACTTCTTTCGCGCCTTCTTCTTCCCATAGGATAGACATACGTTCGATAGTCCAAGATAGGATAATCATTGGGAAGAACGTAATAGACAGACCTTCTGTTAGACCCACTTTAAATGCGACTACAGTAAACACAGAGATAATCATGATTACCGTGATGATTACGGCGGATATCCTGGCGACCAGTAGCAAATTAAGTTTGGACAAGTAGCTTCGAATAATAAGACCCGTACCAACAATCAGTAGGAAGCCGACAATGCCCGTTACCAATTGTGTTTGTACAAAGGCTACTGCAATCAGTACTGGCATGAAGGTACCAGACGTTTTTAAACCAATGATGACACGCAGGAATACAACAATCAGAGCACCGATAGGAATCAGCATGATGGTTTTGAACATCGCTTGCTCTTCTAGCGGTAGGCTGTGAATTGAAAGGTTTAACAGTTGATCAGCAGAGACTTTGCTATTAGTTGCTTCAGTAGGAGTAACCTCCTGCGCAATCATAGAGAAGTGAACTTTACTGTTCTGACCGCCAACCACATCCAGTAGAGAAACGTTTGATTCATCCCAAATAAGCAGATTTGGCTGAACTTGTTGTTCACTTGATTCTGGAGAGAATAGAACCCATTGGTCGTGATCCCAGATCTGGTTCATTTGCTGAATAGATTGACGACGACGTCCATCTTCTAGCTCGATAACGCCAACGACTTTATTGTGGATGTTTGCTGCTGAAAGTAGCTTATGTGTCGCTTCAACTTTGCTCATGTTATTCAGAATCAGCGCTGAGTTTTGGCTGTCTGGGTCATTAAGCGTTTTGATAAGTTCGCGAGTGAAAGTGATGTTGTCTGCTGAGCGTTTAGTTGCTCTGTCAATCAATGCCAACGCAGCAGCTTCTTCAGGACCATCAAAGCTTGGTTGTGTGATTTCGCCTTCTGGTGGTATAGCATCAACTTTCGCTTGGTTATCGACTAGGAATTGAGTCTTATAGTAGATAGTTTGAGGGCCATCAGCATGGCGAATAGACCACTCTGCACGGCGACCTGATTCTGTGTTCAAGTAAGAGATACCGTAACCTGGTGACGAAGCTGATTCACCAATAAGTGTGTAATTAGACTGAGTGTGAGGAGCTGCTAGTGAAACTTTTGCTTCTTTACCAACCGCATTGAACTCGATACGAGCTTCAATGTCCCAAACCTGTCTGGTTTCCCCAGGAGTCCAAGGTACACCGTAGGTGGTATGTCTGAACATACTCAGTGTTATACCTGCAACGATAAGCAGGAATATAGAGATATAAAATGGAATTCTTGACGTCATAGCTTACCCTACTATTGTTATTTAACTTCCGTTTGTACGTACTTTTTACTTACATCCACTAGCGCTATGTCTTTGATAAATTCGCGCCCTAGTAATACAGGGTGACTCATTTGAGAGCGATCCGCCAATGTAAATTGCGCTTTTTCATGGATTTTTCCAACTTTCACCCATAATTCGATCACAGCTCGACGTTCAGTCTGATCATTCGTTGATTGACGGATTTTCACATAACGTAAAACAGGCGCTTCAATCCATTTCTGGTCTTTTTCAGCTTGTGCTTTGTCGTCTAGGTGGAATTTAACCCAGTTCTTACCGTTACGTTCGAACTCTTTGATATCGACAGCATTTAGAGAAGAGGTGGTTGCACCTGTATCCACACGAGCATCGAAGCTTTGCTTGATTGAGTCGATAGACACTTTTTCGATGCCGCCAAGGATGGTTGGTTGTAACGTAGGAGCGACAGGAGCGGCTGCAACGACGACAGGTTCTTCTTCCTCTAGTTCTTCAATAACTTTGTGTTCCATATTGGTTAGATGGACATCTAATTGACTAGAAAGGAGAGTGATTTCGTCTTCTAAGCTTTCAATATAATCACTTTGATTGCTTAGTTGCAGTTCAAGATTTTGAACTTTATTTGCGATGTTTGTCTCTGAGCGGGAAATAGCGTCGAGAGTTTCTTGGTGATAGGCTGCACCGTTTGTCAGAGTACAGCCAGAGAGCAAACCAACCGCCACAATCGGCGATAATCGCTTAAACATAAAAAAACCTTTGAGAATTAGAGAATAGTTCAGACTATTTAGAAGTTTAGCCCACAAAAAAGGATGCGTGAAGCATCCTATTGTAAGAGTCTGGTCATATTGAATCGCAATGTGAGCGCTACGCCAATTATTGCTATTTGAAATAGCTCACTTATTAAACGCAAGTCAATTTTTGTTCAATTCGTGAGCTCAGGAAGCAAATGTTCACCGCGAAATCAACGGTGACTTTTTGACCATGGCAAGCCGTTGTTTTGCTGCCTTATATAGGCTCGTGTTTTATTTACTCAATATGCCACTGCTTTGTGGGCAGAGAATCTATGGCTTTGTTGCTACCAAAATCGCACGTCTTGGCGCTGGGTGACCTTCAACCGTTTTGCTTGGATCGTTCGGATCTAGATAATCTGGTAGAGAGTTGTGTGTCATCCATTCTGTTGTGCGTTGTTCACCAATTGTCGTGACATTTTCATCAACGATACGTACGTCTTCAAAGCCAACTTGTTCAAGCCAGCGTTTCAGTGCTCGAGCTGAAGGGAAGAAGTACACGTTTCTCATCTGTGCGTAACGGTCAACAGGGACCAGTACCGCATTTTCATCGCCTTCAATTACTAGGGTTTCAAGCACCAACTCGCCGCCAGATACCAATTGGTCTTTTAGTTGAATCAAGTGATCAAGTGGCGAACGACGGTGGTACAGAACACCCATGCTGAAAACAGTGTCGTAGGCTTCTAGCTTTGGCAGTTGCTCAATACCTAGAGGTAATAGGTGTGCACGTTGGTCATCGCCCATCAACTTACGAATCGCTTCAAACTGAACCAAGAATAGATGAGAAGGATCGATACCAACCGTTAAGCGAGCACCTTCACCCAGCATACGCCACATGTGGTAACCATTACCACAACCTACATCGAGAACCGAACGGTTTTTCAATGGGGATATATGTGGAAGCACACGGTCCCATTTCCAGTCACTACGCCACTCAGTATCGATATGAATATCGTGAACGGTGTAAGGGCCTTTTCTCCATGGGTGGAACGTCTTTAATAGGCTTTCTAGCTTTTTAAGCTCACCTGTGTGAAATGGTGTTGAGCTGCCAATCGTCACTGAGTTCTTCAGATCAACTTGGTCTGGTACACCTTGTGGGATCTTGTTTAGTGCACGTAACCAACGGTCGAAGTCACCGTGCTCTGCATTTTGCCAATTTGTCAGTTGCTGTGGCAGAACATTGAGCCACGGCTGAAGGCGAGTATCTTGGGCAATAAGTTGATAAAAATTGGCAAAATTAAACATAGGTTTTCACTGAGTTGGTGGTGTAGAAATTAAATTTGTCACTCGATTAAGAGTGTGGACAAACATGCTAGGGAATCTCGTTTATCATGTTTGATAAGAGATCCCCAACTCGCTCGTTCCTCGCTCTTGAGGATGACCTTTTAGTACGTGCTAAAGGTGTCGCGACTGTTACGTAACCGAAAATGTTTACTTTATCGCGAACATTGAACCAAAGTTGAAACATTGGAACCAGACTTCGCTGCTTGAGAAGCCAATCTTATCAAATCGTTCTCTGTGAACAGGGATCGAATCCGGACGCATCACGTTTTCAATTGCGCTGCGTTTCTGGCTTACTTCTAGCTCGCTGTATCCGTTAGCACGTTTGAAATCATGGTGCAGGTCGATAAGCAGTTCATTTGAGCTTTCGTCTTCGAATACGTATTTTTCAGACAAGATTAAGATCCCGCCCGGGCGCAAGCCTGCATGAATTTTTTCAAGCAGAGCGTATCGATCGTCCGGAGACAGAAATTGCAGCGTAAAGTTAAGCACCACAACAGAAGCGTCTTTGATTTCGACTTCGCGAATGTCGGCTTCAATCACTTCTACTGGTGTGTCACTGCGATAAGCATTAACGTGCAATTTGCAGCGTTCAACCATGGCTTCTGAGTTATCGATAGCGAAAATCGTGCAGCCTTCTTGCTGAATGTGACGACGCATAGAAAGTGTCGCCGCACCAAGCGAGCAGCCAAGGTCGTAAATATTTGAATGTGGCTTTACAAAGCGCTCAGCCAGCATGCCGATTGCAGAGATGATATTGCTATAGCCAGGCACCGAGCGTTGAATCATATCCGGAAATACTTCAGCAACCCTTGCATCAAAGGTGAAGTCTCCAATTTTATCAATAGGAGCGGAAAAGATATTGTCTGTGTTGCTCATGGCATTTTCTCTCGACAGTCAGCGTAATTGGCACAAAATTCGTACCAAATAAAAGGGGGCGTATTTTACGTAAAAAAAGCGCGGCTGTCACGAAAACTGAGATTTAGCTCAAGGTTCGAAGTTACTTATAGGTGAGGGGCTAAAACATCGAGATTTGGTTATTGCCTTTCTGAGCAGGAAACTGAGCCAGGTCAGGCAATAATAATGACTTATTTTCAGACACTTGCTTTTGCAACAGCTCGTAAATAGCGATGGCAAGTTCAGGCGCATGATTATTGTCTGGGGTGTGAATCATTAAATACGGTTGTTTCCCTTCGCTTAGCCAGTTTGGAATTTTGGTAAACCAAGGCTTAAAAAACTCAATGTTAGGTTCTTGGTCTGGGTGGCCAATAAATCGAATCATCGGGTTATTGGCGGTCGCAATCGCATGAACGGGGACACGCGGTTTTTTCTGATGTGCATCGAACACCGCTTCTGTGGTTGGTGGCGCGGAAAACACGGGGCGGCTATCCATAATGATGCGATTAATACCTTCTTCGACCAGCCATTGATTAAAGCGTTTTTCAGCATCGCCTTTATCAAAGAAACCCAAGTGTCGAACTTCGACACCAAGCTGCATATCTTTTGGGAACAAGGTGCAAAACTTTTGTAGGGCAGGGAGCATGCTGGGCTCAAAGCTGTGTGGCAGTTGAATCGTCCATTGACCAATGCGGTCGTGGAGTGGCGACATAGTCATCAAGAACTCTTTGAGCTCTGCTTGGCAGTGCCTGAGTTGCTGCTGGTGGGTGATGAATTTAGGTAGCTTGAAAGTGAACCTGAAATCATCATGACTGGCGGCTTTCCAGTTATGAACGGTCGACATACTCGGCGTAGCGTAAAAGGTCGTGTTGCCTTCCACAGTATGAAAAACTTGTGTGTATTTCTCTAAGCGTTCAGCAGGCTTTGTTCCTTTTCCGTAGAACTGACTTTGCCACTCAGAATGAGACCACATGGTTAATCCAAGTCTTAGAGGTAAAGTTTCTGCTGTTATTACACGATCATCCATCTATTACACCGTTATTCATCACGCCATCAGACATTACAAAAAGTTTTTGGGTTTAAACGAAAATCTACTTTACGAGAGTTTTGCTGATTAAGGTACTTTCGAGATATAATTATCGCAATTTTTTCGGTTTTGATGAATCTTTGCGCACTTGATGGGCTAAAAAGCAGCAAAGCCAGATAAAACACAATAAATTCGAATGTGGAAGGTCGATTTTAAGCGAGTTTCCGCGTATAAATGTTCCTTTGCTCTGTTGTGTGGAATGACCACAGACAGCTTGGAAACTAGTAAATAATTAAGAGATTGGGAAATTCATTATGCGTACCCATTACTGTGGTAACCTGAACAAGTCCCTGGCGGGACAAACTGTAGAATTGTGCGGCTGGGTAAACCGTCGCCGTGATTTAGGCGGTCTTATCTTTATTGATATGCGTGATCGTGAAGGCATCGTTCAGGTTGTTGTCGATCCAGATATGAAAGATATCTTCCCGATCGCTAACCAACTGCGTAATGAATTCTGTATCAAGTTTACTGGTGAAGTACGTGTTCGCCCGGACAGCCAAGTAAATAAAGACATGGCTACTGGTGAAGTAGAACTTTACGCGACCGGTCTAGAGATCATCAACCGTTCAGAAGCGCTTCCACTAGACTTCAACCAAACGAACTCTGAAGAGCAGCGTCTAAAGTACCGTTACATTGATCTTCGTCGTCCAGAAATGAGCGACCGTATCAAGCTTCGTGCACGTGCTTCTAGCTTCGTTCGTCGTTTCCTTGATGAGAACCTGTTCCTAGACATCGAAACGCCAGTACTAACGAAAGCGACACCAGAAGGTGCTCGTGACTACCTAGTACCAAGCCGTGTTCACAAAGGTAGCTTCTACGCACTTCCTCAATCTCCTCAGCTGTTCAAGCAACTGCTGATGATGTCTGGTTTTGACCGTTACTACCAAATCGTTAAATGTTTCCGTGATGAAGATTTACGTGCTGACCGTCAGCCTGAATTTACTCAAATCGATATCGAAACATCTTTCATGACTTCTCAAGAAGTACGTAACGTGACTGAGAAGCTTGTTCACGATATGTGGAAAGAACTTCTAGATGTTGAACTAGGCCAATTCCCAGTAATGCCTTTCTCTGAAGCGATTCGTCGTTTCGGTTCTGATAAGCCAGATCTACGTAACCCACTAGAGCTAGTTGACGTTGCTGACTTGGTTAAAGATGTTGAGTTCAAAGTATTTTCTGGCCCAGCTAACGATGAAAAAGGTCGCGTAGCGGTTATTCGTGTTCCAGGTGGTGCTAAGCTAACTCGTAAGCAAATCGACGGTTACGCTGAACACGTAAACATCTACGGCGCGAAAGGCCTAGCTTGGATGAAGGTTAACGACCGTGCTGCAGGCATGGAAGGTATTCAATCTCCAGTTGCTAAGTTCCTAAGCGAAGACGTAATCAACGGTATTCTAGATCGCACTCAAGCTGAATCTGGCGATATCATTCTGTTCGGTGCAGACAAAGCGGGCATCGTTGCTGAAGCAATGGGCGCACTTCGTCTTAAACTAGGTACGGATCTAGAGCTAACAGACACATCAGCATGGGCTCCACTGTGGGTTGTTGACTTCCCAATGTTCGAAGAAGACGGCGAAGGTAACCTACACGCAATGCACCACCCATTCACATCACCACTAGGTGTGAACGCGGAAGAGCTTAAAGCGAACCCAGCAGCAGCAAATTCAGATGCATACGACATGGTAATCAACGGCTACGAAGTAGGCGGCGGTTCTGTACGTATTCACAACGCAGAAATGCAAACAGCGGTATTCGGTATCCTAGGTATCGAAGCACAAGAGCAACAAGAGAAGTTCGGCTTCCTACTTGAAGCGCTTAAGTACGGTACGCCACCACACGCTGGTCTAGCATTCGGTCTTGACCGTCTAGCAATGCTGCTTTGTGGTACAGAGAACATCCGTGACGTTATCGCATTCCCGAAAACAACAGCAGCAGCATGTCTACTAACAGACGCGCCAAGCCTAGCGAACCCAGCATCGCTGGAAGAGCTAGCAATCGCAGTTAAATTGGCAGAGAAAAAAGAGCAAGCGTAAGCCTGTTATCTTTTCTTGTTGATGAAGAGATCCTAGTTGATAGAGAGCTCTTAATTCATTAGCCAGACCTGTCAGTAATTAGAAAATGCCCGTTAATTTGACGGGCATTTTTTTTTGCGTTCGATATACTAAGCTCATAAAGCATGTATAAATAATCAGTATTTGAAATTATGTCTATTATCTTAGGGATTGACCCTGGCTCTCGTATTACCGGCTATGGCGTGATTCGTCAAAATGGTCGTCATCTATATTACTTAGGTAGCGGTTGTATTCGCACCTCTGAAAAAGAACTGCCGGGTCGACTCAAACAAATCTACGCCGGTGTGAGCGAAATCATCACTCAGTTTCAGCCGGATGTGTTCGCTATTGAGCAGGTCTTCATGGCGAAGAATGCGGATTCTGCACTTAAACTTGGACAAGCTCGTGGCAGTGCGATAGTGGCTGCGGTGAATGCTGAGCTGCCCGTCCATGAGTATGCGGCTCGTTTAATAAAACAAGCGGTGACAGGCAATGGTGGTGCTGATAAGTCGATGGTTCAAAACATGGTGATGAGCATGCTTAAGTTACCGGCTAAACCACAGGCCGATGCTGCTGATGCTCTAGGCGTAGCGATCACTCACGCCAACACTAATAAAACCTTGATAGCACTGGCAGGTAAGGCGACAGGCGCGAGAAAAGGGCGTTACCGTTAAGTCCCATCCCTCTGCTTTCTAAAAGCTTGCATTCCATGAGCCTACGCCTCGTTTAGCTCAAAGCAAGACGCTCTTAAATCCTTGATGAAATGAGATCTTTCGAACACAAACCAAATAATAACATTGCGTATCATTTAACATGTTATTAACATTGGTCGGAGGTCTTACAAGTCAATCAAGGATGATCACTGATGAACCCAATCAAGCTGTGGCGCGCGCTATTTCTACCCAAAAATAATGGGTGGAGTAACAACGAAGTCAGGCAAGCCGATATCTTATTACTCTTCACTTTTATCGCCTTCTTTGTGGGTGTCTACAGCCTCATCAAGTGGGCCAAGCATGAAGAGCAGCTGCTGGTTGCCACTTCCGTATTTCTTATCGCCTTTGAATTAGTCTCTGCACTTCTATTACGCATTACCCGAAAGCCTAGCTTGGCATTGAACTTTGGCTTTGTCGGCATGGCAGTGCACGCGCTGAATATCATTTACCAAAGCGGTGGTGTGGTGGCATCGACTCAGACTTATTGGGTTCCTTTGTTAGTGGTCGCTTTTTTCTTATCGGGAACACGCATTATCGCCTTGGTATGGAGTGGGCTAGTGATTGGCGTGTCATTGATGATGACGTCGGCTCACCTTGATGGCTTTGAATTTCCGCAGTTAGTACTTACTCCGGAAGCCGTGGTCGTTGAAACCTGGTCTGGTGTAATCATGCCGCTGGTGGTGATCTGTATTGCTCAAGCGTTTACCGCTAAGCAAAAAGAGGTGGCGATTGAAATGGCAGAAGATGCGATTTCAGAAAGCCAACACGTTGCCAATCAAGCGACGCAAAGCGAAGGACGACTTTCGATTGTCCTTGAGCAAGCTAACTCAAACTCTGAAAGCTTAAAGGGCGTATCTGCTCACTTGGACCAGCAGTCGCAAGATCTGCATGCTCAAGTTGAGGTGCTGAACATCAATTGCGAATCTCAGGCGAGTGCAGCAGAACAGATGAGCCAACAATTGCATCAAATGACTCAAGGTATCGAAGAATCAAACTCATTTGTGGGTGAGCTAAAAGAGCGTAGCGAAGCCGTGGGAACGAAAGCGCAGAAGAGCTCAGAATCACTAGAAGCTTCAACCAGTGCAATCAGCCAGATCATTCAAAGTAATCAAGAGATCATGAAAGTCGCTGATTTGATTACCTCGGTTGCTGAGCAAACCAATCTATTAGCACTTAATGCAGCAATAGAGGCGGCACGCGCTGGTGAGCAAGGACGAGGTTTTGCGGTAGTTGCAGACCAAGTGAGAGAGTTATCGGCGAAAAGCAGTCACTCCGCGATAGAAATTCGAACCTTATTAGACCGAAGTAAAGAAGAAGTGGAACATGGTAGAGCGATCATTGAAACTACGGCCAATGAAATGAACGGCATTATCTCTGAGGTGCAAACCATTTCTACTGATGTAAACCAACTGACCAATATTATGGCGATGCAGATGAGCTCATTGAAAGAACTCGATATTGCGAGTTCAGAAGTAGCACAGAGTGTTGCAGAAACCAAATCCGTTTCAGGCTTAGTGGCCACTTACGGCTCAGAATTGACTGGGCATGTTACATCAGTCAAGGAATTGGTTGAAAGCCTGAATCGCGTGGTCTCCCAAGCAAAGCAAGCTTAAATAAATCATCCTAACAAACACAAAGAACTGGATAAGCATCCAGTTCTTTTATATTCTGTCCCTCAAATTATATTCCATCAAGAGAGTGAATTGTGATCGGACGTCTACGCGGTACATTAATAGAAAAACAGCCACCAGAATTACTAATCGAAGTGAGTGGTGTTGGCTATGAAGTTCAAATGCCAATGAGCTGTTTTTATGAATTACCAAATGTTGGCGAAGAGGCAATTATCTACACTCACTTTGTTGTTCGTGAAGATGCACAACTGCTTTACGGATTCAACACAGTTAAAGAACGTGCGCTGTTTCGTGAAGTCATCAAAGCAAATGGTGTTGGTCCTAAGCTCGGCCTTGGCATCCTCTCAGGCATGACTGCGAGCCAGTTTGTGCAGAGTGTTGAGCGTGAAGATATCTCTACGCTGGTTAAACTTCCGGGTGTGGGTAAGAAAACCGCAGAACGTCTGGTTGTTGAAATGAAAGACCGACTGAAAGGGTGGGGCGCGGGAGATCTGTTTACTCCAGCGACGGATGCTGCTCCTATTGATTCTATGCCAACCGTTCACGACGCGGAAGAAGAAGCTGTAAGTGCACTACTTGCATTAGGCTACAAGCCGACTCAAGCTTCTAAGGTGGTTACTCAAGTGGCTAAAGATGGCATGACCAGCGAACAGTTGATTCGCGAAGCTCTGAAATCGATGGTTTAATACCCGATATACTTGTTCGACAAAATAGACTCATTCACTTTGCCTTTACACAGAGTCAAGAAGCGCAGAGTCAACAAGAGTATAGTTAGGAATAGCAGAATTTATGATTGAAGCCGATCGCCTTATTGCACCGGATAACCCAGTATTCAAAGATGAAGATGTCATTGATCGTGCAATACGCCCTAAAGCACTTGCCGACTATCAAGGCCAGGATCACGTTCGTGGCCAGATGGAGATTTTCATCAAAGCGGCACAACTGCGTAATGAGGCGCTCGATCATCTGTTGATATTTGGTCCTCCAGGTTTGGGTAAAACCACGTTGGCGAACATTGTTGCCAATGAGATGGATGTCAACATTCGTACCACTTCAGGCCCTGTTCTAGAAAAAGCGGGTGACCTAGCGGCGCTGCTGACCAATCTTGAAGAAAATGATGTCCTTTTCATTGATGAGATTCACCGTTTAAGCCCTGTGGTTGAAGAGGTGTTGTATCCAGCAATGGAAGACTACCAATTAGACATTATGATTGGCGAAGGCCCAGCGGCGCGTTCTATCAAGATCGATCTTCCTCCTTTTACTTTGATTGGCGCAACCACTCGTGCTGGCTCACTGACATCGCCGTTACGTGACCGCTTCGGTATTACTCAGCGTCTTGAGTACTACAAGGTTGAAGACCTACAAAACATTGTTCAGCGCAGTGCTGATTGCCTTGGTCTTTCTATGGAGTCCGAAGGGGCGTTAGAAGTTGCTCGCCGAGCTCGTGGTACGCCACGTATTGCTAACCGTCTACTGCGCCGTGTTCGCGATTATGCGGAAGTGAAAGGCGACGGACATATTTGCCCAGAGGTTGCTGATAAAGCGCTAAACATGTTGGATGTCGATGCTAAGGGTTTTGACTACATGGACAGAAAACTTCTGCTTGCGATCATGGAGAAGTTTGGCGGTGGTCCGGTTGGTATCGACAACATGGCTGCTGCGATTGGTGAAGAGAGAGACACCATTGAAGATGTGTTAGAGCCTTACTTGATTCAGCAAGGTTATCTACAAAGAACACCAAGAGGTCGAATCGCAACTGACAGAGCCTATTTACACTTCGGTATAGATAAGCCGTCTAATCGTTAAATTATTCATTTTTAAAGATCCCAGTTGCATAAGCGCTGGGATTTTTTGCATTTTACTGAATAACAACTCTTTGCGCGAATCGATAAAAATGCCGAATAGAGCCTTCAAAAATGAAAACTTTGATTTCAGGTTTGATTTGACTAACAAAAGTTGAAATAAGTTGTCATAAATTTTGTTAATACTTTATGGGTAGTTGTAATTTGTATGTTGAGGCGGTGCTGAGCTTTTGTCACAGATATCATGCGCTGTTATTAACAGAGCTCAAATTGGTGTGATTTTAGTCATGATTGTTCAAAAATACCTCTAATTTGCGTGAATAAAATTGATACAAATCAACGCAGGCTTCTCCTATAAATCTTTTGAAACATACTGATTTTACCAGTAATATTAGCGCCAGCTATATTAGCTCATGCTTAACAATAATCTAACTATAACGGTACGTTTTTGCTACAAATTTCAATTTGTAATAACAATCATATAAATTGTTTTAACATGGATTTTTGCGGTGAATAATCACACAAGTGTCATTCAGCCGACACAAAGGAGTTACCATGATTGATGTTGTTGATCTGTCGCGATTGCAATTTGCATTTACAGCGATGTATCACTTCCTATTTGTTCCACTGACACTAGGTATGGCATTTCTACTTGCCATTATGGAGTCAGTTTATGTAATGACTGGCAAGCAAATTTACAAGGACATGACTAAGTTCTGGGGTAAATTGTTTGGTATTAACTTTGCTCTTGGTGTAGCGACAGGCTTAACCATGGAGTTCCAGTTCGGTACTAACTGGTCTTACTATTCTCACTATGTTGGCGACATCTTTGGTGCTCCGCTGGCTATCGAAGCGCTTGTTGCATTCTTCCTAGAGTCTACTTTTGTTGGTCTTTTCTTCTTCGGTTGGGACAGATTGTCGAAGCGTCAACACTTAGCGGTAACATGGTTAGTAGCACTTGGCTCTAACTTTTCTGCGCTTTGGATCTTGGTAGCTAACGGCTGGATGCAAAACCCAGTGGGTGCGGAATTTAACTTTGAAACTATGCGTATGGAAATGGTGAGCTTCGCTGAAGTTGTACTAAACCCAGTAGCACAGGTTAAATTCGTACACACAGTAGCGTCTGGTTACACAACGGGTGCGATGTTCATCCTTGGTATCAGCTCATACTACATTCTTAAAGGTCGTGACCTTGCCTTTGCTCGTCGTTCTTTCGCGATTGCAGCATCTTTCGGTATGGCGGCGATCCTGTCAGTAATCGTACTAGGTGATGAATCTGGTTACGAGCTTGGTGAAGTTCAGAAAGTGAAGCTAGCTGCTGTAGAAGCAGAGTGGCACACGGAAGAAGCACCAGCAGCATTTACTGTTTTTGGTATTCCTAACCAAGAAACAATGGATACTGACTACGCAATTAAGATCCCTTACGTAATGGGTATTATTGCAACGCGTTCTCTTGATAAAGAAGTAACGGGTCTACGTGACCTACGTGATGACCACGTTGATCGCATCCGTACAGGTATGTACGCATACGAACTACTTGAGAAACTACGTGCGGGCGATAAGTCTGAAGAAAACATGGCAGCGTTCGATGAAGTGAAAGGTGACCTAGGTTACGGTCTACTTCTTAAGCGCTACACAGATGACGTTGTTGATGCAACAGAAGACCAAATCCAAATGGCTGCGGATGATTCAATCCCAACAGTTTGGCCTCTATTCTGGTCATTCCGTCTGATGGTTGCTTGTGGCTTCATCATGCTGTTTGTATTCGGTGCTGCGTTTGTTCAAACGTGTCGTCAGAAAATCGAACAGAAACCATGGGTACTTAAAGCTGCGCTATTCTCAATCCCACTGCCTTGGATTGCGATTGAAGCAGGTTGGTTCGTTGCTGAGTTTGGTCGTCAACCATGGGCGGTTGGTGAAATCCTACCGGTTAACGTTGCTGCATCAGCACTAACTATTGAACAGCTTTGGACTTCTCTATTCGCTATCCTGGCATTGTACACAGTGTTCTTGATTGCTGAAGTTTACCTAATGCTGAAATTCGCACGTAAAGGTCCAAGTAGCTTGAAGACAGGCCGTTACCACTTCGAACAAAACGATAACTCTGTTGAAGACAAAGTTAGCCGTTCAGTTGAAGTATAAGTGAGGGAATATTAATGTTTGATTACGAAAGCTTACGACTCATTTGGTGGGTATTGATCGGTGTTCTACTGGTTGGTTTCGCCGTAACTGATGGCTTCGATATGGGTGTTGCCGCTCTTTCTCCTGTTATCGGTAAGAGCGACACTGAACGTCGTATTATGCTCAATACTATTGCCCCTCACTGGGATGGCAACCAAGTTTGGTTGATCACTGCTGGTGGTGCATTATTTGCTGCATGGCCGCTGGTTTACGCAACGTCGTTTTCTGGCTTCTACTTCGCAATGTACGCGACGTTAGCTGCGCTTTGGTTACGACCACTTGCACTTGACTACCGTTCTAAGATTGAAGACCCAAAATGGCGCAAAACTTGGGACTACGCACTTTGCTTTAGTGGCACAGTACCCCCAATCATTTTTGGTGTTGCATTTGGTAACCTATTACAAGGTGTACCATTTGATCTGAACAGTCTAATGATGTCAAAGTACCACGGTACGTTCTTCGCTCTGTTGAACCCGTTTGCATTACTATGTGGCGTGTTGGCTCTAATGTTGTTCGTAATGCAAGGTGCAACATGGCTTCAAATGAAGACAACAGAAGATCTGCATCGCCGAGCTCGTAACGTTGCTCAGATCACTGGTCTAATTGCAATTGTTCTGTTCGTTATTGGGGGCTTCTGGGTTCAATCTATCGAAGGCTATGTAATCACGAGCACTATCGATACGTTTGCAGACTCAAACCCACTAAACAAAGAAGTCTCACTTCAAGTGGGTGCTTGGATGACAAACTTCGAAACGTATCCTGCAATGTGGGCGGCGCCGATCCTTGGTGTAGCAATGCCACTGCTTGCTGTGATTGCATCTCGCTTTGAGCGTGGTGGTTTCGCATTCTTGTTCTCAAGTCTATCTAACGCTGGTGTTATTTTAACGGCTGGTTTTGCAATGTTCCCATTTGTAATGCCATCTAGCCTGAACCCTAGCCATAGTTTGACTATGTGGGATTCAACAGCTAGTGAGCTAACGCTTGGTCTTATGACCGCAGTTGCGGCGGTAATGGTTCCTGTGATTCTTGGCTACACAACTTGGACATACTACAAAATGTTCGGTCGTCTAGATAAGAAACACATCGAAGATAACGACGTTTCAGCTTACTAAGCTAGAAGTGAAATAACTTAGGAGAAATTTTATGTGGTATTTCGCATGGATTTTGGGTGTACTTCTAGCATGTGCATTCGGCATCATTAATGCTCTATGGCTAGAGCATTCAGAAATGATGGACAAAGACAGTGAGTAATCTCGCAGAGCAAGTTGCTAAGCTGCATCAACCAATGGATAAGACTTTGTTAAGAGCTTTATCCCTAGTATTGGGTTTTATGCATGTGGGTTTAGTGATGTGGGATCCTGAAGCGTATGCGACAAGCATCGGTGGCTTTAACGCGATCATCGGGCCAATGTTTATCTGGGCAGTATGCTCAAGCATGGTTTACGGTATCGGATTTAAGCCAAGAGCTTGGATATGGCAGCTATTGTTTAGCCCATACGTTTCACTCACAATTTTGCTCTACCTAACGGTGCTGCGCCTTTTATAAAAGGCAAAGGATTTAGGTTCATTACAACGTGAATCTTTATACTTGTTGGGTTTTTAGCCAAAAAGAGGTCATCTTATACAGATGGCCTTTTTTTTCGTCTGTTAAATCAAAAAATTCACAGCGATATACTATTAATGATAAGGAGTTAGGTTATAGTGAGATCTTTATCGTTTTGGATTGTGGTATCAAATTGCAGGGATTATCTAAGCCATTTACGTGGCCAGTAACAGTGTATTACGAAGACACCGATGCTGGTGGTGTTGTATACCATTCAAACTATCTTAAGTTTTTCGAACGCGCTCGAACTGAGATGCTGCGCTCAATTGGCGTTTCTCAGCAAGTATTGTTAGAACAAAACATCGGTTTTGTAGTCCGACATATGGACATTGATTTTATTCAAGGCGCGCGTCTTGATGATTCTTTACAAGTCATTACAAATATTTACGAGTTGAAGCGAGCTACCTTGGTCTTCTGTCAAGAGATCGTAAATCCTGATGGCAAAGCATTGTGTAAAGCAATGGTTAAGGTAGCATGTATCGACAATCAAAAAATGAAACCAAAGGCAATGCCAACATTTATTCTTACGGAGCTAACGAATAGTGACTGCTGAAATCTCAATCTTAGGCCTAATTTTAGAAGCTAGTTTATTAGTTAAAATGGTCATGCTAGTTCTTATGGGCATGTCTGTTGTTTCTTGGGCGATGATCATCAAAAGAAGTAAAGTATTATCTCAAGCTTCGAAACAAACAGAAGTGTTTGAAGATAAATTTTGGTCAGGCGTTGATCTTGCAAAATTGTACCAAGAGAGCAATAAACGCAAAGACGAGCTTTCTGGTACTGAAGAAATTTTCTACGCAGGCTTTACTGAGTTTGCTCGCCTTCGTAAATCGAATGCAACTTCACCTGACTTCATTATGGAAGGCACAGGCCGTGCGATGCGCGTTGCTGTTGCTCGTGAAGTCGATGAACTAGAAACTAACTTACCTTTCTTGGCGACCGTTGGCTCTATCAGTCCATACATCGGCCTATTTGGTACGGTTTGGGGCATCATGCACTCATTCATCGCATTAGGTGAAGTGAAGCAAGCTACGCTCGCAATGGTTGCCCCTGGTATTGCAGAAGCACTGATCGCAACAGCAATGGGTCTATTCGCTGCAATTCCAGCAGTAATGGCGTACAACCGCTTCAGTAGCCGAGTAGGCAAGCTAGAGCACAACTACGCGACTTTCTCTGAAGAGTTCCACAGTATTCTTCACCGTCAAGCGATGGCTGGCAGGGAATAATAGATGGCTGGATACCAACCTAAAAAACGCAAAATGACAGCAGAGATTAACGTTGTACCTTACATCGACGTTATGCTTGTTTTGTTGATCATTTTTATGGTGACTTCACCGTTTGTTACTCAGGGCGTTGACGTTGAGTTGCCTCAGGCTTCAACGGCTAAGTCGGCACAAGATCTATTGGGTGACGACAACGCGAGTTTCATCATCGTTGAAGTGAACAAAGACGGTGAGCTTGGCTTGAGTGTTAATGACGAAGAAGTACAACGTGGCTTATCCATGGAAGATATTATCGTCCGAGTGAAAGCTGAGTTGTCTTTGAAGCCAAACTCTCCAGTGGCGGTAGGTGGTGATGCCGCAACGCCATACGCTGAAGTGGTTTTATTACTTGATGAATTAAGCCGTGCAGGTGTGCCAAAGGTTGGCCTTTTAACGGATATAAGGGAATAGCTCCGTAGCATTCATGAAAGCGAATAATAAAAAATCCAATAATTTCAGATCACCGCTTCTTATTTCTCTTGGGCTGCACGTCATTTTATTCGTTGCGCTCATTTGGGGAGCGGATTTCACGATGTCAGAGCCAAAGCCTACAGGGCAGATGGTTCAAGCTGTGGTGATTGATCCTCAGTTGGTTCGCCAGCAAGCTCAACAGATTCGTCAACAAAGAGAAGCGGCGAGTAAGAAAGAGCAAGAGCGTTTAGACAAACTAAGACGTGAAAGCGAACGACTTGAAAAGAATCGTAAAGCTGAAGAAGAAAATATTCGTAAGCTGAAAGAAAAGCAAGCTAAGGAAGCTAAAGCGGCTCGAGAAGCGGAAAAGCGCCGAGTTGAGAAAGAAAAACAACGCAAAGTTGAAGAAGCGCGTTTACAGCAAGAGAAAAAGAAAGCCGCTAAAGCCGAAGCTGATCGCAAGCTAAAAGAAGCTGCGTTAGTGAAAGCCGAGAACGAGCGTAAAGCCAAAGAAGCGGCGATTGCAAAAGCGGAACAAGAACGCGTGGCAAAAGAGAAAGCCGCGAAAGAGGCAGCAGACAAAGCTCGTAAAGAGAAAGAAGCTGCTGAACGCGCTGAAAAGCAACGCATAGCGAAAGAGAAAGAAGCGGCAGCCGCAGCAGAGAAAGCCCGTAAGGCAAAAGAAGCTGCAGCAAAAGCAGAAAAAGAGCGTAAACAGCAAGAAGCAGCATTGAACGATATCTTTGCTGGTCTTGAAACTGAAGCGACTCAAAACTCTTCAGCAAGGCAACAATTTATCAGTGATGAAGCTCAACGTTACGGTGCTATCTATACCCAACTGATTCAACAGAACCTGTTGTTAGAAGACAGCTATCGAGGGCGTTCGTGCCGAGTGAACCTTAAGCTAATTCCAACCGGTTCTAACGCGATATTGGGTAGTTTGAGTATCTTAGATGGTGATAGCCGTCTATGTGCAGCAACCAAACGTGCTGTGGCACAAGTGCAATCTTATCCATTGCCTAAAGACCCAGACATTGTGAACTCACTGAAAGACATTAACTTAACTGTATCACCAGAGTAAAAGGACGAACTTGTGTTAAAGAAACTATTACTGAGTTTTGTTTTCTTAATAGCGACAAGCAGCCAGTTCGCACATGCGGCACTGGAGTTGGTTATTACAGACGGTATTAACTCTGCACGACCTATCGCTATTGTCCCTTTCCGTTGGGAAGGCGCGGGACCATTGCCACACGATGTATCAGCCGTTATCGCTTCTGACTTACAACGCAGTGGTAAATTCAGCCCGGTTGCAACAAGCAAAATGCCTCAAACGCCTTATAGCGAATCTGAGGTCAACTTTGATGCTTGGACTAACCTAGGCGTTGATTCATTGCTAACAGGTAGTATCACTAAAAATGCCGAAGGGCAGTATGTGGTGAACTACCAACTGATCGACATTGTTCGTGGTCAATTGACTAAAGGACAAAGCCGCGCACTAAGCGATGAAGGCCAATTGGTACTTTCTAAAGACCACGTGTTGTTCAACAAAAAAGCGACAGTGCCTGGTAAACGCTTGCGAGAGTATGCACACCGCATCTCTGACTTAGTGTATGAAGAACTCACCGGCGAAAAAGGGGCGTTCTTAACTCGTATCTCTTACGTGGTCGTTAACGACAAAGATAAATACCCGTACCAACTTCGTGTTGCTGACTACGATGGCTTTAACGAGCGTTTAGTTCTTCGTTCTAAGCAACCGCTCATGTCACCAGCATGGTCACCAGACGGTAAGAAACTTGCTTATGTGAGTTTCCAAAATGGCCAAGCGGAAATATTCATCATGAATATTTACACGGGTGAGCGTGAGAAAGTGACGTCATACCCTCGTCACAATGGTGCGCCAAGATTCTCACCAGATGGTAAAACATTGGCATTGGTATTGTCGAAAACAGGTAGCCTTCAGGTGTACACACTTGACCTTGCTAGCCGTAAGCTGACACAAATTACCCGTGGCCGTTCTAATAATACGGAACCATTCTGGCACCCAGATGGCAAGTCTCTTATTTTCACATCGGATCGTGGTGGTAAACCACAGATTTATAATGTAAATTTGTCAAATAATTCGACATCTCGTATTACTTGGCAAGGTAGCCAAAACTTAGGTGGCCAGATCACCCCTGATGGTCGATTCCTGATCATGGTGAATCGCAGTAACTCAGGTTTTAACTTGGCTAAGCAAGATTTGGAAACAGGTGCGGTTCAGGTACTAACAAAAACATTGTTAGATGAATCTCCAAGTATTGCACCGAATGGAGGTATGGTTATCTATAGCTCTATTTACAACAAAACTAACGTACTATCGATGGTTTCTATCGATGGCCGTTTTAAAGCTAGATTACCGGCAACCAACGGACGCGTAAGAGCGCCAGCGTGGTCACCGTTTCTCTAGTTAATTTGATACATTCTTTTAGCTATTGATAGTGTTAACTATTGTGGCAATTAACTATCTATAGCACTTAGTCGCTGTAGAAACTAAGTTTGATAACGTAAGGAAAAAAAGATGCAACTTAACAAAGTTCTTAAAGGCTTGATGATTGCACTACCAGTGATGGCAGTAACGGCATGTAGCTCAACTGATGAAGCAACATCTGCAACATCTGGTACAGAAAGCAACCAAACAACTTCAGGTTCAGAAGGCAACGTAGACACAACTGTTGTAACGCCAATTGACGCTAACGGTCAACTGTCTGAGCAAGAGCTTAAAGAGCAAGCGCTACGTGAAACTCAAACAATCTACTTCGCATTCGATAACTCTACTATCGCTGGCGATTACGAAGAAATGCTAGCAGCTCACGCAGCTTACCTAGTTAAAAACGTTGACATGAACGTTACTATCGAAGGTCACGCTGACGAGCGCGGTACTCCTGAGTACAACATCGCACTTGGCGAGCGCCGTGCACAAGCTGTAGCGAAATACCTACAAGCTCTAGGTGTTCAAGCAGACCAAATCTCTATCGTAAGCTACGGTGAAGAGAAGCCACTTCTTCTAGGTCAATCTGAAGATGTGTACGCTAAAAACCGTCGCGCAGTACTAGTTTACTAATTTTAGTAGACTATATAATTGAGGAATTGCCTCATGTTCAGTAACACAAAGCGAGTCATTTTGCTTTCGTTACTGGCAAGTGCAGCGAACACCACGTTCGCTGCACCAGCTCCAGTATCCGATCTCAATAGCACCGCAACCAATTCATCATCTTCCTCTCGATCAGCATCTAACGAATCAGATATTGAGCGTTTAGAGCGTCTGCTTCAAAATCGCAACCTCGTCCAACTTCAAATGCAACAGCAAATCGACGATATGGCACTGGAGATCAGTGAACTTCGCGGTGAGCTGGAACGAAATAGTTACGATATGAAGCAAATGCTAGAGCGTCAGCGTGAATTGTTCATTGAACTGGATCGCGTGAGAGGCGAGGTGAAAGCAGCAGGAACAGCAACGGTAGCAGTGGCGGTGGGCGAAGGCTCTAAAGACGCTTCTGGTACGTTTAGTACTGATGTGGATGAGCAAACCGCTTATCAAAATGCTGTAGATATGATTCTAAAGCAACGAGATTACACGGGTGCTATCGCAGCATTCCAAAAGTTTCAAAAAGACTTCCCAGATTCAACCTTCACACCTAACTCACATTACTGGTTAGGCCAGCTTTATTTCGCTAAGAAGCAAGATAAAGAAGCTGTGAAGAGCTTCGCTGCTGTTGTGTCTTACAAAGACTCAAACAAGCGAGCAGATGCACTGGTTAAGCTTGGTGACATAGCTGCGCGCAACAACAACGCGACGCAAGCTAAGAAATATTACCAACAAGTCGTAACCGAGTACCCAAACAGTGCTTCGGCTAAAGTGGCCAAAACCCACTTGTAAAACAAAATAGGGGTGCTTAGGCGCCTCTTTTTTATACCTGATTACTTCCGTTTGATGTTTACTTATCTTCTTTGTGGTGCCAACACGTCGCCTTGTTTATGCGTTTTAAGCATTAGCTAGCCACCGCTTGCAACCAATCCTTTTTGATCCCAATCGCTGTCCTGTGTAGAATACTCTAATTCTCGGAAGAAGTTGCGTAGAGCAAGAGCAATGAGTCATATACTAGATAAAATCGATACAGTTTACCCGTTTCCGCCTAAGCCAGTTCCATTGAGCGATGCTCAGAAACAGGCCCACATCGCAAACATCAAAAAACTACTTCAAGAAAAAGATGCAGTTCTAATTGCACACTACTACACCGATCCTGAAATTCAGGCTCTGGCAGAAGAAACTGGTGGTTTCGTTGGCGATTCATTAGAAATGGCTAAATTCGGTAACCGTCACTCAGCAAGCACTTTGATCATCGCTGGTGTTCGTTTCATGGGTGAGTCTGCAAAGATTCTTACTCCTGAAAAACGCATTCTAATGCCAACACTCGAAGCTGAATGTTCGCTTGATCTTGGTTGTCCGGCTGACAAATTCACAGAATTTTGTGATGCTCACCCTGACCACACCGTGGTTGTATACGCGAACACCTCTGCGGCTGTTAAAGCTCGTGCAGACTGGGTGGTTACGTCGAGCATCGCTTTAGAAATCGTTGAAAGCCTAGACGCTGAAGGCAAACCTATTATTTGGGGCCCAGACCGTCACCTAGGTTCTTACATCGCAAATCAAACCGGCGCTGACATGTTGCTTTGGCAAGGTGAGTGTATCGTTCATGATGAGTTCTCAGCTGATGCTTTGAAAAAAATGAAATCGGTATACCCAGAAGCGGCTATTTTGGTACACCCAGAATCACCAGCAAGCGTGGTTGAACTGGCTGATGCTGTAGGCTCAACAAGCCAGCTGATCAAGAAAGCAAAAGAGCTGCCTCATCCACAGATGATTGTGGCGACAGACAAAGGTATCTTCTTCAAGATGCAGCAATTGGTTCCTGAAAAAGAGCTGATTGAAGCGCCGACAGCGGGTGCTGGTGCAACGTGTCGTAGCTGTGCACACTGTCCTTGGATGGCAATGAACGGCCTTGAAGCGATTGAAAACGCACTTGAGAATGGTGGTGAGCAACACGAAATCTTCGTTTCTGACGAGCTACGTGTAAAGTCTCTTATCCCATTGAACCGCATGCTAGATTTCGCAGAGCAGTTAAATGTGCAGGTAAAAGGTAACGCGTAAGTCGTTCTTTTATCTAATCAATAAAAAAACCAGCCAATAGTGCTGGTTTTTTTGTGCCTGAGTATAGGCCGCTAATATCAATTTTGTGGTCATGTATCTTTTTCTTATGATACATCTTGTTGATATCGCGTATTTTTTCTAGCATGTAACTAAGAGAAATGGATTAGAGGCTCGAATGATAATCTGGTTACAACTCAAACGCTGGATCAAAGCAAACATCTTTGTTTTGAATGGCAAAAACTTACTGTTCACTTTTCTTGGCTACATCGCTCTATCGTGGCTGATGCTGTATTTGGCGGGTGAAACAGATTTAACCAGTTCGGTCACCGTATTCGCTTACTACTTGGTGGTAACGGCTTCTACAGTTGGTTATGGTGATTTATCACCGACCACGGTAGCGGGGCAGTGGATTGTTATTCTATTTGTGATTCCCGGTGGGTTGAGCCTTTTCGCCGCATTACTGGGTAAAGTGGCGACAGAAGGTGTTGAATATTGGCGAGCGGGCTTGCTAGGAAAAAGGAGAGTTAGAGTGGACAACCACATTTTGATGCTTGGATGGAATGAGCAAAGAACCATTCACCTCATTCGTATGTTACAGCATGAAGAAACGGGCAAGCGACCAATCGTGTTATGTACTCGTTCAGATATCGAGAACCCGTTACCCGGCGAAATCAATTTCGTTAAAGTAAACAGCTATACAGATGGCAAAGAGATGGAAAAAACGGGCATCGAGTCTGCCAGTTGTATCCTCATTGATAATCCTGAAGATGATATTACTTTATCTGCGGCGCTTTACTGTGCGAACCGTAACCCTAAAGCTCATCTTCTTGTTTACTTTAAAGACGAAGCATTGAGCGATTTGCTACACAAGCATTGTCCTAACTCAGAATGTATTCCAGCGGTGGGTGCAGAAATGTTGGCTAAGGCCGCGGTTGACCCGGGTTCAAGTGCGCTTCACCAAGAGCTATTGAGTTCAACAAGGGGCATGACACAGTATTCGACCTATTACCCAGAGAATTCTGAGCCAGTGACGGTTGCGCCGATTTTCTCTGTGTTTAAAGAGAAGTATCAAGCCACTTTGATTGCGATTGATACGGGAAGTGGCATTGAGCTCAACCCAGAACTCGACCAAGTTGTCAGCAGCGGTACTAAGTTGTTCTACATTGCCGATGAGCGGATTGATAATTTTGATTGGAAAGGCTTCTAAAGCCACTATTTTCACTTCGTCTGAAAACTAAAAAAGGCCTCATAATGAAGCCTTTTTGGCAGTATAAAACTCACTGTTATTGAGCTTCAGCCAGTGCAATACCACGTTGAGTTAGACCGCAAAGCATGACAGGAACAGCGTTAAAGATCTCTTCGAACTGCTCTAGGCCTTCGATGCCTTGCTCTGCAAGCGTAGCAATTGAAGTTTCTGGATCGTAAAGCATACTCAGTGAAAGTAATACGCCACCAACAAGCGCGTTGTCTTCGCTCTCTTCAGGCATTAGCGTTTCCCAATCATCACGAGCAATCTGCCAGCCTTGAAGCAAGCCTTCACAAAAATCACGAGCGGCAGTGTTAACCACTTCTTCGTCGTCTAATTGACAAGCTTCAGGCCAAACCCAAGTACCTTCAATCAGTTCTGGGCGAGTTTTATTCCAAAGCTCGATGATAACTTCAATGTAGCTTTCTAGCTGTTCACCATCCGTAAAAGGCGCGACTTCTTCGCCACCCCATAAGAACGGTAGCCACTCATGCGGGGTTAACACATTCGGTGCCGCTGCCATTGCAGTGACAAAACCCATTGTTTTGTGTTCTGTGATTAGCTTTCCTTCCAACTCTGGAAGCGCAAGAATATCTTGTAAAGTCAAAGTGAGGTACCGTAAAGGGAACATATTTGCGCTTATAGTACCAATGAACTTGTGCCAATCAAGCTTCAATCTAAAAAGGCTTGATGTCATGGATGATAAACACTAGGTTTAACAGAAAAGAAAACAATAAAAGAATTATGCAGATACGGTCGTCTTTAAAGAAAAAAAGCATGGTAGCGCTTGGATTATACCTTGCGATGTTTATTGCCATTGTCGGTAGTGTGACGTATTACGTCGTAGAATCCCCTGTGCGCGCCAAATTACAACAAAACCTCGACTTACGTACGCAACTATTATCCGCATTGATTACAGAGCCACTCAGCAGCTCTCAAGGCTTTGTTGATAGTTTAGTGGGATTTGCACAAGCGCATCGTAACGGTGATGACGTCACTCTGCTACTGAAGTCAATGCTTGCAGCGAGCGATGATACGATCGTTAGCGCAGGTATTTGGCCAGAGCCTTATGCGCTTGATTCTAAAAAGCTCCTTAATGGTCATTTTTTCAATAAAGCAGACGATGGCAAGATTGACCAGTTGTTTTCTTACAACAATCCTAAAAATACCCCGTATCAAGAAGAGTATTGGTACACCTCTGTAGCCAATAAAAAACAAGGAACGATCTCTTGGAGCGACGTGTATATTGATCCCTACACGCACGTACGGATGATCACTGCTTCATCCCCTTACTACTATGCAGGCGTTTTTTCCGGCGTTGCGACGGTGGATCTCTCGCTTGAAGAGCTGCTTGGCTTCATCAAGAACCACGCCGAAGAGTACAATCTTGGTATTATGCTCAGAGATAAACTCAATCAAGTGTTGGTGTCCCATAACTTCAATCTCGTTGAAGGGATCTACATCAGTAGCAATCAATTTGGTGACTTCGGTTGGCAAGTGGATGTGGTGAACTCCAAGTCACGGGTAGCGGACGAGGTGTTTCGTCAGGTAATGAGTATTGAGGGCGGTATTGTACCCTTGTTACTACTCTGTGTGATGGCGGGTTATTACTTACTTAACCGTTACTTAATCAGTCCAATCACCAACATTGCCACTCAAGTAAACAGTTCGAAGGCCGGTGAAGTGATTGACGTTGATTATTCAAGCCACGATGAGATCGGCCACCTGATTAAAACCTTCAATGAGAAGACGGTGTATCTCGAAGCTGAAAAAGTGAAAGCACAAGCATCTACCAATGCTAAAACCGCTTTCCTAGCGACACTGTCACATGAAATTCGTACCCCTATGAATGGTGTATTGGGTACTGCTCAGATCCTATTAAAAACGCCTCTAAATTCTGAGCAAGAGAAGCATCTCAAGAGTTTGTATGAGTCCGGCGATCATATGATGACCCTACTCAACGAGATCTTAGACTTCTCGAAGATCGAGCAGGGTAGATTGGATCTTGATGAAACGCGTTTCCCGCTTGATTCGATCATCGGCAGTATTAACAGTGTTTACTACACATTGTCTTCCGAGAAAGGGCTTCAATTCAAAGTGTACTCTGAGGTGCCTTCTGGTCGTTGGTACTTCTCAGATAAAGCCCGCCTTCGCCAAATTTTGTTTAATTTATTGAACAACGCAGTGAAGTTTACCTCCAGAGGCTTTGTTGAGGTGTACCTTAAAGAAGTCGTAGACGGGAGTGACACTTATCTTAGTATTCGAGTTCGTGATACAGGGATTGGTATCTCTAAAGAAGCTCAAAAGCGTATTTTTAAACCGTTTGAACAAGCGGAGTCTTCCACTACAAGGCGTTTTGGCGGTACTGGTCTTGGCTTAGCGATTGTGAAGAAAATTGCCCAGCTGATGGATGGCAGTATCACCGTTACCAGTGAAGAGGGGATAGGCACTAGCTTTGATGTTCGCTTGAAGATTCAGCCATGTCAGCCTGGTGAAATAGAGAGCTTGCCACACAAGAAACTGGACTACTCCGGCTTAAAAGTATTGATTGTCGAGGACAACCGAACTAACACGGTGATCATTGAAACTTTCATGAGCAGTAAAGGATTCATTTGTAAGAGCGTCGAGAATGGTGAGTTAGCGATACAAGCCGCGGTTGCTGAGCGCTTTGATTTGATACTCATGGATAACCATATGCCAGTGATGGATGGTGTTGAATCAACCACTGCTATTCGTGCTTTGATAGGTGATGTGTCATCGGTATTGGTGTTTGGTTGTACGGCTGATGTCTTTAAAGAGACTCGCGAGCGTATGCTGGGGGCGGGTGTGGATTATATTATCGCTAAGCCGATTGATGAGCGTGAACTGGATGATGCCTTGTTCCGCTATTCAAATAAGCTTTACCAATACCATGACGTAAAAGCGGATGAGCTCGAAAGCCAAGACGTAAAACAACACGATTCAAAAAGTACAAGCGAGTCATTGCCTAAACCTGATCTTCGCAACAAAGATAACACTGAAGAGCTATTAGTGACGCTGTATGTGGCGCTAGAAGACAACAACCTAGAACTGATTCAATTTGCACTAGAGAGTCTACGTGTCCACGTTGAACCTATGAACAACGCTGAACTTACTTATCAAGTCGATAAAGCGTTAGAGCAGGTTTCTTTAGGAGCACCACCTACACAAGATGTCATTAATATCATTACTGTAAATCTACCGATGGCTTAAATGTTGTTTAATTACGGTAAGTAAATGACGAATCGTCCAATATTTGACCTTGGTTTGATTTTTTGGTGGAAGATGCTGCTTTTGAAGAGGTTTTTGGTTGTTAATTTACAACTTGATTTTTAATTTGGAATGTATGACTGCTAATCTTATGATTTAATAGCGACATTATCTGGTAGGGTGTAAATACACCTTGTTTATATGTTACTAATTCACTCAATAGGCAGTGATATATTTTAGGTTTGGCGTCAATGAAGTCTCGTGGTCCATTTTGTATTCGAAACGCAGCTGCGGATACATTTGCTATGGTCGTTTTCTGTTTTATTTCAGGCATGATCGTAGAAGTGTTTATTTCTGGTATGACGTTTGAGCAATCTCTTGCTTCTCGAACGTTATCTATTCCGGTAAACATTGCTATCGCTTGGCCTTATGGCGTTTTTCGTGATTGGTTCTTGCGCAATGGTGCTAAACTTTCACAAAGCTCATTGATGAAAAATTTGTCTGATTTGATGGCATACGTGTTATTCCAGTCTCCTGTGTATGCAGGTATTTTGTTGGCAGTAGGTGCTTCAGGCGACCAGATCGTGACGGCTGTAACCAGTAATGCAGTTATCTCGTGCGGTATGGGCGTACTTTACGGCTACTTCCTAGATATGTGTCGTAAATGGTTTCGAGTTCCAGGCTACTATCAACAAGCTTAAGAAAAGCAACAAGCGTAAGTGTAGTGAAAGAATGAAATTTGGTTTGTTTTTGATCTAATGAGTTAATTTGTAATCGAACAAACCGAAAAAGGCACTTTTTTTGAGAATGCCCCTTGACCAAAGCAAGCAGAATCAATAAAGTAGCGCCTCGTTGAGTGACATGCTCAACACACAATTTGTGGAAGGATGGCTGAGTGGCTTAAGGCGCTCGCCTGGAAAGCGAGTATACGTTTATAGCGTATCTGGGGTTCAAATCCCCATCCTTCCACCACTATTCAAAACCCTAGCAGAAATGCTGGGGTTTTCTCGTTTTAGAGCCCCTATATTCCACCTCACCTGTATATCTCCCTAGTATCCGTTCCTTTAATCATTTCTTTATAGTTATTACCTCTATTAATACCGTCGCAGAATCAACCATATTAGGTGTTTTTATCATCGATAATCGCTTGATTTTTTGACATGAATCTAGATTATTAATAGTACGCAATATTATGAATAATCTAACTATTAGGAATCCATAGTCCCATGACAGAAACCCTAGTTTCTCCAATGCTCTCTTTTACGATCGCGATTTCGTTACTGTTTATCGGTAAAGGTTTGATTGAGCGATCTGAAGTATTAAGAAAGTATTCACTGCCAGAGCCTGTGATTGGTGGCTTTGTCTGCGCAGCGACCGTAGCAGCGCTTTACTATATTTTTGAAATCCAAATCACCTTTAGTCTAGATGTCAGAGACTTTTTGCTGCTTTACTTTTTTGCTGGTATTGGACTTCAAGCGGATATTAAGACTTTAGTTAAGGGCGGGCGGCCGTTGTTTATCCTGCTTTGTCTCGCTTCGACTTTTATTGTCCTTCAAAACGTTGTTGGCATGGCTGTCGCGTCGGGTTTTGGTATGGACGCGAAAGCGGGTTTGTTGTCAGGATCTATCAGTCTAATTGGCGGTGTTGGTACGACACTAGCGTGGGCGCCAATGTTTGTGGAAGAGTTTGGTATTGCTAACGCGCTAGAGCTCGGTGTGGCTTCCAACACGGTTGGTTTGATTGCAGCGTGTGTGATTGGTGGTCCGATTGCCAACTACCTACTCAATAAACACAAAGTGAGCCCTTCTAATGAAGAAGAGGTGACGGTTGGTGCATACCAAGAGAGTGAGACAAAAACAGAGCTAAGCCACTATGGCGTTCTGTGGGCATGGTTGATTCTAAACCTGACACTTATGCTGGGTTATAGCTTAAGTGAAGTTATTGACTCAATGGGGTTGAAACTGCCGTTATTCGTTAGCTGTTTGATCGCAGGTATCTTAATCGGAAACGTCGGTCGCGCACTGTTTAAGAAGCGTCGTACACAAGAGAAAATCGCTCAAGGCCGCAAAGGCTTAGCGATGATCTCTGACATCTGTTTGGGTATGTTCTTGACCATGGCCTTGATGGGACTGCGTATCTGGGATCTTGATGGGTTGTTTGGCTATATCTCTGTGGTCATGAGTATCCAGATCTTGCTTTCACTTCTGTTTACGATATTCGTCGTTTATTACTTGATGGGACGAAACTACGACTCTGTGGTGATATGCTCAGGCTTCGGTGGTATCACTTTAGGCTCGACTGCGACAGCAATTGTTAACATGACAGCCGTAACTCACCGCTATGGCGCAAGCCCACAAGCATTTATTGTGGTGCCATTAGTGTGTGGTTTCTTTGTCGATCTGATCAACGCGCTAGTGATTAGTTTCTTTGTTGGTCTGTAAGTGAAGTGACGGGTTGTTAACTGCTTGAGACTAGCACCTGATTCATGACCATAAAGGCGATGACGAAAGTTGTCGCCTTTGTTTTATCGACAGCAAGCTAAAACACCTATATCAGCCTTTGATGTGATGTCTTGAAGTGACTCGGTGCACAAGTTAGTAAGAGCAATTACGATCTTGATAAATTGGGATACATGTTGCTGCTCAATTTGTGAGACGCTTGATTAAGTGTTAGTTAAATCACAAGGAAGTTGAATGCACCACTTTAATATCCGCGCGCTGGAATACCTTAATGCTTTATCGAAATATGGGTCGTTACGTAAGGCATCTAAGATGATGAATGTTGACCCCGCGGCAATGAGTAGAATGTTGACACAGCTTGAAGCGCAAGCGGAAATCAAAGTATGGGAACGCAACAATCGTCAATCACTGCTGACTGAGGCGGGCAACGAACTGTTGAATTACTACCGTTCTATTGTTCGTAGTGAAACGGCGGTACTGGCTCGTCTAACTAAGTTGAAAAACCTCAAGGGCGGCAATGTCAGTATTGCCATCGGTGAAGGATTTATTACCAACTTGGTGTCAAAGCCTATGCAAACCTTCATGGCTCGATACCCTGATATCAACCTTTCTATTGAGATTGCTGGTGCATTGGATGCAGTCAAGATGTTGGAAGATCAACAAATCGATTTCGCGATCACCTATGCGTCTGCACCTCACCCTAAACTATACTCCCACGTTGAACGCAGTCATCCGCTCGAATTGATTGCTCCGAAGGGGCACTTTCTTACGATGAAAGAAGCGCCTGTGGTCATGCAAGATATTCAAGATGCTTCTCTCGCCTTGATCGATAACTCGACCGGTATGGGGAGGCTGGTAAAGCAGGCCGAACAAATCTCCCACCTTACCTTGCAGCCAAAGCTTCAAACCAATTCGGTGACCGCACTGACTAACTTTGTTTCAGCTGGATTAGGCGTAACTTTTATGCCTAAGCTCACTGTGATCGATGAGATCAAGTCAGGACAGATTGAAGTGGTTGCGACCGAGTTGGAGATGCTATCGAAGGCGACGGTGAAAGTTCAATCTTTGAAAGGTCGCGCTCTCACGCTACAGGCCGAAACCTTGTTAGATTTCTTACTTGAAAATGCTACTTTCTTGAGTCATGACGCTTACAATATCTAGGCTTAATCGATTTATTTAGCGACGCCTCCTAAGCTCCCAAATACCGCCAATATCACAGTTTCAAACTGCCGAATTAGTTTTTAAGTAGAATTGACATTTTATCAACACCATCTCTATTGTTAAGTCAACATGTGCGGAATAAGTTACAAATCATTAACGAAACGAGTTTTAGACTGACAGCTGTGTTCGGCAGATTTTGGCCTTGTCGGACATTAGGGGAAGAGAATGGAAGTAATTGTGATTGGCAGCGGTGTTATTGGCTTGACCAGTGCTTGGTATCTGGCGAAAGAGGGCCACTCGGTGACGGTTATTGATCGTCAAGATAGTAGTGGCAAGGAAACCAGCTTTGCGAATGCAGGGCAGATTTCTTACGGCTATTCTTCACCATGGGCGGCGCCTGGGATTCCGTTGAAAGCAATGAAATGGCTTACCCAAGAGCACGCTCCGTTAAAAGTGAAACCGTCACTTTCTCCGGAATTAGTTACTTGGGCGAGTAAGATGCTGGCCAACTGTAATGAAGCCAAGTACGCCGTGAATAAGTCACGCATGTTAAGAGTGGCAAACTTCAGTCGAGAGTGTCTCACTCATCTAAGAACCAGTGAAGATTTGGCTTATGAGGGCAGGCAGAAAGGCACCTTGCAAGTATTCCGAAGCGAGAAGCAACTCGATGCGATTCAGCAGGATATGAAGCTATTAACAGAGAGTGGAATCAAACACTCGCTGTTTGATGTTGAACAGTGTCTATCAGTGGAGTCGGGTTTAGCGGACGTTAAAGACAAACTGGTGGGCGGCTTATATTTACCTCATGATGAAACCGGTGATTGTCATCAGTTCTGTTTAGCGCTGACTGAGAAGGCCAAGCAACTTGGTGTTAGGTTCGTGTTTGATACTGAAGTGGTAAGTTTGAATCATCAGAATCAAAACATCGAGAGTATTACAACGACTCAAGGTGTATTCAAAGCGGACGCTTACGTAGTTGCATCAGGCAGTTATTCTCGAGGTCTGTTGAGACAAGTCGACTTGTCGATCCCGGTTTATCCAGTTAAAGGTTATTCACTAACACTACCGATCGTGAATGCAGATAAGTCACCAACCTCGACTGTTATGGATGAAACCTACAAGGTAGCGATGACGCGATTTGATGATCGTATTCGCATTGCAGGGACGGCAGAACTTGCAGGTTTCAACTACCTGATTCCAGAAAAACGCAAAGCCACGATTGATATGGTGATAAAAGATCTTTTCCCACAGGCGGGGGATTTCTCTAAGGCAGAATACTGGACAGGGTTAAGGCCAATGACACCAGATGGTACGCCTATAATCGGCGAAACGCCTATCAAGAATCTATTTACCAATACAGGCCATGGAACATTAGGTTGGACAATGGCATGTGGCTCAGGAAAGATCTTGGCAAGCGTGGTCAGTGGCTCTGCCAGTGATATTAAAACTGATGACTTAAGTATCCATCGCTATATGTAAAAGCAAGCCGTTAGCTATCTTGCCTATGGCTTGATGATAGCGACATTAGGAGCATAAATAGGATGCTCCTAATGTTGTAAATCTAGGTGCATGGTTTTAAGTTTCTTCTATTTATAATCACGAGATGAATTGAGACTTAAATGATCTTAGCTCTGGCGGTAGCTCCTTATTTACCAGGTTAATAGCTTTACGATGTTCTAATCCAATGGATCTCACTACGTCCCCAAAATGTTGGTTAAATAGTGAATCAAACTTACCGCTGAGCATGTGTTCTTGCAGTTTGTCATCCAGTAATTGAGCTAGTTGTGCTTTGTCTGGGTGGACATAGAAGACCAGTGGAAGAGGGTAATAAAGCACAATACTTTTTTCTATGACTAACCCATTCAGAGAATTGGTGTGTTCTTGGTATATGCTTTCTACTTCATTGGCACCGAGTGACACATAATCACATTTTTTATCTGAGAGAAGTTTAAGAGTCTCTGGTAACGTTCCTTGCTCTAGTACTCGATATCCATTTGCTCTAAACAGCTCAGCATCAGCCCATGTGGCAGGAATTCCAGCGATAAGTGATTTCAGTTTATTGCTGTTGATATTATGGAATGTGGGTTGATCTTGTTCCCTAATTATTAGGATACGGTGCCCTAGTAAGCCTTTACAAATTGGAGAGTTGAGTTTGATTGTAGGCTTATCCGCAAATTTACGGTTTCCCGCCACCGTGACGAGTACATCATAATTCTTGCGGAATATATTTCCTTCATCCTCAGCCCTTGGAAAGTCAGTATTATCGCTGTGAACGACAATAGGTTCGTTCGGATCCCAATTCAACAAGCTATGAATTAGCTCCAACTCATAGTGCTGTCTTTTACCTGATTTATTGCCATTCCAAAAGTTAAACATAGTTGTCCTAAGGGGTAACTTACATTTCATGACTGGTATGCTGACATAGGTTCGGCACTCAAGAAAGCGCTTTCTTTTGTTTTTGAGAGAACCATATATAGATACAGTTTATGAATGTTGAGAATCGTGATGGAAAGGCTATTTTAAAGAAAGCACATAAGTTTATTGATGGGTGAGAGATTCGATGATTAGGGAAGACGATGGAGTACCATTGGTGGATTTTAACTTATTGTTTTTAATTTATTTTTCGTGTTAGTAAACAATTAATGTGACGAATGGCACTGTTGTGTATTTCTATTCTCAATCTATTCTAAATTTGTGATCTATGGTTCGTTTCACCGAAATGTAAGTTGAAGAATCATTCTATCGGCTTATTATCCACCTAAAGAAAGCGGTTTCTTGATGCAAGTAGCCGATAGTGAATACGAAAACACCCCCTTTTTTTAAAGTTAAAAGAAAGTGCTTTCTTTCTGGTTATTATCATTAAAAGGACAACGTGATGCACAAAAAGACATTGATTGCTTCGCTCGCCATTGGAGCTTTATTCGGAGCCTCTGTACAAGCAGATGAAGTTAAGCTGGGTGGTACACTAACGGTGCCAATTATCAATACTGGCTTTGTTGAAAACTTTAACCCTTATACAACTAAAGACTTACTGCATGGGGTAATGTTTGAGCCATTGGTCGTATTCAACAACATGACAGGTGATGTTGATTATCGCCTGGCTGAGTCGGTTGAGTATTCAACTGACCTGAAAACATTGACGCTTAAGTTACGAGAGAATTTGAAGTGGTCTGATGGTTCAAAGTTAACTGCAGACGACGTTGTTTTTAGCTTTATGTTGACTAAAGAGGCACCAGCTTTTGACCAGAAAGGTATTTGGTCTTCAGGTAACTTAAAAGAAATCAAATCTATTGACGCGCGAACTGTCGTGTTTGAGCTGACGGAAGCGGATTCTACATTTGCTTGGAACTTAGAGCGCTACCATATTGTACCAAAGTATATTTGGTCGAAAGTTGAAGAGCTGACAACGTTTACCAACCTTAACCCGGTAGGTAGTGGCCCAATGACGACGGTTAAATACATTAAACCGCAACAGATGGAGCTGTGCCGAAACCCAAATTACTATTTAGAAAATAGACCTTATTTAGATTGCATCAACTTCCGTTCTTACAATGACAACTCTCAGATCCAACCTGCCTTAATCAAAGGTGAGATTGATTGGGGTTCAAATTTTATTGCTGACGTTGAGTCAACATTTGTCGATATGGATAAAGAAAATAACCATTTTTGGTATCCAGCGAATGATGCGATCCACCTTTACGTAAATACCAAAGAAGCGCCATTTGATGACCTAAGAGTACGACAAGCACTTTCTATGGCACTTGATCGTGAAACCATCGTTGATATTGCTGCCTACGGTTATCCGACTGCAAACTTCAATGCTGGTGGCATCGGTGAGCTATACGAAACGCACATTGATAAAAATATATCTAAGAAATATGGCTATCTAACTAAGTACGATGTTGAAAGAGCAAACGCTTTACTTGATGAAGCGGGCTTAGTTGACAAAAACGGTGATGGATTCCGCGACAAAGCAAACGGGGAAACGGTTGAGTTTGATATTGAGGTTGTAAACGGTTGGACCGACTGGATCCAAGTGGTTCAGATGGTATCTGAATACTTTGAAGAAGTGGGTGTGAAAGCAAACGTTAAGACCGTGGATTGGGCGGTATATGACAGCAATTTGAAAGAAAGCAAATATACCATGTCAATTAACTGGTCAATGGTAGCGACAAATCCAATCTTGGCGTACCAAGAGTACTTCTCAACGTCTCGAATCGGAAAAACTTGGCATGCTGGTCACGGTGTTAATTCACCAGAAATCGACGCATTGATCGACAGCTTCGGCAAAATTGGTGATGCAGAGCAGCAAGAGAAAGTGTTGAGTGAACTTCAGGAGTTTACCGCTGAAAACCTTCCCTTTATCCCTCTATTTTCTAACCCAACTTGGTTCCAATACAGTACTAAACGTATTGTTGGTTGGCCAAGTGAAAAAGACCCATACGTACAGCCAGTATGGTACGACGGTGGTAAGAGAGTAATTATTCTCAACAATCTACACCTTAAGTAAGTTATTTTTGAGAGGGCTACAGCTTAGGTTGTAGCCCCTAGGTTAAAAGATTTTTATGTCGTTTTTAATTCGCCGATTTGGCTTCTATTTTACCGCTTTCTTAATCGCTATCTCGTTTAATTTCATGTTGCCTCGCCTAATGCCAGGTGATCCTGTTGATGCTCTTTTCGCTGCAGCTCAAGGTCGAATGGATCCTGCTCAAATGGATGCTGTTCGAGAAATGTACGGTTTTGTTGATGGCAATGTTTTCGAACAGTACTTCGCTTATATGAAAAGCGTATTTACTCTGGATTTGGGGCCATCAGTACTTATGTTTCCTGTAAGTGTCTCAGATGTCCTTGCTATGGCACTGCCGTGGACTATGTTTCTCGCGCTTGGTTCGTTGATTGTCGCTCTCATCATTGGTGTCAGTATTGGTACGTATGCATCGTATCGACGTGAAGGGCTATTTGGACAAATTGTTCCGCCAGTTTTGGCATTTATTAGTAATTTCCCGTACATCGTGACCGCGTTACTGTTGTTCTATTTCTTCGGTTTAAAACTTGAACTATTGCCTTTGGCATACACCTATGACCCATCGTTAGAGCCAGGTTTTACATGGGAGTTTATTTCCAGTGTGGCCAAACACGCTGTGTTGCCTATGGGCTCAATGGTCTTGGTTGGTATCGCAACATGGGTCTTCAATATGCGTAATGCGATGATCAACGTGTTGGGTGAGGATTACGTAACGATGGCAGAGGCCAAAGGCTTGAGTAGTTATCGTGTTATGTCTCGCTATGCTGGTCGAAATGCCATCCTTCCTGTTGCGACCGCTATTGCAATGGCAATCGGATTCTCATTCGCAGGTTCAATCATGACCGAAGTGGTTTTTAACTACCAAGGCTTGGGGAACATCCTTCTTAAAGGCATCGTTGCTCGTGATTACCCACTTATCCAAGCCATTCTTCTTATCTTGGTGACAGCGGTACTAACCGCTAACTTTATTGCCGACCTCCTATATGTCTGGCTTGACCCTAGAATCTCGAATTGAGGCGCATGATGGATAATTTAATGGACACTCAAAAAACCGCTAACCAGCCGAATATGCCAGTACGTGAGCCAAAATGGTCGTGGAAAAACGTAAAGAAAACTCTCGGTAAAGCTTACGCATTTTTCTACGGTAACCCCCCGGCCATTATAGGTACTTTTTTACTTACGATTGTCTTAGCCGGGGCGTTATTTGCACCTGTATTATCGACTCATAACCCAGAAAAGCGCGTAGCACGTCCACATGTTGCACCAAGCTCTGAGCATATTATGGGCACGACTCGTAGCGGACGTGATGTATATAGCCAGGTTCTATTTGGAGCAAGAAAGTCGCTTACTGTTGCGATCTCTGCGGGCGTAATAGCCATGACAATAGCAGTGCTAGTTGGGGTTTCATCTGGTTACTTTGGTGGAAAAGTCGATGAACGCTTGAACTTCATTACTAACGTATTTCTTGTGTTTCCACAATTACCCTTGCTGATTGTTCTCGCCGCATTCTTAGGGCAGGTCGGTTCGCTGGTTATTACCGTGTTGTTAGGAATAACCTCCTGGCCTTGGGGGGCTAGGGTGATTCGTGCACAGACCATGGCAATTAGAAGCAAAGAGTTCATCATTTCTGCCGAGGTGATGGGGGAGTCAAAAATCCGCATTATTTTAGTCGAGATCTTACCAAACTTAGTTTCGATTGTTTTTGGTGGCTTCCTAGGCACGGTTATCTACGCAATGGGCTCCGAAGCTGGTCTAGGTATTTTAGGTTTAGGTGATGCAACAGAGGTGAGTTGGGGCTCTATGTTGTATTGGGCACAGACCTCTTCATCGTTATATACCGGTGCATGGTGGGAAATGCTGGTGCCTGCACTAGCGTTAGCGATTACTGGTGGTGGACTCGCATTGATTAACATGTCTATTGACCAAGTGAGCAACCCTAAATTACGTACGGGCCCACACATCAAACTGTGGCACAAACTTAAAAAAGAAGCAGATAAACGCCGAGGCCTATAATGAGCAATCTATTAGAAATTAATAACCTGTGTGTTGATTACGTTTCTCCTAATGGCGTAGCAAGAGCCGTTAATGACGTTAGTATTTCCATTGCGCCCGGTGAAACGCTCGGTATTGCCGGTGAATCTGGTTGCGGTAAAAGTACATTGGCTTTTGCTATATCACGCTTACATAAAGCACCAGCGCTTATCTCTGAGGGTGAAATACTCTACAAAGGGCAGGATGTTTTAAAGATGAATAACAAGCAGCTACGTGACTTCCGTTGGAATGACGTTTCTATTGTTTTTCAAAGCGCAATGAATTCACTTAATCCCGTTATTACCATCGGTGAGCAGCTAACGGACGTTATTCTAGCGCACAAAAAAATACCTTATAAACAGGCTCACGATCGTGCGGTCGAGCTGTTAGGAACTGTTGGGATTCATGGCGATAGAATGTCGAGCTTTCCTCATCAACTGAGTGGAGGGATGCGTCAGCGAGTTGTTATTGCTATTGCTTTGGCGCTGGAACCTAAATTGATCATCATGGATGAGCCAACAACGGCACTTGATGTGGTGGTCGAACGTGAAATCTTGAATGAACTGTATGAGCTGAAGAGTAAGTTTGGATTCTCTATTCTGTTTATTAGTCACGACTTAAGCCTAATGGGCGAAATTGCTGATCGAATTGGCGTGATGTATGCGGGTAACCTTATCGAATTAGGTGATGCGAAAACGGTATTTAGTGAACCTAAGCATCCTTATACAAAAGGGCTTATCTCTTCATTTCCGACTATTCATGGGCCAAAAGAACGTCTCTACGGGATCCCTGGGAATCCTGTCAACCTTTTGGATACACCTCAAGGATGTAACTTCCAAGAGCGATGTGGCGAATGCATTTCAATGTGCATTAAAAGTGAGCCTCGTTTGGGCGCTATTGCGACCGGGCATCACGTATCTTGTCACCTAGTTTGAGCGAAAGATTATGAATACTTTAAAGAACGTTGATAAAAGCGAAGTTATCTTATCAGTTAAGAATTTGGTAAAAGATTTCCCACTTGGCCAGTCAGTCAAAAGCAATATGATGCGAGCCGTAAATGATGTTTCATTTGATCTACGTAAAGGAGAAGCATTAGCGATTGTTGGTGAATCTGGCTCAGGGAAAAGCACAGGAGCTCGAATTCTTACCCGAATTTACGATAAGACGGCTGGAGATATCGAATTCAAAGGTGAGCCTCTGTCTGACTATATTGAAAAATATGGTGAGCTTGAATATGCACGCCAAGTGCAAATGATTTTTCAAGACCCGTTTGGCTCGCTGAATCCTGTACACACGATTTACCACCATATTGCGCGACCTTTACTTATCCATAAACGAGCAGAAAAAGAAGCGATTCCGAACCTTGTTTATGAATTGCTTGAAATGGTTGGGCTAACACCAGTTAAAGAGACCGCAGAGAAGTACCCGCATGAACTAAGTGGTGGACAACGACAGCGTGTCGCAATTGCACGTGCAATTGCTGTTAGCCCGGAAGTTATCCTAGCTGATGAACCTATCTCTATGCTTGATGTGTCTGTGCGATTAGGAATCCTAAACCTAATGGCTGACTTGAAAGATAAGCATGGTATTTCGTTCATGTACATCACTCATGACATTGCGACGGCGCGTTATTTTGCTGAGAAAACGGCGGTGATGTATGTAGGACATATGGTCGAATGGGGCAATAGCGACAACGTCACTCAGAACCCGCAACATCCGTATTCTCAGTTGTTGTTGTCAGCTGTGCCAGAAGTCGGTAAATCGGGCAAGCGTGACATGAACGTGAAAAAAGGCGATATCCCTTCTTGGAAGCCAAGTAGCGTAGGTTGCCCGTTCGCAAGCCGTTGTATGAAAGCTGACAAACTTTGCACGCAATCAATACCAGAACCGACTCAAATTGCAGAAGAGCATTTTGCTCGTTGTCATCATCTGTAAACTTTAAATCCTTTTTGAAACGCAAAAGAAAGCGCTTTCAAAATTTAAGTGTAAGAATTTTTGGAATTTTGATATGAAACAAGACTACAACTTAACACCAGAGGTCGATGGCAAGTTCGTTGATTTAGATGGTGAGCGTTACTACCAAATCTCTAATGTTGACCAAATGACGCCATTCTTTATTAGCGTTGTATCGTCGAGCGATCACTGGTTATTTATTTCATCAACAGGCAGCCTTTCAGCTGGACGCATTCGTCCGGAAAATGCGCTTTTTCCTTACAAGTCTGTTGACCATATTCATGAAAATGCGGAAAACACCGGCTCAAAATCCATCTTCCGTATTGAACATGGCGACAAGGTTGTACTTTGGGAACCGTTTAATACATTCCATGATGGTATTTTTGATGTTGAACGCAATCTTTATAAAAATACGATTGGAGACAAAATCGTATTTGAAGAGATAAACCATACTTTGCAACTACAGTTCCAATACAGCTGGAATACGAGTGAAAAATACGGATTTATTCGTCGTTCAAAACTGACCAATCTAGCGAGCTTCGAGCGTAAAGTCGAAGCACTAGATGGCTTACAAAATATACTTCCTTCAGGTGCTCCGTTATCAGCTCTTCAAACAAGAAGTGCATTAGTTGATGCGTACAAGTGGAATGAACAAGTTGATGGTAGTTCATTGGCTCTGTTCAGCATGTATGCGAAATTGAGTGATAGAGCCGACCCTGCTGAATCTTTGCTAGCGACGACAGTCTTCAGCTTAGAAACGGAAAGCAGCCAAATTTTATTGACGAGTGCTCAAGTTAATGCGTTCAGAAAAGGTCGAGCGGTTAAAAGTGAACCTTTAACGAAAGGGATTAGAGGAAGTTATTTAGTTCATAAGTCTCTGACGCTGCGAGCACATCAAACCAAAGTTTGGTCGATTGTCGCTGATATAGACAAGACTCATTCCGATATCTGTCAGCTTCAATCTGAGCTCTCTGTTCCTGCTAACCTAGCACTAGCTTTAGAAAAGAGCATTGCAGATAATCAAAATGAATTAATCACATTAATGTCTGGTGCGGATGCGTGGCAAATAACAGCCGAAGAAAATACCAGCGTTCACCATTATGCCAATGTGTTGTTCAATAACATGCGTGGTGGCGTGTTTGAAAACGGCTATATGTTAGAAAAGGCTGACGTAGTTAAAACTATGGAAAAGGCCAACTCTCAGGTAGCAGGCCGCCATCAAGACTTTTTTGATCAGTTAGGGGATGTTTTCAGCCATTCCGAATTAGTTTCGCGCGCTAAAGCGACAGGAGATTCTCAATTAGTTCGATTGAGCTACGAGTATCTACCGCTTACTTTTGGACGTCGTCATGGTGACCCTAGTCGCCCTTGGAACCACTATGAGATTAAGCTCAAAGATGAAAATGGCGAACGCTTACTTTCTTATCAAGGCAACTGGCGTGATATTTTCCAAAACTGGGAAGCGATGGCTCTTAGTTATCCAGGGTTCATCAAATCATTCATCTCTAAGTTTGTTAATGCTTCAACGGTAGATGGCTACAATCCGTATCGAATTACTAAAGATGGTGTAGATTGGGAACTGTTAGAGGCGGATGATCCTTGGAGTAATATTGGTTACTGGGGCGATCATCAAATCATCTATCTATTAAAATTCCTTGAGTTGGCAGACAAATTTGAGCAAGGCGACCTTATCGAATTACTAGAAAGTGACATTTTTAGTTATGCCAATGTGCCTTACGAGCTTTGTGGAGTTCAAGGTCTCTTTGACAACCCTAAAGATACCGTAGAGTTCAACCAAGTTCTGCAGGAATTGACAGAGCAACGTGTCAAGAGCTTAGGCAGTGACGGTCGCTTGTTGATGACGGGTGACCAAGAAGTTTATATGGTCAACTTAATGGAGAAGATACTCGTCCCTTTGTTGGCGAAATTGAGTAACTTAGTGCTTGATGGTGGTATTTGGCTCAATACACAACGTCCAGAATGGAATGATGCAAACAACGCTATCGTTGGCAACGGCCTCTCAATGGTAACCTTGTACTACATGCGTCGCTATGTTGCCTTTATGCTGCGTTTGTTAGAGAAGTCACCATCTTCATACAGTATTTCCAAAGAAGTGTTTGAGTGGATGTCTTCTGTTACACAGATCGTTTCAGAGGCAAATACAGAGATTCGTCAAGATACGGTAACTCGTCAAACTCGTAAAGCAATGCTGACTAAGCTGGCTAAATCCGCTGCTAATTATCGTGAGCGCGTGTACCGAGTAAATGGATTCTCAGGGAAAACGAAAGTTGAGAAAGAAGCGATTGTTCAATTGATGGGCGCGAGCTTAAAAGTCCTAGATTCTACGATTACAAACAACTTGCGTGAAGATGGTTTGTACAATGCGTATAACATCTTGAGTTGTTCTGGTGAGAGCTTAATGGTTGAAGAGCTTTACCCGATGCTAGAAGGGCAAGTTGCAGTATTAAGTTCGGGTCTATTATCACCTAAACAAGCGGTTGAGTTGTTGGATAAATTGTTTGCCAGTGACATGTATCGTGCTGATCAAAACAGCTTCATGCTTTACCCTGACCGTGAGCTGGCTTCTTTTATGGATAAAAACTGTTTAGACGCTAAAGACATTGATCAGAGCAAATTGTTAAGCATGATGGTTGTTGCCAAAGATAACCGATTAGTAAACCAAGACAGCAAAGGTTCTTACCACTTCAATTCAAGTTTTGAAAACAAAGGTTTCCTTCAGGCTGCGATTGATGAAATTAAAGCCGATTACCCGTCAATTAGTGATGATGAATTTTGTCATGTATCTAGTTTGTATGAGCGTGTATTCAACCATAAAGCCTTTACTGGGCGTTCGGGAACCATGTTTGGTTATGAAGGTTTAGGTTGTATCTATTGGCATATGGTTTCTAAGTTGCTGCTAGCTGTGCAAGAAAACTATCAGCATGCTTGGAGTATGGATTCTAATAGCCAGGAAACTCTTAAATTAGCGGATTACTATTACAAAGTGAGAGCTGGTATTGGTTTCAACAAAACGCCGGAAAACTACGGTGCGTTTCCGACGGATCCGTATTCTCATACGCCAAAGCACTCTGGAGCACAGCAGCCAGGGATGACAGGACAAGTTAAGGAAGAAGTGATTACCCGTTTTGGCGAGCTAGGTCTAGAGGTCGTTGATGGAACAATTGTAATTAACCCTTCACTTCTTAGTCCTAAAGAGTTCTTACAAAAAGCGGCGACTTTTGACTGCCAAAATATTGAAGGACAAATGCAGAGCTTTATTGTTCAGGCTGGGCAACTGGCTTTTACTTACTGTCAGGTACCATTTATTTACCAACTCAATGATGAGCCAACACAGGGTATTGAAGTTCAGTTTAAAGACGGAACAAGTGAGGCATTTGCATCGTTAACGCTAAATCATGAAATGGCTTCACAGCTCTTTTCTCGTAGTGGTCTCATTGAGAAAGTCGTTGTCGTGTTCTCAAAGCACCAGTTACTCTAATTCTAATTTGAAGTGAAATAAAAAGGCTCTAAGTGAATACTTAGAGCCTTTCTTTTAAGTGTAAAAAATAGGGTGTTTGATATACAAAAATCAAAGCTTAGCCACGGACTCTCTCACAATCAATGTCGGTGTTAGTTTGTGTTTCAATGGGTAGTCGCGTTTATTAATTAACGATAAAACACCTTTTGCAGCTTCTTCTCCCATTTCATGGACAGGAAAATCGACCGTCGATAAGCGAGGACGAATATGCTGGCTGTGAGTATCGTTATCGAAGCCTACGACCGAAAGGTCTCGCCCAATAATGAGGTTTCTCTCTGCTGCTACGTCATATACAGCAAGCGCTATGTTGTCATTTTGACAGAAAATCGCGGTGATCTCAGGGTCTCGGTCTAACAAGCGTCGCGCAGCTTCATGGTTACCTTGATGATCAAAGCGCCCCTCTACAAACAGCCCTGCGTCGTATTCGATACCGAACTCTAGCAAGGCATTTCGATACCCTTGAAAGCGATCTCTACTATCAACTTTACTCAACTGGCCTGTGATACAAGCGACTTTTTTATGGCCGTTCTCAAGTAAGTGCTTCGTTGCAAGGTAGCCACCAAGCTCATTATCAATGTAAATACAGCGATCAGAAATCTCAGGAATAAAACGGTTGAGAACAATCATTGTTTCACTGTCTTTCGCTATTTTGATCAGTTCGTCATCACTGAGCTTGTCTGAGTGAACAATGAGGCCATCCACAAGTTTAGATTGCAAAAACTGGATAGAATCGAGCTCTTTGGTTCGTGATTCCTGGCCACTTGTAACGATTAAGTGAATATTATTTTGGCGAACGGTATCTTCAGCTGTATGCATTAATGGTCCATAGAAAGGCCCATCAAGCGAACCAACTAGCATGCCAATGCTATTTGAACGACTGGAGGCTAGAGCTTGTGCAAACGCATTAGGCTTGTAGCCCAGTTGCTCAATAGCTTTAAATACTTTTTCGCGATTGGCTTCCTTTACCGTAGGGTGACCATTTAATGCTCGTGAGACGGTGGATTGAGAAACTTGAGCAAGTTCAGATACTTCTTTAATGGTGATCAATGGTAGTGGCCTTATCTCTACAAGGAGTGAACTAAGCTATATTACCTTCGTGATCAATAAGAGCCTAGTAATCCAATGATTAATATTTAAAAACTCTGAACTGCTTAACGCTAAATTTGAAGGTTAAGCATGCAAAGTAAGGTCACGAATATTTCCATATACTCGACTAAATATCAAGCAAGCGCTTTCTTTGTGTTGTGGTGAAAGTGAATCTGTTTTTCTGAACTTCGTTGTAAGCTATAAAAAATAGAAGCCTGAGAACAAAGGGGTTCTAGGGTGTTATGCTGATAATCAGGTCATAAAAACTCTTGGGAATCTACACAAACCACAACGAATTTTAGCAAAATGTGAAATTAAACAAGAAAGCGCTTTCTTAAAGTGAGCATTGTCTCTTTTTTGAACTATGCACTTTTATATACTCATTTTGAAACAGTCGTGCATGGCATATTGGGTCCATGCTCGCGGAGTTATTCATTTATCGACTTTCTGTTATGGGCTCCGATATTACGTGTCGCCTGCTTAGAAAGTCGTGATACAAGGAGTTGTAATGCAAGATCTAACCAATCAGGTAAAGATATTAACGTCTTTTATTTCTGCCGCTTTGATGTCTGGCTGCACGGTGATAGAGCTGCCGGTATCCGAAAGTGCTGACTTAGCTCAAACTGAAAAACCGATCGTGCTATCCCATGCTCCAGTTACTTTAAGTCCAGACTGGCAATTGGTGTGGGAAGACCAGTTTGAAGGCGAGCAATTAAATAAACGTAATTGGTCATTAGAAGTGAACTGTTGGGGAGGAGGGAACAATGAACAACAGTGCTACACGGATGATTCTAATAACGCATTTGTTAAAGATGGCTTTTTACACATTGTCGCGCTGAAGCAAAGTCATACTGGGCCTGACAATGCCGAAGGTACGATTGGCGGAGCAACTAAAACACTCCCTTATACTTCTGCGAGACTGAGCACAAAAGACAAGCGTGACACCAAATATGGCCGTTATGAAATCAAAGCAAAGTTACCTGGTGGACAAGGTTCATGGCCCGCAATTTGGATGCTGCCAACCGACAATAAATATGGTACATGGGCTGCTTCTGGCGAAATCGATATTATGGAAGCGGTTAACCTAAACACACTTTCAGATGCGGCGGGAGCGAAAAATGATGATCTAGAGAGCCGCATCTACGGGACGTTACATTACGGACGAAATTGGCCAGACAATGTTTATAAAGGGCAAGCCGCGACATTGCCAAATGGTGTGAACCCTACTGAGGGCTTCCATACATACGCGATTGAGTGGGAAGAAGGTGAAATTCGTTGGTATGTAGACAATATTCATTACGCGACTCAAACTCAAGAGGGCTGGTACAGCCAATATGAAGCGGAAGAAGGGAAACTCATTAATGCGAGTGGAGCAGCTCCGTTTGATGAAAAGTTTCATTTGTTATTGAACTTGGCTGTCGGTGGGGCGTGGTCAGCGAACGCAAATGATAAAGGCATCGACGAAGGTTTGTTTCCGAAAACAATGCTAGTTGATTCGGTCAAGGTATACCGTTGTAAGGTTGATCGTTGGAAAGGAAAAGGGTGTGCAAGTCGCTCTGAACATGCAATACAAGTGATAGGGCACGAAGCTCCAGAGATCTTAGCAACCGATGATAGTTATGCTGATGGACCAACGTTGGAGATTTTTACCGAAACTCTTAACGCAAGCTTGGCTTATGCAAGCTATGATCCATTGGATATTGTTGACTATCAAGAAGTGACCGAACCAGATCGTGGAACAGTGCTACAAGTGAATAAGAAAGAAGGATCAGGAAATATCTATTTTCGTTCTCCTGTAACAGATGTGACACATTGGCAAGAAACGGGTGAACTGGTCTTTGATTTGAAAGTTGAGAGTATGGCTGATGGGGTTGAACTATTGGTTAAGATGGACAGCGGCTGGCCGAAAACAAGTGACTATACCGTGCCGTTATCAGCAATGAATGAATGGAAGACGGTACGTATTCCAATCGCTGACATTTTAAAGAGAGACAACCGTTTTGCTGGTGGGAATCAAGCTGATCCAAAAATGATCACTAACCTTTTAGTGTTTGAGCCTCAAGGAGAAATGCGTTTTAAACTAGACAATATTCGATTTGAAAAGTAAGCGTTTTAACAAAAGGGTTTGAATAAAATTCTGAATATAAAGGGAACATACAATGTATGTTCCCTTTTTTATTTCGACGATTATTTGAGGAAGACAACCGACGGTGTCATTCGAAACAGGTTCTGAGTGTTTGAACGGAGCAATTCGTCCTTAATATGTGAACAGTGATATTTTACTTGGTTCCATGATTGTTCAAACAAAATACTTAACATCTCTATTTTTGTGACTTACGCATAAGAAAGCGCTTTCTTTGGTGGGGTTGATCACGGTTTATATTCACGAGATCGATTTATACTCTTTCCATACCAACTGAGCGGTTAAAGCCAATAAGGTTAAGAGTGCATAGTGAATGTGGGCTTAGATTTGATCTTCTTTAAATCTGTTCGATTGGTTTTTTTAAGAAAAATAAAGAAAGCGCTTTCTTTGTGAAAGTATAATTTGGAACATGGAGTTATTATGAAACTTTCTAAGCTTACCTTTGCTTGTTTAGTCGCTACAGCTGGCTTGTCTACTGCACCTGCTGTACATGCCGAAAAATCGGATGGATTTGAATTTCACGGTTATTTCCGTGCTGGTGTTCTATTCAGTGAAAATGATGATTTTAAACGAGCAAAGTTCCCAGCATCTAAAGAGCGTTTAGGTCGATTGGGTGTTGAGTCGGATAGCCACTTTGAAGTTGCACTGCAGAAAAATTTTGAGAATGACGGTGGTCAGAAAATTCGAATCAAAACACGAGCAGCAGCCAACAATGCGGAATATGCAACCAACCAACTTGGTGCCAATGCCGATGCAACCAACAGCGAAATTGGTATGGCAGAAACTTTTGTCGAGTTTGAAGGTGTATCTGAAACCGGTGTTGTATGGGGTGGTAAGCGCTTTTATGGTAAAGATAATTACATCTTTATGACCGACTTTTTCTACACGGATATGTCAGGTACTGGTGTTGGTATTGAAGGTGTTGAGCTAGGTGGTAATAAGTGGGACTTTGCTTATATTGCAAGCGATGACTCTGGCGATACAAGTTTCTGGGGTGACAGCAACAACATCATGCATGCACTTCATGCTGGCGTGAACTTTGGCAGTGTTGAGCTTCACGCTATGGCTAAGTATATGCCAGACAATATGGTCGATTTAGGTTTTGGTAATGGCCCAGAAGCATTCGCTGAGAATGGCTATGAAATGACGGCAATTGTTCACACTGAGTCTGTCTTTGGGTTGTCAGATAAAGGTTTTACAAAATACATCGCGCAGGCTGGTAAAGGCTTAGGTTCAGGTAACCTTTTAGGCGGTACTCTTACGACTTACAACACGTACAAGCCTGGTAGCGACTATCAAAGTTGGTTAACGACAGGCACGGGCTGTGGTACGTCTTGTTTGAAGGCTGTTGATGAAAACGATGTATCGCTACGTGCTTTAGCATGGGGTGGGTACTTTTTTGAAAATGGTGTGAATATTTTCCACTCTCTTCAAACCCAGTACAACGATTTTGACAATGGTGACACAGACGGCTGGGTATCAGCAATGGTGCGACCAACGTTCCCAATTTCAGAAAACTTCTTTATCGCTACCGAAGCTGGTTACATGTACAACTACGAAGACCGTAATGGTGAGTCAAAGAATTCTTATGATTACAAGCTAACAGTAGCACCGACTCTAGTTGTGCACTCTGGCTTCGGTCCATCTCCAGAAATTCGCTTCATGGCATCTTACCTTGATGGTGAAATGCAAGATGGTACGGGTAAAGAGGGCGACTTTGTTGTAGGTATTCAAGCTGACATGTGGTGGTAGAATTTTTTACCTTCGGGTCTTAAGTGATATCGAGCATACCGGGGGAGTGGTATGACGGCCTTGCCTTTAGGGCGGGCAAGGTTCTCGATATCCTATTTATTGCAATAGTTGAGCTCTTTCCTAGCAGCACAAAGAGTTTCATTTTTATTGCTATGAGTCTTCCATATTTGAGTTTCGTTTCAAATGTGTTCTTGCCAAAGATACTCATCGACCGCTTCGAAAGGAGCGGTTTTTTTATGTGTGACATATCTAATCTTTTAAGGCTTAAGGGGGAAAGGGGGAAAGGGTTATGAGTTATGGGAAGAATGTTGCTTTCTAAATTCGCGAGGGCTGCATCCATTTTGGGCCTTAAAACATTTGGAGAAATAGTTGCTGTCAGAAAAGCCGCAAGACTCAGCAATGTGTTGGATGCTTTTGTTGTCGTTTAATAATAAGGATGCCGAGTGTCGAATTTGAAGGTCTTTGACGTATTGGTTTGGGGATGTATTTAAAAACTGCCTGAATAACCTTTCTAGTTGCCGCTTGCTGATATAGGCCGCTTGCGCAATGGTTTCTGTATCTAATCCTACTTCTTTGTAATGACGGTCAATATGTGCGAGAGCACGGCTCAATGCCAGGGTTGTTTTTGGTAAGCTATGGGTCTGTTCTTGATATCGCCGAGCAAGTTCTATCGCAAGTTGCTGCATTGTGCTCGTCAATATGATTTCAAACCCCTGTTCTGCGTTGTCGTATTCCGATTTGATTTGTTGTAGAAGTCCATTGATTCGTTTCAACTGAGAAAGTGATAACGTAAGCTTTGCTTGATATTCAGATGCTTGTCGAGCAATTGGTTCTACCTTGAAAAGCGCTTGATAACCTGGCATTTGACGCATTGAAGGGACCTCAAAAAAAGGCAATGCCGTATCAAACATCAAGTTTACAATCTTCAGTTTATTTACTTCACAAAATCCATGTTCAATATCCCCATTAATAACAAATACATCTCCTGTACTTAAAGGGTAAGTGTGGCTAGCTACCGTATGCTTTCCACTACCACTCACAACTAAGAAAAGTTCAGAAAAGTCATGGCTATGTACGTCAAAGTCGAAATCGTGATGACCATCGACATAGGCAAATTTTATCTGAGGATATCTCTGATGACTTTGGAGTCTAAACTTGGTTTTCATGTCGCTATTTTACCTATTTCTGTCGCTTATTTGGTAGTTACACGCCGTGGTTAAGATTACTATTTTTTGAACAAAGACAATATTAACTTTTAGAGCGAGAGGTCAAATTTTTGCTCTAAGTAAAAAAATAGTAGGACTTTAAATGAATACTGTGGAAATTCTCGAAGCACAGAAGCAGCTTGCACCCATAAGTCGACAAGCGGCTACTGAGGGCATTGTGCTACTAAAAAATAGTGATTCAATATTGCCATTGCAGGCTAGTGATACGGTGTCTCTTTTTGGTCGCTGTCAGATTGATACCTACCGAAGTGGCACTGGATCTGGTGGAGCTGTGAATGTCCCTTATTCCGTTAATGCATTACAGGGCTTGTATGAGAATCCAAACATCAATCTTAATCTCAGTTTGGTGGAGGTATACCAACGTTGGATCAAGGACAACCCGTTCAATGACGGCGGTGGTGGTTGGGCAACTGAACCTTGGTTTCAAGATGAAATGCCTCTTTCAACTTCTGTTGCGATGGATGCCGCCGCCAAATCTAACAAAGCCGTTATTTTTATCGGTCGAACGGCGGGTGAAGATCAAGATAATGCACAGCAGCAAGGCAGTTACAATTTAACCGCGCTAGAAATACAAATGTTGGAGAAAGTGACAGAATATTTTGATGATGTCATTGTGATACTGAACGTGACCAACATAATCGATATGTCATGGACAAGTTCACTTAAAGGTTCTGCTGCGATTAAGGCTGTTCTGTATAGTTGGGCCGCAGGTATGGAAGGTGGGCATGCTTTAGCTGATGTTTTATCAGGTGATGTTAGCCCGAGTGGACGTTTGACCGACACTATTGCGCACTCTTTATCTGATTATCCTTCCAGCGCTAGCTTCGGAAATAAAGAGCGTAATCTGTACCAAGAAGATATCTATGTCGGGTATCGGTATTTTGAAACTTTCAATCCTAAAGCTGTCCAATTTGAGTTTGGTTTTGGGCTGTCCTACACCCGCTTTTCCAATCAATTAAATGCGCTAACGATTCTTGGTTCTGGCTCTGAACAAGAGTTGGTATTTGACATTGAAGTTAAAAACATAGGTGAGAAATACAGTGGCAAGGATGGGCTTTGTTTCCTAATTGGATCTCAGATAGAAACGGCCAGTATGGGTGATTATTA
>NZ_JBGONY010000004.1:0-178469 GCF_041439375.1 Vibrio crassostreae | reverse complement strand
TATCGGAATTTGGTGGCCCCTCCCAGATTTGAACTGGGGACCGAACGATTATGAGTCGTGCGCTCTAACCACTGAGCTAAGGGGCCGTAGGGCATAGATTATAGGGGAAGCGTTCAATGGTGTCTAGACACTATAAGGGGCAATTCCGCTTACATCTTAGCCACTTAAATCACACAGATAAAAAAAAGGTGAGCCAACGCTCACCTTTTCTTATTTATGCTTAAAAGCTAACCACACTTGAGTGTGCGATTACTCGTCTAGGAAGCTACGCAGAGTTTCTGAGCGGCTTGGGTGACGAAGTTTACGCAGTGCTTTTGCTTCGATCTGACGGATACGTTCACGAGTTACGTCGAACTGTTTACCAACCTCTTCAAGAGTGTGGTCAGTGTTCATGTCGATACCGAAACGCATACGCAGTACTTTAGCTTCACGAGGTGTTAGGCCTGCAAGAACGTCTTTAGTTGCACCGCGTAGGCTGGTTGCCGTTGCAGAGTCTAGAGGTAGTTCTAGCGTTGTATCCTCGATGAAATCACCTAGGTGCGAATCTTCGTCGTCACCGATTGGTGTCTCCATTGAGATTGGCTCTTTAGCGATTTTCAGTACTTTACGGATCTTGTCTTCAGGCATTTGCATGCGTTCAGCCAGTTCTTCCGGAAGTGGTTCACGACCCATCTCTTGTAGCATTTGACGAGAGATACGGTTTAGTTTGTTGATCGTTTCGATCATGTGAACCGGAATACGGATAGTACGAGCTTGGTCGGCAATCGAACGAGTGATTGCTTGACGGATCCACCAAGTAGCGTAAGTAGAGAACTTGTAACCACGACGGTATTCAAACTTATCTACCGCTTTCATCAGACCGATGTTACCTTCTTGGATTAGATCCAGGAATTGTAGACCACGGTTTGTGTACTTCTTAGCAATCGAGATTACTAGACGTAAGTTCGCTTCAACCATCTCTTTCTTCGCACGACGAGCTTTCGCTTCACCGATAGACATGCGACGGCTGATATCTTTGATGCTTTGAACAGTAAGAGACGTTTCACGTTCGATCATATCCAGTTTTTGGATAGAGCGACGGATGTCGTGCTCGTTACGTTTAATCTTTTCTGCGTATGGCTTGTCTGAAGCAAGAACTTCATCCAACCATGCTTCGCTAGATTCGTTACCAGTAAATAGAGCAATGAAAGATTTCTTCGGCATTTTGCCGTACTCAACCGTTTGACGCATGATTAGGCGTTCTTGAGTACGTACACGATCCATAGAGTTACGCAGTTCGTTTACTAGGTAATCAAACTGTTTTGGTGTTAGACGGAACTCTTTGAATACGTCTTGCATCATTGTCGTTGCAAGCATAGCTTTCGGGCTTTCATGGCCGTACTCGTTGATCGCTAGTTGACGATTCTGGTAGCTAGTACGAAGTGCTGTGAATTTCTCAAGAGCAAGCTCAGGATCAATACCTGTATCTTCTTCTTCCTCTTCCTCGTCGTCTTCAGCGTCTTCTTTGTCTTCGTCTTCCAGATCAGTTTCAGCAAGTTCTGAACCGATGTGAGTCGCCGTTGGCGCAGCTGTACCATCGTCGTCTGGGTCAACAAAGCCATTGATTAGGTCTGTTAAGCGAATCTCTTCTGCTTGTACGCGGTCAAACTGTTCCAAGATGTATGGAATAGTGCCTGGGTACTCAGCAACAGAAAGTTGAACCGTATTGATACCATCTTCAATACGCTTCGCAATGTCGATTTCGCCTTCACGAGTCAGTAGTTCAACCGTACCCATTTCACGCATGTACATACGAACTGGGTCAGTAGTACGGCCAATCTCGCTTTCTACGCTTGAAAGCGCGGCAGCTGCAGCTTCGGCTGCATCTTCATCTATATTGGCATCGTCATCATTAAGTGCTAGATCATCAGCATCAGGTGCAGTTTCAACTACCTTGATACCCATGTCGTTAATCATTTGAATGATGTCTTCTACCTGTTCAGAATCCACGATTTCTGCAGGTAGGTGGTCGTTTACTTCGGCGTAGGTCAGATAGCCTTGTTCCTTGCCTTTAATAACAAGTAATTTAAGCTGTGACTGCGGATTTTGATCCATAGATGATATCCAACTTCAGGTCTGGTGAAGGACGTTGCATTCTCAAATGCAAACCAATTATGTTAACAAATTTATTAAATGCTGACTAATCAAACAGGGTTACGCTTTTAGATCTAGCATTAAAGCTAGTAGCTCCCTTTTTTCTTCGGCTGATAAACCGACGCTTCTTGCTTTGGCCTGCAGGTTTTCAATTTGTTTTTCAACGCACTGGGCAAGTATATTGTCCAATGAGTCTAAAAATATGTCTTCTTGATTGTCTTCGTCGAGGGGGATTTCCCAGCTCGCGAGACGAGACAGAAGAGCCTCATGTTTATTGTGTCGCCAATGCTCTAATAATTGGCCTGTGTTGATATGGGGATGCGCATGGCATTTATCAAGTACTTCGACGAATAAACTTAGTCCAGGCAGCTGTAAGCCTTTGACACTTGATAAATCCGGTACCATATCAGCATAGCTCGGATTTTGGATAAGCAAAGCGATAACTTCACGCATTGGAGTGCGTTTCAGCTCTTTATGCGGTTGAGGTGTCGGGTTCTGTGTATGAACACGCGCTCGCCTCAATTGGTTATCAAATCCAGTGCGCTCATCGAGCAATTTTTCGAGCAACTCTTGGAAGTAACTGTCAGGGATTTTGTTAATCAATGCGCTAGCGTGTGCGCGCAGTGCCGATTTCCCTTCGGTTGTTCCCAAGTTTAACTTGTGTATTTCAATCAGGTTATCGAACAAATAGGTCGAAAGCGGTGTCGCATTTTGAACAAGCTGTTCGAAAGCGGCTTTGCCGTGTTCTCTTATATAGCTGTCTGGGTCTTCACCGTCGGGCAAGAATAGAAACTTGAGTGTGTTACCGGTTTTCAGGTACTCAAGGGCATTTTCTAGTGCGCGCCACGCGGCTTCTTTACCTGCTCGGTCACCATCGTAACAACAAACCACTGTGCTGGTTTGGCGGAACAGCATTTGAACGTGGTCACCGGTTGTCGATGTGCCCAGTGATGCTACTGAGTAATCAACACCATATTGCGCTAATGCCACGACATCCATGTAACCTTCAACCACAAGTATTTGCGGCGGTTCACGGTAGGCTTGCAGCACTTCATAAAGGCCGTAAAGCTCTTTACCTTTATGGAAGATAGGCGTTTCTGGTGAGTTGAGATATTTTGGAGTACCGTCTTCTAATACACGACCACCAAAACCAATCACACGGCCACGACGATCGCGAATCGGGAACATTACGCGTCCACGGAATCGGTCGTATCGGTTACCTTTATCGTTCTCAATTAACATGCCGCCAGTTACGAGCATGTCTTGGGCTTCTTTCTGTTGGCCAAAGTTCTTACGAACTAAGTCCCACTCATCGGCCACATAACCAATGCCAAACTTCTGGACGATCTCGCCCGAAAGGCCACGATTCTTTAGGTAATCAATCGCAGGTTTGTTGGCTGATATTTTCAGTTGAGAGCGGTAAAAATTACTGATGCCGCCCATCAAATCGTAGAGGTTACGTTTTTGTTCGCTGTTGGCTCTTGGTGCTGTTGATATCTCGCCGCTACGTTGCTCTCTAGGAACATCGAGGCCTAAGAAAGAGGCAAGCTCTTCAATCGCTTCAACAAAATCGAGACGTTCGAACTCCATAATGAAGTCGATAGCATTACCGTGTACGCCACAACCAAAGCAGTGATAAAACTGTTTTTCTTGGCTTACGCTAAAAGAAGGGGTCTTTTCGTTGTGGAATGGGCAACAAGCACCATAGTTTTTGCCTTTTTTCTTAAGTTTCACGCGTGCGTCCACTATGTCGACAATGTCGAGACGCGCTAGGAGATCATCAATGAAACTACGCGGGATGTGTCCTGCCATAAAACCTTAGAAAAATGCACTAACTGAGAGTGTGGATAATAATAGTTTGAATAGGTTACAGATACAAACAAGCCGTGCGTTCCGAAGGATTGCACGGCTTGTTGCAATTTGATTTGGGATTAAGCGAGTTTAGAACGAACTAAACCACTAACTTTACCCATATCTGCACGCCCTTGAATTTGTGGTTTCAAGATAGCCATTACTTTACCCATGTCTTGCATGCCCGCTGGTTGAGCTTCGGCGATTGCGCTATCAAGTAGTGCAATAACTTCTTCATCAGTTAGCGGTTGAGGCATAAAGCCTTCAAGTACCGTAATTTCTGCTTTTTCCACGTCAGCAAGATCTTGACGATTTGCTGATTCATATTGAGCAACAGAATCGCGACGTTGCTTAACCATTTTAACTAATACAGCAAGAATGTCGTCGTCGTTCAGAGTGATCCGTTCGTCAACTTCACGTTGCTTAATTGCTGAAAGAGCTAAGCGGATAGTGCCAAGGCGCGGTTTGTCCTTGGCTTTCATCGCTAATTTTTGCTCTTCTTTGAGTTGTTCAATAAGAGCCATAACTCAGTCCTTATGGATTAAGTTATTAGTACAGGCGAACGCGACGTGCGTTTTCGCGAGCTAGCTTCTTAGCGTGACGCTTTTGAGCTGCTGCTTTAGCGCGTTTGCGAACTGTAGTTGGCTTTTCGTAGTGCTCGCGACGGCGAACTTCAGAAAGGATACCTGCTTTTTCACAAGAGCGCTTGAAACGACGTAGTGCAACGTCGAACGGTTCGTTTTCACGTACTTTAACTATTGGCATATGCCTTTCACCTCAGGGGTTATTCATTATCGCTGGCTACTCAGTACCAAATCAGAGAAGTTACCCATCGAGCTAACTCTCTATTCGCGTTTGGCCATTAACCAGCTTGATCAAAAATGGTGCGGAATTTTAATCCGATCACAGTGGCTTTGTAAAGCACTTTGTCGATTATAGTCTGTACAATATTTGTTTGAAGAGCTTAGGCAGGGTAATATTGCGCTAATTTCCCATTTTAGACGAAAGCGTGCCGAGAAAATTATGCGCATTATTGGTATTGAAACCTCTTGTGATGAAACAGGAATCGCGATTTATGATGATGAGCAAGGGCTGCTTTCTCATCAATTATATAGCCAAGTAAAGCTGCACGCCGATTACGGTGGTGTGGTACCTGAGCTAGCTTCACGTGACCACGTGAAAAAAACAATTCCTCTTATTAAAGCGGCATTAGCTGAAGCGAACCTAACGTCGAAAGACATTGATGGTGTGGCTTACACGGCTGGCCCTGGTTTAGTAGGGGCACTGCTGGTTGGTGCAACGATTGGTCGCAGTATTGCTTATGCGTGGGGAGTGCCTGCAGTGCCTGTTCACCATATGGAAGGTCACCTTCTGGCGCCAATGCTAGAAGATAACCCACCACCATTCCCATTTGTGGCTCTGCTGGTTTCTGGCGGCCATACCATGATGGTAGAAGTGAAAGGTATTGGTGAATATCGAATCCTTGGTGAATCGATTGATGATGCAGCGGGTGAAGCGTTTGATAAGACCGCGAAACTGATGGGCTTAGATTACCCTGGTGGTCCACTGTTATCCCGTTTGGCGGAAAAAGGCACTCCGGGTCGTTTTAAGTTCCCGCGTCCAATGACCGATCGTCCGGGTCTAGATATGAGCTTTTCTGGTTTGAAGACGTTCGCAGCGAATACCATTCGCGATAACGATAATGATGACCAAACTCGCGCTGATATCGCTTATGCATTCCAAGAAGCTGTTTGTGCAACCTTAGTAATCAAGTGTAAGCGAGCCTTGGTTGAAACGGGCATGAAACGTATAGTGATTGCTGGCGGTGTAAGTGCCAACAAACAACTGCGTGTTGAGCTTGAAGCTCTTGCTAAGAAAGTCGGTGGTGAGGTGTACTACCCGCGCACAGAATTCTGTACAGATAATGGTGCGATGATCGCTTATGCGGGTATGCAGCGCTTGAAGAATGGCGAAACGGCTGATTTGTCTGTTCATGCCACACCGCGTTGGCCTATTGACCAGCTAGAGCCAATTGCGTAATTGAATATAGTGTTTCGATAAACGGTCGCCTTGTGCGGCCGTTTTTATATCTTAGCTTACCGACTGTATGTCGATAAATAATTGCTGATAGAGATTAGGGAAGAAGATGAACAAGTTCACAGTAGACAATCAATTGATGGCGTACCTAGATGAAGGTCAAGGCCCTGTTGTTGTATTAGGCCACAGCTACCTTTGGGATAGTGCAATGTGGAAGCCACAGATTGAGGCGTTGAAAACTCAGTACCGTTGTATTGTGCCTGAGCTTTGGTCTCATGGTGAATCTCAAGCTGCACCAGCTTCGATGCGTAACTTGAAAGATTACGCTCAGCACGTTTTGGCTCTGCTTGATCATTTAGAGATCGATGAATTCTCAGTGGTAGGTTTATCGGTTGGCGGTATGTGGGGAACGGAGCTTGCGGAGTTAGCACCTGCTCGAGTCAAGTCATTGGTATTAATGGATACCTTTGTGGGTTTAGAGCCAGAAGTTGCACACGCTAAATACTTCCACATGTTAGACACCATCACTCAAACTAAGATGGTTCCTCAACCGATTGTTGAAGCTGTGGTTCCACTGTTCTTCGCAAACGATGCTCAAACCCACACGCCAGCTTTAGTGGAAGGTTTTACTCAGCAGTTATCTGAACTTAAGGGTGATAAAGCGGAAGAAGTGGCGCGCATCGGTCGAATGGTCTTTGGACGTCGTGATATGATCGAATCAGTAGAGAACTTCGCGCTACCTGTGTTGATTGCGGTAGGACAAGAAGACAAACCACGTCCGGTACTTGAGTCATACCTAATGCACGATTGCATTACGGGCAGTGAATTAGTGGTAATTCCTAGCGCAGGTCATATTAGCTCGTTAGAGCAACCAGAGTTTGTGAACACAATGCTGAAGACGTTTTTAGATAAACATCTGCTGTAAGCTTTAAATACTGAATACTATGGTTCGGCTTAGACGTGACAGTTTAAGCCGATTTTTTTTGTCCGAGTTTTGGTTCGCTGCCATCGAGTAGGCGGCGGATATTCTGGTGGTGACGTAACACGATCAAACAGCACAGCATGGCTACTGGCAATGTGTATTGAGGTTTGACTAACCAAGCGTAGAAAGGGGCAAGTAGCACAGTAACCAGTGCCGCTAAAGAAGAGTAACGAAACAAAAACGCCACAACTAACCAAGTCGCCATGATCATACCGGTTAGATCGAATCCTATTGGGGCGATAGCTCCGAGTGCGGTTGCGACGCCTTTACCACCTTTAAAGTGGAAGAAGATCGGATACATATGGCCAAGACACGCCGCAATCGCCACAACGCCTAAAATGATTGGGTCGATCTTGAGGTAGTAGCCAAGCCAGACGGGGATGGTGCCTTTCAGCATGTCACACAGGAGGACTGCTGCAGCTGCGCCTTTACCGCCAACGCGCAGTACATTAGTGGCACCAGGGTTATTGGAGCCCACCGTTCTTGGATCAGGAAGCCTTAAGACTCGGCATATCAAGACCGCACTAGAGATTGAACCTAGCAAATAGGCTGCAATGATCATGATTAGTGCCAATGGGGTCATGTCTTTCCTTAAACGGTTATAAGCCTAACGATGGGAAAATAATGCTCAATCCAAGAGTAATTGATATCATATCTCGAATTACGCAAATAATACGTTTTTTTCCCCAATATGGGTATCCGACCTCTAAAAGGACAAGTCATGGCACTGGATAAAGTTTTCATTGAACAGCTAGAAGTAATTACAACGATCGGTGTTTACGATTGGGAACAAGAGATTAAACAAAAACTTGTGCTTGATATTGAAATGGCTCATGACAACCGCCCTGCAGGTAAGAGTGATGATGTGGTTGATGCTTTGGATTACTCGACTGTGAGTACTGCCGTGCTTGACCACATTGCGAATGGCCGATTCCTGCTAGTGGAGCGTGTGGCTGAAGAAGTCGCTGAATTGATCATGACTCAATTCTCTGTGCCTTGGATCAAAATCCGCTTGGCTAAACCGGGCGCAGTACCACAAGCAAAAGCTGTTGGCGTGATCATCGAACGAGGCCGAGCATGACAGTAGCCTATGTTGGTGTTGGCACGAACATAGACCGCGACAAGCATGCAAGGGTGGCATGGACAGAGCTTCAATCGTTAGGGACTAACCTTAAATGCTCTAAAATCTATCACTGTGAGCCCGTGGGTTTTAATAGCCATCCGTTTTATAACTTTGTGATAGAGCTCGACACGTCACTCTCATTGACTGAATTTTCACAGCAGCTGCGTAAAATTGAGTTTAAATGGGGTCGCTCTCAAGATGCGCACAAACTTCAAGATCGAAAACTCGATCTTGATATTGTGCTGTTTGGAGAGGTGGTTTCTGAGCGCGAACCAGAATTACCACGCAGTGATATCTACAAATATCCTTTTGTAACACAACCGCTTTATGATCTTTGTCCTGCGAGAGTGATCCCGCAAGACGGAAGAACCGTCAGTGAAATATGGCAGAAGATGCAGCAATTAGACTCGCTCTCTGTCGTAGATATAAAACTATAATTTTTAAGGTAAGTAATGAGTTATTTTGAAGCGTTTATGTTGGCGTTGGTGCAAGGCTTTACTGAGTTTTTACCTATTTCCAGTTCTGCACATTTAATCCTTCCTTCTGCTGTTTTAGGTTGGGAAGATCAAGGCTTGGCTTTTGATGTTGCTGTCCATGTCGGTACTTTAGCCGCCGTCGTTATCTATTTCCGTAAAGAAGTGGTCTCTCTGTTGAGCGCATTCTTTGGTTCAGTGTTTAAAGGCGATCGCAGCAAGGAAGCGAAGTTAGCGTGGATGATCATTCTCGCGACGATTCCAGCGTGTATCTTTGGTTTGTTGATGAAAGATATTGTTGAGCTTTACTTACGCAGTGCGTGGGTGATCGCAACCACAACGATTATCTTCGGTCTGTTGTTATGGTGGGTGGATAAGAATTCAAGCTTGCGTGATGACGAATACCAAGCGGGTTGGAAAAAGGCGCTGTTTATAGGCCTTGCTCAAGCAATGGCGATCATTCCGGGCACGTCTCGTTCTGGTGCAACCATTACCGCGGCGCTGTATCTTGGTTTCACACGCGAAGCAGCAGCTCGATTCTCTTTCTTGATGTCTATCCCAATCATCACTCTGGCTGGTGGTTACTTGGGTCTGAAGTTAGTGACCAGTGGTGACCCAATTCATGCTGGCACTTTGCTAACGGGAATCGTGGTTTCTTTCATTAGTGCTTATATCTGTATCCACTTCTTCTTGAAGCTGATCTCTCGTATGGGTATGACACCGTTTGTTATCTACCGCCTGATTCTAGGTTTTGGTCTATTTGCTTTCTTGATGATGCAGTAGCGTTCGACTTACGAAGACAAATACTTCGTCCTACAGATTGAAACGGAAAAACCCGCTTAGTCGCGGGTTTTTTAATGCGTGCTTACTAACGGAATGAAGACTAATCATCAGTGAGTTCTGATAACGCGTTTTCGATGGCCGCTGCTCTGCGCTTCTCTTGTTCTTCTCGAATATCTTTACCTTTAAAACCATCGGCAATGATTGCTTTGACTTCAATTTGAAGTGCCGCTTTATAGGCTGCTTCAAAACGAGCCTTTTGAGGGTAAGGCTGATCTTGTAACCCTTTACGGCCAGCGTGGTCAGCTTGGCAGCAAAGCAAGATGTCGTTAAGTCGATCTGGTTTGCGCCAAACATCGAACTTGTTGAGAACTTTAAGGAAGGTGGTTGGCTTTAACTCACCTGCACGATGGATATTAGAATGCTGCTCGCACACTAACAGCGCAAGATCTCTGAACTCATTAGGTACTCTGACTCGTTCACATAGCTTTTTGATGATCTTAACACCGGTGTGGCAGTGCATTTTGTGGCTTGGCCACTCACTTTCAGGTGTAACGCCTTTACCTAAGTCATGCACTTGAGAGGCAAAGCGTACTGGTAACGATGGGCTTAATAGCGCAGCTTGTTGAGCAACCATCAGTGTGTGAATCCCGGTGTCGATTTCAGGGTGCCATTTTTCAGGTTGAGGGACACCAAATAGAGCGTCAATCTCTGGCAAAACAACCGCTAATGCACCACACTCTTTCAACACTGAAAGGAACACTTCTGGATGTGGCGTACTAAGTGATTTGTGCCACTCTTGCCAAACTCGTTCGGCTGTAAGGTGTGCCAGTTCTCCTGATTCAACGATTGTCGCCATCATGGTCATGGTTTCAGGTGCAATCGTAAAGTTTAGGTGGTGAAGCTTGGCAGCGAAACGGGCAACACGCAGCACACGAAGCGGATCTTCAACAAAGGCATCGGATACGTGTCTAAGAATACGATCGGAGAGATCTTGTTGGCCATGGTAAGGATCGTGAAGGTTGCCTGCATCATCTTGTGCGATGGCGTTAATGGTTAGATCTCGGCGCATCAGATCTTCTTCCAAACCCACGTCTGGAGCGAAGTAACATTCGAAGCCTGTGTAACCAGAGCCTGATTTTCTCTCGGTGCGAGCCAGTGCGTGCTCTTCCTTGGTTTTTGGATGCAGGAATACCGGGAAGTCTTTACCCACCGCAGTGAAGCCAAGGCTTTCCATCTGTTGAGGCGTACTGCCGACCACGACCCAATCTTTATCATAGCTATCAATATTGAGTAGCTTATCGCGCACTGCCCCACCGACTAGATAGCGCTGTAGCCCATTCTCTTCTGGTAGGCTATCGTATATTTGCAACTTATCACCTCGAAATGTTTTATCACTGCTGGACTTTACGGCAAGCAATGGTACTTTCCATTAATCGTAATTATAGGGCAGCACATGTATAAGGAATATTTTGGCTTCGTTGAGATGCCATTTTCGATTGTACCAAATTCTCGCTATTTGTTTTTGAGTCAACGCCATCAAGAAGCGATGCAGAACCTACAAGCCGGTTTAGGCGAAGGTGGGGGCTTTGCAATGCTCACTGGTGAGGTGGGTACAGGGAAAACAACGGTTGCTAAGGCGATGTTGTCTTCTTTGGATCGTCATACTCAGGCTGGCCTTATACTTAACCCTACGTTTTCCAATACGGATTTACTTGAAGCTATCTGCGATGAGTTTGAGGTCGAGTATCCAGAACAAGCATCCTTGAAGCAGCTGAGTCAGGCGATTTACTACTTCTTATTGGATAGCCATGCAGAGGGCATTCAAACCTTATTGGTGATAGACGAAGCTCAACACCTTGCTGCCGATGTGTTGGAGCAGCTTCGCCTTTTAACTAATTTGGAAACCGACAGTCGTAAGCTATTAAAAGTATTGTTGGTTGGTCAACCTGAATTACAACAGCATTTGCAGACTACACAACTGCGTCAATTGGCGCAGCGTATTACAGGGCGTTATCATTTATTGCCTCTCAATATTGAAGAGACCGGTAAGTACATCGCGTTTCGTCTGGAGACGGCAGGTGGCGAGCAGATGTTGTTCTCGAATCGCTCCGTTAAGCTGATCGCCCAATATACTCATGGTATTCCAAGGCTCATTAACTTGGTGTGCGACAAGGCCCTACAGTTAGCTTTTCATGATGGAGAGCAAACACCGAGCAATGAAACGGTCAATAAAGCCTGCCAGCAGGTGATGGCGTTTCAAGCCGAGGTTTACCATGTCGATAAACCTCGCGCAGCGAGCGCGATACCAAAGCTCGTTCAGTACGCTGGTGCAGCTACCTTGAGTGTCGCACTTGCGATGGCAACTTTTAACTTTGCCCCAACGTACATAGATTCATGGTTAACAACCGAGCCTTCAAATGAAGCCCAAACAGTAAGCTCAGCCAAGATGCAGCGGTCGTTAGTGGTGGATATGCCTAAGGCTGTTGCTGAGCCAGAAACAGACAAGTTCGCGCTGCCACCACATATTCAACAACACTTGATGCAAGGGACTAACCGCTCGCTGGCTATCAAGGATTTATACACCCTTTGGGGATACCAGTCTTCATTGCGAGACGGTTTATGTCTAAGCGAGCCGCAAAGTGTTTTCGTATGTGAACAGCAACAATCTAGCTTGGATGATTTACTTGAGTTAGGCGTTCCTGTGGTGTTGAACTTAGACATAGAACAAGAATCTGTGTTTGCGGTGCTTTATGGCGTATCACAAGATTCTGTCGAACTACTGGTTAACGAAAAACTCTTAGTCATGCCGAAGCAATCTCTAGAGCAGATCTGGCAGGGTGATTATGTCGCGATTTGGAAACAGCCGCTGCGAGAGACGCTGAAAGAGGGTTACCAAGGTGAAGCTGTGGCTTTGCTTGATTTGTTGCTTTCTGAGGTGTTGGGAGAGGTTGTGTCTGGTAGTGATGTATTTGATTACGAATTAAAAATGAAGGTTGAAGCGTTTCAAACTTGGCAAAGTATGTCGGTCGACGGCATCGCAGGTCAACGAACATTAGCAAGGTTGCAAAGATTAGCTCAGCTTGATTCTCCGAAGTTGATGTCATTAAGTGGAGGGGCAAGCTAATGTCACGCATTATGCACGAGCTGAATCAGTCTTCGGTTACACAATCATCTATCAATAAACCTAGCTTTAAAGGCTACCAAAATCATCATGTGCCGAACTCGGCAAAGGGCATCAGTAACAAACGTGGTTCGTCGTTAGCCATGGGGTTACTTCTTTTGCTTGTGCCTTCTTTGTTGGTAGGCGGTACCTTGGTTTATCAATCATACAATCAACATCAAACTGCGCCTCAGCTATTATCCGCGACGCTTCCTAATACACAAACACAGCCAGTTATTGAATCTCAAATTTCTGATGTGGATACTGCAGACTTGAATGCTGTGGAAGAGGTTAAAGATGACCCCTTGTTTGTGGTTCGTCCTGCGCCAGTTAGCCAAACTTTGAAAGCTCTGCCACGTCAAGAGATGTATGCACAGGTTGACTCTGAAAGTACAAATGTCGCAGGCGGATCTATTGTGCCTTTGGCTAGCTCAGAGAGCAGTGCTCGAACGTCAGAGGAATCAGAACTGTCACTGGCTCAGCCTGAGGTTCAGCCTGGTGTAAGCAATGAAAACACTGCTCTGCAATCGGATAGTGATCTGCTGCAAGGGCTAGATCTCAGTGAGTTACCACCTGATTTAGCATTGAAGCTTGAATCTATCATGGGTGAGCAACAAAGCGCTCCTGAGCCGATGGACTCTAGACCTGCAGGGCAAAGAGGTTCTCAGGTCATTGAATTGGAAACGCACACTAATAGCTTATCAGGAGTGCTACCTAAGTTAGACCTACAAACTCATATGTACTCGAGTAGCGAAACCAAGCGTTGGGTAAAAGTGAACGGCCAAGAAGTGGCTCAAGGAGATTGGATTGGACAAGACATTCAATTACTTGAGATTAAGCCACAATCGGTAATCATAGAGTTCAATCAGCAGAAGATAGAAATCCCAGCTCTGTACGAATGGAAAGGCTAGCGAGTTCTATAAGTATTTAGATAACAGACAAATAAAAAGGAGCACCTAGGTGCTCCTTTTTGATATTCGATACTGAATTTACTGTACCTGATACAAGCGTTAAGTCTACGCCCAACCGTTTGGTGACTTTCTGCGACGAGGCATGATGTGTGGCAGAACAAGGCCAAGAAGTAGACCAATACCCGCAACACCACCACCGTACATGAAGTACTTTAATAGTAGGTCGTCTTTTTGAGTGTCTAGCTTAGCGCGTAGTTCACGGTTCTCTGTTTGAGAGCTCGTCAGCTGCTGGCTAATTTCACTGTAGTTCTGTTCTAGTTCAGCAATCTGCTTGTTACGAGAATCTAGAGAGCTTGCTAGGCCAGCTTTTTCGCTGTCAGCACTCTGACGAGCGTTCGCTAGCTTGCCTTTAACTTCTGTCAGCTCTTTCTCTAGCTTAGGCATGCGCAGTGCCATGCTTTCTTTTGTGCTTACAAACTTGCTTTCAACCCAACCTTTACGGCCACGGTTGTCTTGAATTTGGGTGTAACCTGTACTCTTGTTAGTTTGTAGGTATGTAATCTTTTCACCAGCATCAACACTACCTATGATACGGAAGGTGTTGTTTGGGCCAGAATGCATATAAGTAAATAGTTTGTCAGCAATATAACGGTCTTGTGCAAAGGCAGCTGGAGCCGCAAGCATTGCGAACAAAACTAAGCTAATCAGTTTTTTCACAGTAAATCCCTTAACGATTCAAATTGGGTAGGCGTATGAGTCAGCCTCAATCAGCAAATAATATTTAGTTTCTTTATGCGGTGCAACAAAGAAGGGAGGCAAAGCCTCCCTTTCTGTGCGTTTGAGTCAATAATGACATGGCATTTACATATCGTTACTGAAGCTCACACTATTCTGACGCTAGTATTCACTAACGCAGTCGCGATTACATAGTAAACGCAGCTTGAATTCCGTAGAAGAACACAACAGCAAGTAGAGCACCTGCAGGCAGTGTCACAATCCAAGAAGCCACGATATTACGTACAACGCCTAAGTTTAGTGCTGCGATACCACGAGCAAAACCAACACCTAATACTGCACCAACTAGTGTCTGTGTAGTAGAGATTGGAAGGCCAGTACCTGAAGCTAGTACAACCGTACATGCAGTTGCAAGTTGTGCAGCAAAGCCACGGCTTGGTGTTAATTCTGTAATACCAGTACCAACGGTTGCCATTACTTTATGACCCATTGTTGCAAGACCAACAACGATACCGAAACCACCTAGAGGAAGAATCCACCATGCGATAGTACTCTTACCTGTGATTTCACCCATGTGCTCAACGGTTGATACAACAGCAGACAGTGGACCAATCGCGTTCGCAACGTCGTTTGAACCGTGTGCAAATGCCATCGCACAAGCTGTGATAACCATTAGTACCGAGAAGATGCCTTCAACACCGGCAAAGCCGTGGTCTTCTTCGCGGTTAGCAAATTTCTTCTGGATGTATAGGTAACCGCCGATCATAACAAGCGCAGAAACGCCAGCAGCCCAAACCCATGCTTCAGTGTTGCTTAGGTGAAGACCAACGTGTTTAAGACCTTTCTTGATGGTTACAAGTGCAATCACCATCGTTGTGATGAACATGTATACCGGTACAAAGCGCTTCGCGTTGAATAGCGGGTTCTCTGTATCAAAAATCAGTCGTTGAGCACTTACAAATATCACGTAAGCGAAGAAGCCGGAAATAACGGGTGTGATAATCCAACTGCCCACAATACCTTGAACACTGTTCCAGTCTACAGCTTCAGTACCTACAGAAATACAAGCAAAACCGATGATTGCACCGATGATTGAGTGAGTCGTAGAAACCGGCCAGCCCATGTAAGAAGCTAGAAGTAGCCATGTACCAGCAGCAAGAAGTGCTGACATCATGCCGTACACAAGTACATCTGGTTGATGAGCGAATAGAGACGTTTCGATAACACCTTTACGGATCGTGTCTGTTACTTCGCCGCCCGCAAGGTAAGCACCTGCGAATTCAAAGATCATTGCGATAATGATCGCTTGTTTAACGGTTAGAGCTTTAGAGCCTACTGAGGTGCCCATTGCGTTCGCAACGTCATTTGCACCAATACCAATAGCCATCAAGAAACCGAAAGCTGCTGCAACAATAATCAGGACAGTGCCGTAGTTAGCAAGGATATCCATCGTAATACCTAGTTGTTTGATAACAAGCGGAACAAATTTAGACGCAAAAAACCGCTCAGCGAGAGAAATACTCAGCGCATAAGTGGTTTGTTCAAAAAATGCTCTTCGTTATATGGTTAACGTATGATTTAAGATCGAGAAAGCATTACTTCAAGACGAGCGCCTACACGCTGTGCTTGATCTGCAATACCACCAACCCATTCAAGAATTTTGTATAAGAACATGATATCAACTGGATTCAGATCGCCTTCAATCGCCATTAGTTGTTGGCGTAGTTCGATCTGCATCGCATCCGTGTCATCTTCAATTACATCTAATTGATGAATCATTTCGGCAACGAGTGTTACTTCACGGCCTTTAAAGCCAGTCTCAAGTAATTCGTCTAATTCATTGATTACGTTTTGTGCTTGGTTCGCTGCATCTAGACAACGTTTAACGTAAGCGATGAAGTTTTCTTGCATAGGAGCAGGAATGACAAGTTGACGACCATATACACGGCCAGCAATGTCTTTCGCTAGGTTTGCGAGTTTGTCTTGTTGCGTTAATAGCTCCAACATATCGGTGCGATCAACTGGCATAAACAAACCACGAGGAAGTTTAAGGCGAATTTCACGTTTTAGTACGTCAGCTTCTTTCTCAAGGTGAGAAATTTGAGCTCGAATTTCTGATGCTTTTTCCCAGTCACCTTTTGAAGAAACTTCAAAGAAATTAACTAGGTGAGAACAACATTCGTTCACGCATACTACGTGACGCTGCAAAGGTTTAATTGGGGACTTTGCAAATAACCCCATAATTGTATTTACTGGCATGGTCATCCAACCTAATAAATAATAACCTTAAAACAACATACACCATATTCATGGTGAAATGTTAAGCGATGGCTACAAAGTCGCGCATGTTAACCTAATCAATCTCTCATTAAAACTGTTTTAGATCATCATAAGGGCGATATTTCTGACTTGCCGACTTTTCAAATTGGCAATATCCTGTCCCTATCTTCACAGAAAGGTATAACTATGGAAACCGAGATAGAACTGAAGTTTTTTGTTTCTCCTGAATTTTCAGAGACTTTACGCAATAAAATTGCTGAAACTAAAGTACTTCAGCACAGTTGTCGTGAGCTAGGTAACATCTACTTTGACACCGCTGACAACTGGCTACGTAAGCACGATACCGGCTTACGCATTCGACGCTTTGATGACGTATTTGTACAAACCGTAAAGACAGCGGGTCGTGTGGTTGCTGGCCTGCATCAAAGGCCTGAATACAATGCAGAACATGACAGCAACGAACCTAAGCTAGCCCTGCACCCAGAGGATATCTGGCCGGCAGGTAAAGACATCGAAACGTTGCAAGCTGAGCTGACTCCTCTGTTCTCTACCAACTTCACGCGCGAGCAGTGGTTGATTGGTATGCCTGATGGCAGTCAAGTCGAGGTCGCATTCGACCAGGGCTTCGTTGAGTCAGGTGACCTGCAAGAACCGATTTGCGAAGTCGAATTAGAACTTAAATCTGGTCAAACGGATGCGCTATTTACATTGTCTCGCCAATTCTGCGAACAAGGTGGCATGCGTTTGGGCAATCTAAGCAAAGCTGCTAAGGGTTACCGCCTTGCTCAAGGTTATCAAGGAGATGAAGTTACTCCTTTGACTTTAGTTGATACTGATAAAAGTGATACCGTTGAATCGTGTTTCATTCAATCTTTAGAGCACGCTCTCGCTCATTGGCACTATCATGAGCAGATCTTCACCGAGCGCCAATCTATTGAAGCGTTACATGAGATCAGTCACTCACTCAGTTTTATTCGTCAAACCTTTACTATCTACGGTGGCATTGTCCCAAGACGTGCGAGTGCTATTTTACGTCAAGAGTTGAAGTGGCTTGAGCAAGAGCTCGACTGGCTGAAAAGCTATGACCATTTCGAAGACTTGCTGGAAGATAAAGGCCATGTACTACGTAAACTCGATGCACGTAAGTTCTTAGTGGCTGAGCTTAAAGAGATGCAAGAGCAACTGCCAGATCGTGAAGAGCTGCTTACCTTGTTGAGCTCTGCTCGTTACACTGGTTTATTGTTAGATCTGAGCCGCTGGATCTTGTCTCGTGGCTGGCAACCTTTCTTAGATGAGAAAGCGCGTGAACAAATGGGTCGTGGTATCGAATGGTTTTCCGTGCAGCAACTCGATCGCACATGGGCGGACTTGATGGAAGCTTTCCCGCCAGAGCGAGTGATGACCAGCCAAGCGTATATTGAACAGCAATACCGTTTGATGCGTAATCTGTATTCTGGTGTTGGCTTCGCGAGTTTATATGATGACGCTGAACGAAACAGCTTCCGCTTGCCATGGGCCGATATGGTGCAAGGTATTGATGACTTGCTGGCACTTAAAACATTAGAGCCTTTGACTGAGAAGTTGGAAGGCGACGAGAAGGTTCAGCTAGAGCGTTGGTTGGCTCGTCAAGAAGTATCTATTCTGCATGCGATGGAACAGACACGCCAAATCAGTGTTGAGGTTGAGCCATACTGGCAAGACTAAACTCAACACCTGTATCAATATAAGTATGAATTTGAAAATAGGGCTCCGGCCCTATTTTTTTGTTTGTTGCTCAAGCTTTTCGAGTCGCTCTAAGATCTTCTGTTGTTGCTCAATGATCTTCTCAAGGTGCTTCTCTTTGTTTTCCGCTCGCTGATTCTCATGGTGAGTCGGGGAGGTGATCAAAGAAGTAATCAAGCCTGAAATCATACCAAACACACCCACACCGCAAATGATCACCAGAGATGCGACTAATTTCCCTGAGCTCGTGACGGGATAATGATCGCCATATCCCACGGTACTGATGGTCACAAACGCCCACCATAAAGCATCTTGTCCAGTGGTGATGTTGGCATTGGGGTCTTTGTGTTCTAACAGCAGTATTGTTCCTGCTCCTATGGTCAGGAGAATGACCAGCAGCAATATAATCGAGGCGAGGGTGGTTTCTTTACGATTGCGGAATAGCTCTCTGAGAACGCGTTTACCCGAACGAAGAACAAGAATGACACGCAGGATCTGAAAAATGCGAGCGAAACGAAGTGGTTCGATCATTGGGATGCTTGCTAAGAAATCGATCCAGTGTACTTTTAGATATTCTTTTTTGTTTTGTGATCTGAATAGATCAATTGTGAGCTGAAAAAGAAAAACACTACAGATTATAAAATCGAGGCCGATAAGGACTTGTTTCGATTCTTTGTCGATCGGTACGAACAATAAGCCTGAGATCACAAATAACGCTAAGAAAGAGAGAATCAGTGACAATAAGCTCATCGGCTTGGTGGCGTCTTTGGTATTATTCAACATTCATACGAGGCTCAAAATAAATCGCGAACTTTGACTGACATAGCCACCTCGCGGATATAGAAGCCATCAATATATAAGAATTAATGGAGAACTGACAATGACTAAACTGTCATTCAAGCCGTGGGAAAGGATAATCTCTGACGTTCGTCTCGTTCCAAAAATGGTCATGTTGATGATATTCAGTACAATCCTGATCATTTCGAAGCAGCTATGGGACGCAAGTACGTTTTACGATTCATTGCTTGCTGTAACCAACAATGCGCAAGTCGCACAACAGCATTACGAGACTTACTTAGTTCAAGTGGCTTGGCAAACAGCCTTGATGATTATTGTGTTTGTGGTTCTTCTATTAGCAGCGGCGCGCGTTATGCTGCGCCAGACTCAATACCTTAATGACGCCATTAAAACCATGGCCGACAAGAACTTATCAGTGCCGATTCAAATGGATTGTAAAGATGAATATGGCGATGTGGCACGCGAACTTGAAAAAACTCGCGTTCAACTGAACGACATGATCAAAACTCAGGTGGCCTCTTCTGATGAACTGTTTGCTCTGACGGAAGTGATGACCATCAGCATGTCTGAAACCAAAGAATCAGCTCAAGAAGAGTTCAATGAGATTGATCAGCTGGCAACAGCAATGAGTGAGATGACCTCTACGGTACAAACTGTTGCTGAGCATGCGCAAAGCGCTTCTTCATTGACGGAACAGGCATCAGGCCAAGCTCTTACTGGTCAGAAGTTCGTTCAAGGGTCTGTTTCTAAGATGAGTGAGTTATCTTCAGATATCGCAGCATCTGCAGCAGCGGTAAACCAAGTTGAAGAGCGCGTTGACTCAATTGGCAGTGTGGTTGGTACTATCCAAGGCATTTCAGAACAAACAAACCTATTAGCATTGAACGCTGCGATTGAAGCGGCGCGTGCAGGTGAAGCAGGTCGTGGTTTTGCGGTTGTTGCCGATGAGGTTCGTAACCTTGCACAGCGTACTCAGCAAGCGACTGTCGAGATTCAAGACATGATCAGTCACCTACAAAGCAGTGCTAATTCTGCGGTAGAGCTGATGGAGAAGAGTGTTGTTGAAGCGGCTGAAGGTGTGGACCTTGTGACCAATGCAGGCTCTGAGCTTGATGGTATCGTAAGCCAAGTAAACCAAATTAATGATATGAACTTCCAGATCGCGACCGCTGCAGGTCAACAGAGCAGCGTTGCAGAAGAGATGAGTGTCAACCTGACCAATGTTCGTGAGCTTGTCGAAGCTTCAGTTGTGGTTGTTGGTGAGCTGTTGGAGACCTCTCAGCTTATGGAAAGCAACGCACAAGAACTCGACGGTAAGATTAAGCAATTTAAGGTTTAGTCATGTTCTCTAAATCCATATTGCTAGAGCCTGTTTTCTAGAGAGAAAGGCCTAACTCGCTAAGTTAACCGATAAAACGCCCACATTGCTAATGTGGGCGTTTTTTATTGGCGTAACTTTGGTATAACTTATCTTTAGTTTTATGAAGACTCGAACCGATAACCCGAACGTTCGTCGCGCAGCTTATACAAGGAAGAAACATGCCATTGCCTTCTCAACTCGTCACTCACTCACAGTCTGCTTTTGAGCAATTATTAGAGCATCAAAGTGAAGCCATCAATACTTGGTCTGAGCAACAGACTGAGGAGCTTAAACGTGTACTCGGTTTAAGCTGTTTTATTGGTGATTGCCTGCAGCGTGATACGGTTTTATGTGGTGATTTACCTGATATGTTGGCATGTGCAGAGCGTGCTGAAGGGTACCGAGAGCGACTGGCTGGATTACTTTCTGGTTGTGCTGATGAAATGAGTGGTCAGCGCGTGCTGCGTCAATTTCGCAATCGAGAAATGACCTATATTGCGTGGCGTGATTTTATGGGCTCATGGGAGTTAGAACAGAGCTTAAGTCACCTATCGATGTTAGCTGAGGCGATGATCTTCGAGACCTATCAATGGCAGTACGATATTTGTTGTAAAGAGTGGGGCACACCATGCAATGAACAGGGTGAAGCGCAGCCGATGCTGATCATTGGCATGGGTAAGCTAGGTGGCGGTGAGCTCAACTTCTCTTCTGATATCGACCTGATTTTCACCTATCCTGAAAATGGCGAAACCCAGGGTGCAAGACGAAGTATCGCCAACGCGCAGTTCTTCACCCGTCTTGGGCAACGTATTATCAAGGCGCTCGATCAGCAAACCTTCGATGGATTCTGTTATCGAGTCGACATGCGTTTACGTCCATTTGGTGAGAGTGGTCCACTTGTGATGAGCTATGCGGCACTGGAAGATTACTACCAAGAGCAAGGTCGCGATTGGGAACGCTACGCGATGGTTAAAGCGCGAGTGATGGGCAGCGAAATGTACCCTGAATACCAAGAGCTCCGCCAGATGCTGCGCCCATTTGTATTCCGTCGTTATATCGATTTCAGTGCGATTCAATCTTTGCGTCGTATGAAGTCGATGATAAGCAGCGAAGTACGTCGTCGTGGATTATCAAACAACATCAAGCTGGGGTCTGGTGGGATTCGCGAAGTGGAATTCATTGCACAAGTATTCCAATTGATTCGTGGTGGCCGTGAACCGAGCCTTCGTGGTCGAGGGTTACTGGAAACCTTAAGCGCGATTGAATCACTTCATCTGTTAGAGGCAGAAGAGGTAGGGCACTTACGTGAGGCTTATCTGTTTTTGCGTCGCCTTGAGAACCTGTTGCAAGCAATGGCCGACAAGCAAACTCAAACCTTACCTGACGGTGAATTCGAACAGTTGCAACTCGCTGTCGCAATGCAATTCACTGATTGGGATAGTTTGATTGAGGCAACTCGTGCTCATATGGCCAATGTACATACCGTGTTCGAAGATCTGATTGGGGTTGATGAAGATGACGCCAACCCGATCGCGAGTCACTTTAGTGAACTGTGGGATATGGCCCATAAGCCAGATGTGATTGAAAATGTTCTGGAGCATGATATTGCGATTGCTAACCCACCGGAAGCCGCGAAAACGATTATTCAATTTAAAGCCGATTTGGCTAAGAAGACCCTTGGCCCACGCGGCCGTGAAGTCCTCAATCGATTGATGCCGAAAGTGTTTCAAGCACTGTACACTGCTAAGGATGCCGAGTTTGGTTTGTCTCGAGTACTGCATCTACTGCATAAAATCGTTACCCGTACCACTTACCTTGAACTACTAGATGAGCACCCTGCCGCGTTGACTCAGCTTGTACGCCTATGTACCGCTAGCCCGATGATCTCCGAGCAATTGGGTCGTTACCCAATTCTGTTAGATGAACTTATCGACCCTCAGCAACTCTACAACCCAGTGCCTTTGGAGTCGTATAAAACAGAGCTGCGTGATTACCTAGCCCGTATCCCTGAAGATGATATGGAGCAACAGATGGAAGGCCTGCGCCAGTTTAAGCAGACCTGTATCCTGAGAATTGCAGCCGCGGATATAGCGGGCGCTCTACCTGTCATGAAGGTCAGTGATCACTTGACCTACTTAGCCGAAGCGATTGTTGAGGCGGGGGTCAATCAAGCTTGGTTACAAGTATCGGCCAAGTTTGGTGAGCCTACTCATGTTAAAGATCGCGAAGGTCGCGGTTTTGCGGTTGTTGGTTACGGTAAGGTCGGTGGTTGGGAGCTTGGCTACAACTCAGACTTAGACATTGTGTTTATGCACGACTGCCCGGTACACATCTATACTGATGGTAAGAAAGAGATCGATGGACGCCAATTTTATCTGAGGTTGGCACAGCGTATTATTCATATTTTCTCGACCAGAACCGCTTCTGGCATTCTGTACGAAGTCGACACTCGTCTACGCCCTTCTGGTGCATCTGGTTTGTTGGTTAGTCCAACTGATGCCTTTGATGAGTATCAGCACAATGATGCGTGGACGTGGGAGCATCAAGCTTTGACTCGCGCTCGCATGATTTATGGCGATGACTTATTGGCTGCGGCATTTAACAAAACGCGTCATGAGGTTCTGTGCTTGGCGCGTGATGAGGCGACACTCAAAAAGTCAGTTGTAGATATGCGTGAAAAGATGCGCGGCCATTTAGGCGGCAAAAAAACCGATCGATTCATGCTCAAACAAGATGCGGGTGGTATTACCGATATCGAATTTTTGGCGCAATATTTAGTCCTTCGGTACAGCAATGAGAAGCCAAAGCTTACTCGTTGGTGTGATAATGTACGAATCTTTGAAAGCCTGCTGTCACAAGGGATTATGGACGAGCAACAAGGCATGGCATTAACCCATGCTTATACAACGTTAAGAGATGAAATCCACCACCGCAATCTACTCAATCTTGATGCGGATGTGGCAATTAATAAGTTTGAAATGGAAAGAGAACACGTGGTTCGAGCATGGAAGCAGTGGATGGAAGCGTAGCTTGTCTTTTGCTTAGCTATCACAGTGCCTATCGAGGTAGGCTTTACTCATTTTTCTAAGGTTTAGCCACTGTAATCAGTGTGCTAGACTCTAGCCAGATTCGATTTTTGGAGCTCAACAATGAAACCAATTCTACCTGACTACAGCCAATCAGGTGTTCTTATTGTCGGTGACGTCATGCTTGATCGTTACTGGTATGGTCCAACTGGCCGTATTTCACCAGAAGCACCTGTACCCGTTGTAAAAGTAGAAAATAACGAAGAGCGTCCAGGTGGTGCTGCCAACGTTGCAATGAACATTGCCTCTCTTGGTGGTCATGCTCATGTTGTTGGTTTAACTGGTAAAGATGAACCCGCCGAGGTGTTAAAAAACACTTTGGGCGCACTAAAGGTTAAGTGTGATTTCGTTGAGTTAGAAGACTATCCAACCATCACAAAACTACGAGTGATGAGCCGTGGTCAGCAGTTGATTCGTCTTGATTTTGAAGACAAATTTGAAAACACTAATCCAGAGCTTATTCTGTCTCGCATGGAGCAAGCACTGCCAAATGTCCGTTCGGTTATCTTGTCAGATTATGCGAAGGGTGCATTAGAGCATGTACAGAGCTTCATTCAAAAAGCACGCGCAGCGAATGTTCCAGTATTCATCGATCCAAAAGGCGCGGATTTAGAGCGCTACCGTGGTGCGACTTTGCTTACGCCAAATATGGCGGAGTTCGAGCTAGTTGCAGGTAAAGTTAAATCAGAAGAAGACCTTATCGAGAAGGGCATTGCCTTGATCGAAAAATATGATTTTGAAGCTTTGTTGGTGACTCGCAGCGAGCATGGTATGACGCTACTTCGTAAAGATCAGGCACCATTCCACTTGCCGACTCAAGCGAAAGAAGTGTATGACGTGACAGGTGCGGGTGATACGGTTATCTCAGTACTCGCGGCTTCTGTTGCTGCTGGTAAGCCACTGGATGAAGCATGTGCATTAGCGAACGCCGCTGCAGGTGTGGTAGTTGGCAAACTTGGTACATCGACGTTGTCTACGATTGAGTTAGCGGAAGCGATTCATGGTAGCCAAGACACTGACTACGGCGTGATCTCTGAAGCCGCACTGGTTGAAGCGGTGAAACGTGCTCGTGCGAAAGGCGAGAAAGTAGTTATGACCAATGGTTGCTTTGATATTCTGCATGCCGGCCATGTTTCTTACATGAACCACGCGGCTGAGCTGGGTGATCGTTTGATCGTTGCAGTGAATACTGATGAATCAGTCAAACGTTTGAAAGGTCCTGGTCGCCCTGTGAACCCAACTGATCGTCGTATGGCGGTATTGGCTGGCTTAGGCGCGGTTGATTGGGTGGTTCCGTTTTCTGAAGATACACCTCAACGTTTGATCTCTGAGGTTCTACCAAGCATTCTAGTGAAAGGTGGTGATTACAAACCTGAAGAGATTGCTGGTGGTGAAGAAGTGATTGCGGCTGGTGGTGAAGTGAAAGTACTTAACTTTGAAGATGGTTGCTCTACGACTGAAATCATTAAAGCGATTAAAGGTGGTCGAGGCTAACTCTTAGCCTTCTCGTTTTCTAGTCTCAAGGCTTAACCTTTGAGTTAGGTTGAGAATTAGCTTTCAATAGATAATAAAAATGCCGCTCAATGAGCGGCATTTTTGTAACGGTAACTGAGTAATTAAGAATTACTTACTTGCTACTTTTAGACCAGCGTTTACATCAACAATGTCTTGTTCGCTTAGCGTACCGACGGCTTGACGAAGCTGAAGTACACTTAGGATGTAGTTGTAACGAGCATCTGAAAGGTTTTTGTTCGCATCGTATAGACGACGAGTCGAATCTAGTACGTCAACGATAGTACGAGTACCTACATCAAAACCTGCTTCTGTTGCTTCTAGAGCAGACTGAGCAGAAACAACAGACTGTTCGTAAGCGCGTAACGCACCGATCGAAGCTGTGATGTTGTTGTTGAATGCACGTACGTCTTTTACAACGCTACGGTAAGTTGCTTCTAGATCTTCACTTGCAGCAACGTAGTTGTATTCTGCCTGTTTAGTCAAAGAAGTCGTGTTACCACCTGTATATAGAGGCACAACTAAGTTCAAACCTAGGTTTAGGTTGTCTTGGTCATAATCTTGAGAGCTGTTTGATTGATCTGCAAGAGAGTAGCTACCATCTAATGTCAGGCTTGGTAAGTGACCAGAGCTTGCTAGCGAGATGTTATCTTTTGCTACGTCTTGAGAGATACGCGCTGCAAGTAGGCTAAGGTTCTTCTGCTCAGCCTGTTCAACAAGTGCAACAGCCGACTCGGAAGATTTGCTTGCAGAGAAACGGTCAGTATCTAGGATGCTTAGGTTAGAGTGTTCTTGACCTGTGATCTCACGTAGACCTTCATAGTTATTAATCAGGGTGTTTTCTGCTAAGACTTCGTCTGCCAAAACGCCATCGTACTGAGCTTGTGCATCATGTACATCGGTGATTGCTGAAAGACCTACTTCAAAACGTTGTTTTGTTTGTTCTAGTTGACGAGCAACTGCTGCTTTTTCAGCACGAACAAATTCTAGGTTATCCTGAGATCGAAGTACTTCGAAGTACGCTGTTGCTACACGCAGGATCAAAGCTTGTTGCTCTGCCGCGTATGCTGAATCAGCCTGACGAGCACTTTTTTCTGCTGTATCGAGCGTGATCCATGAAGAACGTTGATAAAGCTCTTGAGTGAAGCCGATAGCTGCTCCCCAAGTGTTGTTATCGATACTTGAGCTACCTTGACCTGAAGTATCTCTGTCACCACGGTTAATGTCGTAGTTCGCTGTTAGGTTAATTTGTGGTAGCAAATCACTACGGCTTGACGTTACTGCTTCAAAAGCGGCATCGCGCTGCGCTGCTGAACGAAGAAGCTGTGGATCGTTCTGTTTTGCTTGGTCATAAACTTCAGCTAGCGTATCAGCAAAAGCTGATGAACTCAGGCTGCCAATTGCTGCACTGATAAATAGTGGAAGCAGTTTTTTCATTTTCCTATTCCTGCCTTTAATAGAATTTTTCTTTAAAAGAGTTTAACCCAGTTTGGTGGTAATTTACTCGAAACTTTGCACTTTTTTACATTTAACTGTCCACTTGTGCAATATTTATTTTTTAAAACTTAACTTTAATTATAAGTTTTGTATAAAAAGTTGAACCTTATCCTTGGTAGTTAACTCGGACAATGAGTAAACTATAAAGATCACTTAGTGAGGTACCAAATGCAACAGTCTGACAATCAACGACATGAGTTTACTCCGCAAGATGTGGAAATAGTCTCAAAAGAGACGCTGTTTCGTGGTTTTTTTAAAATGGTTAAGTACACATTTAAACATAGATTGTTTGAGGGGGGCTGGAGCCAACCAATAGAACGCGAAATGTTTGAGCGTGGTCATGCAGCCGCTTTGCTACCTTATGATCCTGTTCGTGATGAAGTTGTGATCGTCGAACAGATCCGTGTCGGTGCTCTAGAGCATGAAAACCCATGGCAATATGAGATTGTTGCTGGGATCATTGATACTGACGAGTCACCACAGGATGTTGCTCGTCGTGAAGCGATGGAAGAAGCTGGAGTCGAAGTCGGATCTGTATTACCTATTACTTCGTATTACCCTTCATCTGGCGGTTGCTCGGAAAAGCTCTACGTCTTTGTTGGCTGTGTTGATGCAACGACAGCCAAAGGGGTGCATGGATTGGATTACGAAGGTGAAGACATTAGGGTACAAGTGATGACTCGTGAGGCCGCTTATCAGTTGGTAACAGATGGTGTGTTTGAAAATAGCGCCACAATCATTGCGCTACAGTGGCTACAATTGAACTACCAAGAATTACAGTCAGAGTGGATAGATTAACGTCATGCCAAATATAGCGGTCAAAAAACCGTATCATGTTGATCTTGCTGAGTTGATGCGAGTTTACGAGACTAACTATGCCAAGCTTAACGCTTTGTTACCGGTTGGGCATGAGGTTGGTGACGTTCGCTGTTACCAAGCCGTTAATATGGTGTATCAATTGACAGTGAATGAGGTCACAAAATACACCACTTTAATAGATATATGTCAGAGTGACGCGATGCCAGTGTTTCCTTTGCCAAAAATGTCTGTCAGGCTATATCACGACGCTCGAGTTGCAGAAGTGTGCGCTAGCGGGGATTTTTCGCGAGTTAAAGCGAAATATGACTACCCCAACACTAAGCTTTTGCAAAAGGACGAGAAATTTCAATTGAATAAATTTCTTGGGGAATGGTTAACGTTTTGTTTAAAAACGGGTATCAGCCGAACCCCAATTACCTTTTAATTGAACCTATTTAACAACACTTTTAAAGTCTAAACAGTAACGTATCTGGATTTGTTATTTTGGAATTATCACACACTTCAAAATTTGATGAGAGCACTATTAAGCTTGTGCAGCTAACGGACACGCATTTATTTGCGCCGAGCAATGGCAGCTTATTAAGCATCAACACTCAAGATAGCTTTCGTGCTGTAGTCGATGGCATTGTTAGTCAGGGCTTTGACTATCAAGCGATTCTAGCTACCGGTGATATATCTCAAGATCACAGTGCTGAGTCGTACCAAAAATTTGAGTCAGGGATAGAGCCTTTGGAAAAGCCATGTTACTGGCTACCCGGGAACCATGACTTCAAGCCTAATATGGGCAGTGTTTTACCATCACCACAAATACAGTGTGTTGAGCATGTCTTGCTAGGCGATAACTGGCAGATGGTTATGCTGGACTCTCAAGTGGTGGGTGTACCTCACGGGCGCCTTAGTGATCAACAGCTTGATCTACTAGAACAAAAGCTGATTGAATTCCCTAAGCGTAACACCTTGGTTTTGCTGCACCACCACCCTTTACTGGTCGGTAGTGCGTGGCTTGATCAACATAATCTGAAAGATGCTGAGCAGTTTTGGGATGTGGTTCAACAGCACACCAATGTGAAAGCGGTACTTTGTGGTCATGTTCATCAAGACATGAATCGCAATCATCATGGTGTACAAGTCATGGCAACCCCATCGACTTGTGTTCAATTCAAACCAAACTCGAACGACTTTGCGGTTGATACTTTATCTCCAGGCTGGCGAGAGATTGAATTGCACCAAGATGGAACGGTAACTACGCAGGTTCGCCGCTTGCCTAATGGGCAGTTCTCGCCAGACTTTGATGCAGGTGGTTACTAATATGCCGGACTTTAATCAGCAAGCCGTTAAACCATCACTGCTTCTCTATATTCACGGTTTTAACAGTTCGTCACGTTCTCACAAAGCGAACGTAATGGCTGATTACTGTGCGAAGCATCGCGCTGATATTAAAGTTGTGACGCCTCAACTACCGAGCTTCCCTCAGCAAGCAGCTCTGCATTTACAGCAGCTGGTGGAGCAATACAAAGAGCAATATCAGATAGCGTTGGTCGGTAGCTCACTAGGTGGCTATCTTTCAACATGGCTGAATAGCCACTATGGTTTTAAAGCGGTGGTTGTAAACCCTGCAGTGAAGCCGTATGAGCTTCTTGCTGACTATTTAGGTGAACAAGTAAACCCATACACAGATGAACGATATGTACTGGAAACAAAACATATTGATGAACTGAAGGCGTTAGAGGTTTCGGCTATCGCTAAGCCGAGCGACTTCTGGTTACTTCAGCAAACGGAAGACGAAGTTCTGGATTACCGACAAGCGGTAGAGAAGTACCAAGGTGCAACACAGACAGTAGAAGAGGGCGGGGATCATAGCTTTGTTGATTTTGAACGCTACCCACAACAAATCATCACCTTTCTAAATCTTTAATCTGTTCCACCAACCAAGTGATTCTCTCTTGTTTGCCTGTTATTTCATCTATCAATGGTGAAATATCATAGTTTGATGTCTTAGTTTTTGAACTAGCTTGACATCATTACTCAGCTTCCAGACTATATTCCCCAATACTTCGCTCGTTCGCTCTACTATGACGGTTCATAGTAATGATTCTGCTTTAGTGAAACTGGAGCCAGCGAACTGACGCAAACTTTTTGAGTAAACTCCGTATTATGACTGAACAATATAATGCAAAAGACCTCGAGGTACTTGAAGGTCTCGATCCTGTGCGACACCGCCCAGGAATGTATACCGAGACAGAAAGACCTAACCACCTTGCCCAAGAAGTCATTGATAACTCGGTCGATGAAGCACTAGCGGGACACGCTAAGAAAATCAAAGTTGTGCTTCATGCAGACCAATCGTTAGAAGTTACCGATGACGGCCGTGGTATGCCTGTCGATATTCACCCAGAAAAAGGGATCTCAGGTGTTGAGCTGATTTTAACAAAGCTCCACTCTGGTGGTAAATTCTCGAACAACAACTACAAGTTCTCTGGTGGTCTGCACGGTGTAGGTATCTCGGTAGTAAACGCGCTGTCAAAACGTGTTGAAGTGACCGTACGCCGAGAAGGTCAGGTTCACGAGATCGCACTTGAAGGCGGTCATGCAGTAACAGAGCTTACTGTAACGGGCACTTGTGGTCATCGTAACAGTGGTACATCAGTACATTTCTGGCCTGATCCTAAGTACTTTGATAGCCCTAAATTCTCGACACTTCGTCTGATTAACAATCTACGTGCAAAAGCAGTGCTTTGCCCAGGTTTAGAAATTACCTTTATCGACAAAGTCGGTGGCGAAGAGCATAAATGGTTCTATGAAGATGGCCTAAAAGATTACCTTGCCGAAGGCGTGAAAGGTTATACCTTACTGCCTGAAGAACCTTATGTTGGCGAATTCGTTGCTGAAACCGAAATGGCAAACTGGGCGATCATCTGGCAGCCAGAAGGCGGTGATATGATCACCGAGAGTTATGTGAACTTAGTACCGACTAAACAAGGTGGTACACACGTAAACGGTCTTCGCCAAGGTTTGCTTGATGCAATGCGTGAGTTCTGTGAATTCCGGAACTTGTTACCACGCGGCGTTAAGCTAACGGGCGACGATATTTTCGATCGCTGTTCGTACGTACTATCGGTGAAGATGCAAGATCCGCAGTTTGCAGGTCAAACAAAAGAACGCTTGTCTTCGCGTCAAACCGCTGCGTTTGTTTCTGGTGTGGTAAAAGATGCCTTTAGCCTGTGGCTGAACGAAAAGCCACAACTGGCAGAACAGTTGGCAGAAGCTTGTATTGCGAATGCCCACCGCCGTATGCGCGCAAGCAAAAAGGTTGTGCGTAAGAAAATCGCCTCAGGCCCAGCACTGCCGGGTAAGCTAACGGATTGTTCGGTTCAAGATTTAAGCCGCACTGAAATCTTCTTCGTGGAAGGGGACTCGGCGGGTGGTTCTGCTAAACAAGCGCGTGACCGTGAGTTCCAAGCGGTGATGCCACTTCGCGGTAAGATCCTAAATACGTGGGAAGTGTCGGCAGACCAAGTATTGGCTTCGCAAGAAGTGCACGATATCTCGGTAGCTCTGGGTATCGACCCGGACAACGATGACTTATCAGGCCTGCGTTACGGTAAGATCTGTATTCTTGCCGATGCGGACTCGGATGGTCTTCATATCGCGACACTGTTATGTGCATTGTTTACTCGCCATTTCCATGCTTTGGTTGAAGCGGGCCATATCTATGTGGCAATGCCTCCTCTGTATCGTATCGATTGCGGTAAAGAAGTGTTCTACGCACTCGATGACGCAGAGAAAGACGGTGTGCTTGAGCGACTATCGCAGAAGAAAGCTAAGATCAACGTGCAACGATTCAAAGGTCTGGGTGAAATGAACCCACTTCAGTTGCGTGAAACCACCATGGATCCAAACACTCGTCGCCTTGTTCAGTTAACGATTGATGACAGCGAAGCGACTAACGAGATGATGGACATGCTGCTTGGTAAGAAACGTGCAGATGATCGCCGTACATGGCTACAGACTAACGGTGATATGGCCGAGGTATAATGGATGTCTAACGAAATTACATATGATGGCGTTGAACAGCTGCCAATGCGCAAGTTCACCGAAGATGCCTACTTAAATTACTCAATGTACGTGATCATGGATCGTGCATTGCCGTATATCGGTGATGGCTTGAAGCCAGTACAGCGTCGTATTATCTACGCGATGTCTGAGCTGGGCTTATCGGCTGCATCGAAATACAAAAAATCAGCACGTACCGTTGGTGACGTATTAGGTAAGTATCACCCACACGGTGACTCTGCTTGTTACGAAGCGATGGTATTGATGGCGCAGCCGTTCTCTTACCGCTACCCATTGGTAGATGGTCAAGGTAACTGGGGGGCTCCTGATGATCCGAAATCGTTCGCTGCAATGCGTTATACCGAAGCAAAACTGTCTAAGTTTGCTGAAGTTCTGCTGGGCGAGTTAGGTCAAGGCACTGTTGACTGGCAACCAAACTTTGATGGCACGATGAAAGAGCCTCAAATGTTGCCTGCTCGTCTTCCACATATCCTGCTTAACGGTATCACGGGTATCGCGGTAGGTATGGCGACCGATATTCCACCACACAACGTGCGTGAAGTCGCTAATGCAGCCATTCACCTAATTGATACGCCTAAGTCTGAGCTTTCAGATGTGATGGGTTTCATTCAAGGTCCAGATTACCCGACAGAAGCTGAGATTATCTCTCCGAAATCGGATATCGAAAAGATCTACCGTACTGGACGTGGCAGCATCAAGATGCGCGCGGTTTGGCACAAGGAAGGCTCTGATATTGTTATCACGGCTCTGCCTCATCAAGTGTCAGGTGCAAAGTTACTTGAGCAAATTGCTAACCAGATGCGCGCTAAGAAGCTGCCAATGGTTGACGACTTGCGCGATGAATCTGATCACGAGAACCCAACGCGTATCGTTGTCGTTCCTCGTTCGAATCGTATCGATTGTGATCAATTGATGAGTCACCTGTTCGCGTCGACGGATCTAGAGAAAAACTTCCGCGTTAACTTGAACATGATTGGTTTGGATAACCGTCCTCAGGTTAAAGGCTTAGTTCAAATCCTGAAAGAGTGGATCGAGTTCCGCCGCACAACCGTTCGTCGTCGTTTGCAGTACCGTTTAGATAAAGTACTGGCTCGTTTGCACATCTTAGAAGGCTTACTTGCTGCTTATCTTAATATCGATGAAGTGATTGAGATCATTCGTACAGAAGACGAACCATGTCCTGTTCTAATGAGCCGTTTCAACATTTCTGAAGTTCAAGCTAATGCGATTCTTGATATTAAACTTCGTAACTTAGCTAAGTTAGAAGAGTTTAAAATCCGAGCTGAGCAAGAAGAGCTTGAAGCTGAACGTGAAAAGCTTGAAAAGCTACTCGGTTCAGAGCGTCGCTTGAATACGCTGATCAAGAAAGAAATCCAAGCAGATGCGGATAAATACGGCGATGATCGTCGTTCACCTCTGATTGAGCGTGCTGAAGCGAAAGCGCTAACAGAGCGTGACTTAGTACCAAGCGAACCAATCACAGTTGTGTTGTCTGAAAAAGGTTGGATTCGTCATGCCAAAGGGCATGAGGTTGATGCTGAAGGCTTGAACTATAAATCAGGTGATAAATTCCTAGCGAGCGCTAAGGGTAAGAGTAATCAACAAGCGGTGTTCCTTGGCAGTGATGGCCGAAGCTACTCCCTTGAATCACACTCATTACCGTCGGCACGTAGCCAAGGTGAGCCAATTACAGGCCGCTTGAACGTCAGCCCTGGTACTTCTATTCGCCAAGTGGTGATGGGAGAGAATGAGCAATTATGGTTAGTCGGTTCTGATGCTGGTTATGGCTTTGTTTGTAAGGGTAGCGATCTGCTGTCTAAGAACAAGAGCGGTAAAGCGTTGGTTAACTTGCCACAAGCTTCTGAAGTGATGATGCCAAGCCCTATTGCTGACTTGGACAGTAACCAGATTCTGGCGATTACTAACCAAGGCCGTATGTTGTTGTTCCCTATTAAAGACCTACCTCAGTTGAGCAAGGGTAAAGGCAACAAGATCATCAACATCCCTTCGGCGAAAGCAAAAGAGCGTGAAGAGTTTGTCTCGCACTTGATGGCTATCCCAGAGAATGCGACGCTGACTATCTACGCCGGTAAACGCAAGCTTGGCTTGAAACCAGCAGATCTTGAAAACTTCCGTGGTGAACGTGGTCGCCGTGGTGGCCTACTACCAAGAGGTTTACAGCGAGTGACTCGCATCGATATCGAAGAGCCAAGTGAATCGTAGAGATACCTGATACTATCTTTAGATAAAAGAAAACCCAGCCTGTGAGCTGGGTTTTTTGTATTTGTTTATTAGCAGCTTAAATCTAGCAGCTTGAACCACTGCTAACAGCGTTTGTTCTACAGGCGAGTATCTTCAGCAATTGTCACTTTGAGGGTTTTGTTTTCACCTTGGCGTAAGATTCCCACATCAATCTCGGTACCTGGACGCAAATCAGTAACAGTATCCATCACACTCTGACGACCATTTACCTGGTTATTATTGATACTGACAATAATGTCTTGAGCTTCAAAACCGGCATCCGCAGCGGGGCCATTTGGATCGATACCTAACACAACAATACCGCCGATATTCTTAGTACCCAACATGCGTGAGGTGACAGAGTTGATGTCTTGTCCATCGATACCGATATAACCACGAATTACACGGCCATCGGCGATGATCTTCTCCATGATTTTATTAGCAAGCGGATAGGGGATAGCGAATGAGATCCCATAGGTTTCCATGTCGGTAGCTTGTTGGAAAGAGGCGGTATTGATACCGACTAGCTCACCTTGTGAATTCACCAGTGCACCACCTGAGTTACCTTCATTGATTGCTGCATCGGTCTGGATAAAGGCTTGATGACCATCAGCACTGATCGAAGAGCGGCCAGTTGCAGAGATGATACCAAAGGTTGTTGTTTGACCTAGGTTATATGGATTACCTATCGCCAGTACCACATCACCAACATTGGCTTTGTAGCTTGGGTTTAATGGGATTACTGGTAGGTTGTCACCGCTGACTCTCAGTATCGCGATATCGGTGCGTTTGTCTGAGCCGACAAGTTGCGCTGCTGCTACTCGGCCATCTTGAAGGGCCACAACTATTTGGTCTGCTTGAGCCACAACATGGAAGTTGGTAATGATGTAGCCTTTCTCGCTAACAATCACCCCAGACCCCAAACCTTGAGTCAGTAGCTTGTTACGATCATCTTCGGCGTATTTACGGCTATAAATATTAACCACAGCAGGTGCCGCGCGGCGTACTGCTTGATTGAATGAAATCTGAAGAGAGCCAATATTGTCGACTTTAGGGTTAGTGACATCTGCAACAATAGCTGGTCTTAAGCTTGGAAAAGCGAGAAGAATCAGAGCCGCTGAAACGAGTCCAAGGGAAATAGAACGAAATAGAAAGGACAGCATGTTTCCCTCTTCAACAAGTAAGGTGTGAAGCCTCCGTAGATGGATGACTGACTTGATTACTAGTGAAGCATAGCATTTTGATTCATCTAAAGAAAAGGGAGACTGAGTAAGTTTAAAGCAAACTTACCGAGCCTCCCTGTTATTACGTTGACGTATGACTATCTAATAACGAGGTAGATAGTTCTGTCGCCACGTTGGATATTTAGCGCTAGTACGCCCGGCTGTTTCTCAAGAATATCTCTAAATTCAGCAAGGTTCTTAACGGTTTGGCGATTGACGCCAATAATGATGTCGTCTTTGAGAAGTTGATAAGCTTCTGCTGGTGAGCCTTGAGCCACACTTGACACTTTCACGCCCGTTGCTGAGTCGCTGTCTGTTGTGTTGGTGAGCTCTGCACCAGCTAAGCCTTCATGCAGTTTTTCAGCTTGTGTCTTGCTGTTGGTTGATTCACCCAGAGTCACATCAAAGGTTTTGTTCTTGCCGTCGCGAACCACGCCCAGTTCGATTTCTTTACCTGCACCGAGTGTAGCGACTTTAGCTCTTAATTCACTGAAAGTATCAATACGTTTACCATTAATAGAGACAATAATGTCACCCGCTTTCAGGCCTGCATCATCGGCTGCACTGTCCGGCACGACTTGGCTAACGAAGGCGCCTTTACTTGATTCATAACCGAGTGCTTCTGCTAGTTCTGAGGTGATCTCTCCACCTTGAACGCCCAGCATGCCGCGTTTTACTTCACCGAAATCGAGAATTTGTTCTGTCAGGTTTTTCATCATATTGGATGGGATTGCAAAGCCGATACCGACATTACCTCCGTTAGGGCCAAGAATGGCAGTATTGATACCAATCAGTTCACCGTTGAGGTTAACTAGCGCACCACCAGAGTTACCGCTGTTGATTGCCGCATCGGTCTGAATGAAGTTCTCAAAGTTCTCTAGATTCAGGCCGCTACGACCAAGCGCAGAAACAATACCTGATGTCACGGTTTGACCAAGTCCAAATGGGTTACCAATTGCGACACTAAAATCACCAACTCTTAACTTGTCTGAGTCTGCCACTTTTATCTGAGTAAGGTTCTTGGCTTCTTCTAGTTTAAGCAGCGCGATATCCGACATCTGGTCGCCACCGATAAGTTCGGCATCGTATTCTCGACCATCATGAAGTTTTACTTTGATATCGTCAGCACCATTAATCACATGGTAGTTAGTCACGATATGGCCTTTCTTGGCATCAATGATCACACCAGAGCCTAATCCGCGGAATGGGCGCTCTCGTGTTTGTTCTGGACCAAAAAAGAATTGGAATTGTTCAGGGATTTGCTGGCGTTGTACCTGTTTGCCTTCTACGGCAATACTAACCACAGCGGGGGTCACTTGTTCAAGCATAGGCGCGAGGCTTGGTAATTGTTCATTACCCACACTTAATGGTAGTGCGGCCGTTGCTTGAATGGGGGTGATGATTGAACTTAAGCTTAAAGTCAGTACTGATAAAGCAAGCAAAGGTTTTTTCATCATAAACTCCTCTCTAGTTAAGGTCTTACCCCTCTCACTACGTGTAATAAGTATGAGAAGTTTCAAATGACCTGAGTGAAAGTTATGACTCAAAAACCTTTGTAAAGTTCACAGAAGTGTTAAATGTTTATGATGCTTTTGCTGTCACTACATCAGGAGCATCAATGATCTCTTTCTTCTGTTCTGTAAATAAACCGGTTGCGCCATTCGCGTAATCTTTCGGTTGTTCCTCAAGTGTCGCTTCTTTAATTGAAGGCTTATCTTGTGATTTGTCCGAATGAGCGGCGGCTGTTTTTACAAACGGGTTGTCTTGCTCTGGCAGGTTAGGAATCAGCTCTGAGCTTGTTTTTTCCATGTGTTGGTACAGTTTCGTGTAGTCCTTACCTAAGGTGTCCAACATTTCTGCTGATTTCGCAAAGTGGTCAGCCAGCTCTTGTCGCTGCTGTTCTAGGGCAAACTTTGCGCTATCTAATTCTTTCTGTACGTTCTTTTGTTTTTTGTATTCAGGTGTCATAAGACGAGAAATGGCGACCCCTAAAATAACTCCGACTAGTAAACCGGCAACGGCATACATCCAAGGCATAACAGCTCCTTATTATTGTTTTTTAACATGTTTGTTACTGCTTAGTTACACGTGATACGGCTCCATGGTACTATGAGAAAGCCGCAGTATAAAGAGAAATGCGTGTGCGCTAGTTAGCAGTTTGATGCTGCATTATTCACCACGTTACGTTATTTCTCGTACTGTTTGGGCTCATTTTTATTTGCTGTCTGATATCGCTTTCATTGTGGAAATGTCGTCATGAATCCCATTAAAAAATACGAACAAGATATAAAAGAACATGGATTTCAAAGAGATCCAGCACAAGAGCAAGCAGTTAAGTCTTTAGATGAACTCTTTCATCAATTCCAAGATTACATGAATACGCCTATTCCTCAACTAACTCGATTCCAGAAATTATTGGGCAAAAAACCAGAATTGCCACAGCCACCGAAAGGTCTCTATTTCTGGGGAGGCGTAGGGCGCGGTAAAACTTATCTAATGGATACGTTCTACGACGCCTTACCGACCACTAAAAAAATGCGGGTTCACTTTCATCGCTTTATGTATCGAGTTCATGATGAACTAAAGGCGCTAGGTAATGTTAGCGATCCATTGCCTTTAGTGGCAGACAAGTTGAAGGAAGAAGCGGACATTATCTGTTTCGACGAATTCTTTGTTTCAGACATCACTGATGCGATGATCCTAGGAACTTTGTTCCAAGAGTTGTTCGCTCGCAACGTTATCTTGGTCGCGACCTCTAATATTCCCCCTGCGGATCTATATCGTAACGGGTTACAGAGAGCGCGTTTCTTACCTGCCATTAAGCTTATTCAAGACAACTGCCACATTCTTAATGTTGATAGCGGTATTGATTATCGTCTGCGTACTTTAGAGCAAGCAGAGATTTACCATTACCCGCTAGATAGCCAAGCGAATATCAATCTCGAAAAGTATTACGCTCAGCTCGTAGGTGAAGATAAAGAGAAGCTTAAGCAGATTGAGGTTAATCACCGTCAATTAGAAGTAGTCGAAGCGAGTGATGGGGTGTTGCATGGTACTTTTGCTCAGCTTTGTCAGTCGGCTCGTAGCCAAAATGACTACATTGAGCTCTCACGTGTTTACCATACCGTTCTGTTGGCTGATGTATTGCAAATGGGCGCGACTTCAGATGACGCAGCGAGACGTTTTATCGCGTTGGTGGATGAGTTCTACGAGCGTAATGTGAAATTGATTATTTCAGCGGAAGTTGAGCTAGAAAAATTGTATACCCATGGGCAGCTAGAGTTTGAATTTAAACGTTGTCAGTCGCGTTTAATCGAAATGCAGAGCCATGAATATTTGGCAAAAGAACACTTAAGTTAGCTCTGATTATCTCGAATAAGAAATAGAATTAAAAAAATCGTGATTTTGTTCAAAAAGAGGTGATTTTTTCTTCGCTCTTCTCTATAATCCTGCGACCTACCGTTACTGCGGGCCTCTAGCGATGAGTAAAATCACGTTATGCCAAGAGTTTTCCAACACTCGAAGGGGTGATGAATGGTAACTCTTAGACAGTGGGAATACGCGAGTATTCCTTAAGTGTAAATTTTTTAAATAGGTAATTATTAGCATGAAAACTTTCGTTGCTAAACCAGAAACTGTAAAACGCGACTGGTATGTTGTAGACGCTGAAGGCAAAACTCTTGGCCGTCTAGCAAGTGAAATCGCTTCTCGCCTACGCGGCAAGCACAAAGCAGAATACACTCCTCACGTAGACACTGGTGATTACATCATCGTTGTTAACGCTGAGAAAGTTGCTGTAACTGGTAACAAAGCTAAGGGTAAGGTTTACTACCGTCACTCTGAGTTCCCAGGTGGTCTTAAAACTATCACTTTTGAAAAGCTAATTGCTAAGAAACCAGAAATGGTTCTAGAACTAGCAGTTAAAGGTATGCTTCCACGTGGTCCTCTAGGCCGCGCGATGTACCGTAAGCTTAAAGTGTACGCTGGTACTGAGCACAACCATGTTGCTCAACAGCCACAAGTACTAGACATCTAAGGGGATTATGAAAATGGCAGAGAATCAATACTACGGCACTGGTCGTCGCAAAAGCTCAGCAGCTCGTGTTTTCATCAAACCAGGCTCTGGTGAGATCGTAATCAACAAGCGTAGCCTTGATGTTTACTTCGGTCGTCCAACTTCTCGTATGGTTGTTAAGCAACCTCTTGAGCTAGTTGAACTAACTGAGAAACTTGACCTTTACATCACTGTTTCTGGTGGTGGTATTTCTGGTCAAGCTGGCGCAATCCGCCACGGTATCACTCGCGCTCTTATGGAGTACGATGAAACTCTACGTCCTGCTCTACGTGCAGCTGGCTACGTTACTCGTGACGCTCGTTGCGTTGAACGTAAGAAAGTTGGTCTACGTAAAGCACGTCGTAAACCTCAATTCTCTAAGCGTTAATTTTTCTTTACGAAAAAGTACACGCTCCCAGTTTTATTACTGGAATTGTGGTTCAAAGCTCGGCTATATGCCGGGCTTTTTGTTTTTATACCCACTCTAAACGCTTCCTCTCCCTCGTTTTATTCCCAAATTCTTATATTTTGAAAGCTTTTGTAACCCAATGTGCGCTTTGCCTCATGATTGTTACAAAAAGGTAGCTTTATCTTGTCAAAAAGTAGGGTTTTATTTATCATTTGCCGTCAATAAATAGAACTAAATACATATTTTGTTAGCCATGCTCTTTAATCGGAATTATTTCAATCCATAAGGAGCAAATGGGAGAATGTTTGGATGAGCAACGCGCCTTTAAATAACGGTCGCAGGCGTTTCTTAACCGCAACAACAGCCGTTGTTGGTGGTTTAGGAGCAGCTGCTGTAGCCGTGCCTTTTATTAAATCATGGAATCCGAGTGCCAAGGCGAAAGCTGCGGGCGCGCCGGTGGAAGTGGAAGTCAGTAAGTTAGAACCGGGACAAATGGTTCGTGTCGAATGGCAAGGTAAACCTGTATGGGTTGTACGCCGTGCTGAATCGGTATTAGAAAACCTAAAGTCTATTGGTGGTCAACTTCGTGACCCTCAATCTGAAGCTGAACAACAACCAGAATACGCACAGAACGAATTCCGTTCAATTAAGCCGGAATTCTTCGTTGCTGTTGGTTTCTGTACGCACTTAGGTTGTTCTCCAACTTACCTGCCAGATTCTTTTGCAGAACAAGTTCAGGGCGTTAAGTCTGGTTTCTTCTGTCCTTGTCATGGTTCGAAGTTTGATATGGCAGGTCGAGTATTCCAAGGTGTACCTGCACCGTTGAACCTTGTTGTGCCAAAGCATATGTATTTAAGTGACACCAAGATCCTTATCGGTATTGACGAGGGAGATGCATAATGCAAGGACTACTAGACTGGGTAGAGAAACGTATACCCGCGATGAATGCTTATAAAAAGCACTTGTCTGAATACCCAATGCCTAAGAACTTTAACTTTTGGTACCTTTTCGGTTCTTTAGCTATGTTGGTACTGGTTAACCAAATTCTTACTGGTATTTGGTTAACAATGAACTACGTACCGTCTGGTGACGGTGCATTTGCTTCTGTTGAATACATCATGCGTGATGTGGAATACGGCTGGCTACTGCGTTACATGCACTCAACAGGTGCTTCGGCATTCTTCGTTGTTATCTATCTGCATATGTTCCGTGGTCTAATTTACGGTTCTTACCAAAAACCTCGTGAGCTACTTTGGATCTTCGGTATGTTGATCTTCTTAGTGCTTATGGCTGAGGCTTTCATGGGTTACCTACTACCATGGGGTCAAATGTCTTACTGGGGTGCTCAGGTAATCATTTCTCTGTTTGGTGCGATCCCTGTTATCGGTGATGACCTAACGCTTTGGATCCGTGGTGACTACATCATCTCTGGTGCAACGCTGAACCGTTTCTTCGCACTGCACGTTATCGCGCTACCAATCGTACTTCTGCTGCTTATCGTGCTTCACGTACTAGCGCTACACGAAGTGGGTTCGAACAACCCTGACGGTATCGAAACTAAACTTCCTAAAGGCACAATGGGCGACGATTACAAAACTCAGTTCCCATTCCATAAGGATTACACTAAGAAATACGACATCATCGACTCTATTCCTTTCCACCCATACGGGACGGTGAAAGATATGGTAGGTGTTGCTGGTTTCCTATTCTTGTTCTGTTACGTGCTGTTCTTTAACCCAGAAATGGGTGGATACTTCCTTGAGCCGCCTAACTTTGAGGCTGCGAACCCGCTGAAAACACCTGAGCATATCGCTCCAGTTTGGTACTTCACGCCGTTCTACGCTGTACTTCGTGCTGTTCCTGATAAGCTGTTAGGTGTCGTTGCAATGGGCGCATCAATTGTTGTGCTATTCCTATTGCCATGGTTTGACCGCTGTAAGGTTCGTTCTTACCGTTACCGTAGCAAACTGCATTTGATCAACATCATCCAATTCACAATAAGCTTTATTGCGCTTGGTGTACTTGGTGCGCTTCCTGCAACGCCAACATACACGTTACTGGCTCAAATCTTTAGCTTAGGTTATTTCATGTTCTTCGTTCTACTGTGGTTCTACAGTAAAAATGAAGCGACGAAACCATTACCAGAAAGGGTGACATTCAAATGAAAAAGTGGATTGTAATTTTATTTGCTATGTTGCCGTCATTGGCGATGGCAGCTGGTGCAAACGTACCATTAGACAAAGCGAACAATGACTTAACAGACAAAGCTTCATTGCAAAATGGCGCTAAGATGTTCATGAACTACTGTTTCGCTTGTCACTCAACGCAGTACCAGCGCTATGAACGTGTTGCGAATGATTTAGAGATCCCTGTTGATCTAATGAAGGAAAACCTGATTTTCGACCCAGAGGCGAAAATTGGTAGCTTGATGGTTAACGCTATGCCTTCTGAGCAAGCGGCAAGTTGGTTTGGTGCTCCGCCACCTGACCTAACTTTGGTGGCTCGTGTTCGTGGCGCAGATTGGCTATACACGTACCTTCGTACATTCTATGAAGATCCGTCTCGTCCGTTTGGCGTGAACAACATTGTTTTCCCAAGTGTAGGTATGCCGCACGTTCTTGAAGAACTGCAAGGTATCCCAACACCAATCTACGATACGCATATGGTAGATGGCGAGGAAGTGACGGTTGTTGTTGGTACTGAAACTGACGGTTCTGGCGAATTAAGTGCCGGTGAATACGACGAAGCGGTTCGTGACCTTGTTAACTTTTTGGTTTACTCGGGCGACCCAGTTCAACTTGAGCGTCATGCTATGGGTTGGTGGGTAATGGCCTTCTTAGTAATCTTCACTATCATCGTGATTTTGTTGAAGAAAGAGTATTGGCGTGATGTGCACTAATTGTGCTATAATACCGTGCTAATTCCCAAATTATGTTAATGTTCAATGGAGGCTTTAGGCCTCCATTGTTTTTATTTAAAGTGTACTGGAGGGCTCCATGGCTGTAGCTGCCAATAAACGTTCTGTAATGACTCTTTTCTCAAGTGCTTCTGATATGTATAGCCATCAGGTGCGCATTGTTCTTGCTGAAAAAGGCGTAAGTGTTGAAGTTGAGTTGGTTGATGAAAAAAATCTACCAGCAGAACTTGTTGAACTGAACCCGTACAAATCAGTACCTACTCTTGTTGATCGTGAGCTTGCTCTATATGACTCAAAGATCATCATGGAATACCTAGATGAGCGTTTTCCTCATCCACCATTGATGCCTGTATACCCGGTTGCTCGTGGTAATAGCCGTCTAATGATGTACCGCATTGAGCGTAACTGGTATTCAGTTGCAGAGAAGATCGTTAAAGGCAACGCTGAAGAATCTGAAGCAGCCCGCGTTAAATTGCGTAACGACCTACTGACTCTTGCTCCTATCTTCGCTGAGTATGAATACTTCATGAGCGAAGAGTTTAGCCTAATTGATTGTTACCTAGCTCCGCTATTATGGCGTTTACCTGAGCTTGGTATTGAACTAATTGGTCCTGGTTCTAAAGAGCTTAAGATTTACATGAACCGCGTATTTGAACGTGATTCATTCCTAGCTTCTCTAACTGAAGCTGAGCGTGAGATGCGACTCGTTCGCTAAGCGTTATGGATATTTCAAATATGACTCCACGCCGACCATATATGCTTCGTGCATTTTATGAATGGCTGGTTGATAACGAACTAACTCCACACCTTGTTGTTGAAGCAACACTACCAGGTGTGCGAGTTCCAGAAGAGTTTGTCCAAGATGGTCAGATCATTCTGAACATCGCGCCTCGTGCGGTTGGACAACTTGAACTGGGTAACGAAGCTGTGACGTTTAGTGCTCGCTTTAGTGGTCGCCCACACTCTGTGATTGTTCCGCTTTATGCTGTACAAGCGATTTACGCTCGTGAGAATGGTGCTGGTACTATGTTTGAACCTGAAGAGGCTTACATGGAATCGTTTGAAGAAGGGATTGAAGAAACTCCTTTTGAAGAACCAGAAAAAGGTCCATCTTTGAGCGTAGCAACGGCAGACGTAGATGCTGAAGAGCCTGACTCAGATCCTGAGCCTCCTCGTCCAGTGAAAGGTCGCCCAAGCCTTCGTGTTATCAAATAACGTTAGTAAAAACGACTCAAATAAAAAAGCAGCGATTCGTCGCTGCTTTTTCTTGTCTGCTAAATGGCATTTAATTGACTGGCTTAAGGCTAGTTAACGGCTGTCTCTTCTTCGCCATATTCAAACGCTCGAATGACCTGTTTTACACCTGAGATGTTACGCGCAACTTCTGTCGCGATATCAGCATGCTCTCGAGTGACGAGTCCAAGCAGGAATACTTCTGAATCCTCAGTAATCACTTTTACTTTGATGCCGTTAAGCTCAGCATTCGCAAGCAGGGCTGATTTCACTTTAGTGGTAATCCAGCTGTCTTTGCTAATCGCGCTAACTGACAAAGGCTCTTTGACTCGAATCTGGTTATGTATACTTTCGACGCCTTTTACTTCCTTGGCTTGGCTTTCAAAAGCACGACGTTCAGCGTCTGTCGTTGCTTGGCCCATTAACACTACAGAGCCGCGGTAAGAGCTTGCGGTGACACGCACGCTACCACGGTATGGTTGTTTATTGGTGATAGCTGCAACTTCAAATTCGATATTGTTATCGTTCCAAATCTCTTTGGTCGTTCGCGTATCTGTGACTAGGTTTGCTGTGGTTGCTGCACCAGCAATGAAAATGCCAGCACAACCAGATAGGGATAGTGTAAGTAGCGAAACACTAATCAGCTTAAACAGCATCATAGAGGTTAATGATTTCATTGTGATGCTCCGTATATCACTCTTCGTGAGCAGGGAAGAGTACTTGATCGATTAGGTCACATAGGCAGTGTAGTGTCACCATGTGTACTTCATGAATGCGCGCTGTACGGTGTGAAGGGATACGAATTTCTACATCGTGTTCACCAAGCAAGCCTGCCATTTCACCCCCATCTTTGCCTGTAAAGGCGATGATTGTCATGTCGCGAGTTACTGCGGCTTCCATTGCTTTGATGATGTTTTTGCTATTACCGCTAGTAGAGATAGCCAACAGAATATCGCCAGTTTGACCAAACGCACGTACCTGCTTAGAGAAGATCTCTTCATAGTGGTAATCGTTAGCTACTGCCGTTAGCGTAGTGTTGTCTGCAGTGAGTGCCATCGCTGGAAGGCTAGGGCGCTCTGTTTCAAATCTGTTGAGTAGACATGATACAAATTGCTGAGCATTCGACGCCGAACCACCATTACCACAACAAAGAATTTTGTTTCCGTTAAGCAAGGTCGCAACCATTGCTTGAGCGGCATGCGTGATTGCGTCAGGCAGAGCTTCTGCAGCCGCAATTTGGATTTGAATACTTTCTGTAAAACTTTCTTTAATGCTGTCTAGCATGTTTATCCTTGGGTAATCGCGTTTTGAATCCAGTCGATATTGTCATTCGGCCCTTCAATGGCAACGATATCAAACCTGAAATCTGTAGAGTGCACCGACAAGCCTTGCTGCATAAGCCAAACATTGGCTGTTTTGAGCAGCTTCTGTGACTTCTTGGCAGTCACCATTTCAGCGGCATGTCCGTAGCGGGTTTGCTTGCGGTATTTTACCTCAGCAAACACAACCGTATTGTTATGGCGCATTATAAGATCAATCTCGCCACATTTTGCTATGAAGTTTTCTTCTATTAACGATAAACCGTGGTTAATCAGATAAGATTTTGCCACGGCCTCGTATTTATCACCCACTTGTTTGTGGGTGATAGTTGGTTTGGATCGGAACTTTCGGCTAAAAAGCCCCATGCTCTGCCCAGCTGATTTCACGTTGGACCACACAGTTGTTATCGATGGTTAACACACCCGTTTCACCTGGAATACTATATCCCTGCACGGCTTTCATCTGTGGTAGTGCATCCATTAGGTAGTATGCATCCATTCCCAATGCTTGCAGACGTTTTTGGCCATTTGAATGTGCTGGCCATAGGTCGTTTAGCTCTTTATTAAGCTCGTTTTTGTTCTCAACCAATAGTGGGATATCGCTGTAGAATACACCGGTTAGGTCTTCATACTGCTTATCACCGCTGTTGCTGCGTGAGTTTGAGAAAAGAGCGGGTTGGCTAGCATCAGGGTTAATTGCCACTTCAATGAAGGGTTTGATTAGCGTTAGCTCTGAGTTCTTAGCCACAATGTAGACAGAATCGATATCACGACGGCTGCGTGGCTCTGTTTCTAGGTCTAGGTTAAGTAACCCGCCCATTTGAGCGATACGCTGTTGGCTCTCTTGCAAGCCGAATACCTGATTCACATTACGTTGCAGTTGGCGTTTGTCAGAGAACAAGCTGATAGCAACATCATTGCTGCTGTATTTTTTCCACTCTTCTTTAAATGCTTGCTCAACACGCTCACCTAAACGCCCTCTTGGCGCAAGGATAAGCGGGTACTTGTAGCCTTGAGCAAATAGGTGCTTCGCTGCCTGAGCGACTTCTTGCTCTGGCGATAGAGCGAGATAACAAATGTTGGTATCTGGTTCTAGTTGCGTTGGAATGTTCAAAGCTAAAGCTGGAATCGAGTTCTCGTGGTTTTTCTGCGCTTGCTGAAGCTTAGTGATGTTGCTCTTAATCAGCGGGCCAACGATGAAATCAACGTTGTTCTCTTCGAGTGTCGCTTTAATCTCAGCTGCACTTTGCACGTTGGTATCCATTACCGTCAGCGTTGCATCTTCTTCACGCTCTTTGTCATTCATCATCGCAAAGATGAAACCGTCACGCACAAGTTGTGCCTGCTTGCCGTACTTACCGGTTAGAGGCAGTAATAGTGCAGTGCTAGTTGGCTTGCTGATCTCTAGCGCCAAGATGTCAGTGATCGCTTGAGGTGTATATGTCGCTGCTGGGTGCTGAGGATTCTCTGCTAGCCAATCAGACAGGGTTTCCTGTAGGTTTGGAAGATTTGAATTCAGCGTCTTCATGTAAATCGCCAGTTGTAACCAACCTGCAAGAACGTCTTCTGTAGGCGACGTCTTAAGCTCTAGAATCTCATGTTGAGAGTAGCTATTTAGGTTTTGCCAAATACGGTCAGCAGCTTGTTGTTGGAGCTCGTCGTCAGCGTCTAGGTACTCTGAATAAAGAACTAACTCACGGCTTGCTTCAAAATACTCGTTTTGCATTTCAGAAATGTTCGCGCGTAGCTCGTGATAATCTTTCCACTGCTCGTTCGGAATTTTCCACCAAGGCTGAAAGTTCAGTTGGCTATAAGCTTGCTCCGGCTGCGAGTTATTCACCAACAGTTGAGCACGAGCTAATTGCCATTCCGCTTGTTGCGTTTCGCTCAGCTTTTGTTTGGCTAAGCGTTTGATCAGCAGAGTTGCTTGATCGGTTTTTCCAGCTTGCACAGAAGCCTTAAGCGCCATGATTAACCAGTCGTTTTGTAGACTTCCTTTACTACTATCCGCCTGCATCATGTAACTTTCAGTTGATTGCGCTGGATCTAGTGTAATATCAACGCTCGTTGGTGCTTGAGGACCTGAAGAACAAGCCGCCAATGTAATTGCTAATGCAATTGGAGTTAGTAAGCGTGGTACACTGAGTCTCTTATGGTTCATCGTTGCCATGAGTTCTTTAAATTCCGTATAAATTTGTATCTATATTAATCGTTGAAGTGATGGTAAACAAATGACAGATAACAAAACCTTGCTCACAGAGAGCCCAACTCTCTACATTGTGCCAACCCCAATCGGAAATTTGGGAGATATCACTCAAAGAGCAATTGAAATTTTATCAAGTGTCGATGTTATTGCAGCCGAAGACACACGCCACACGGGTAAGCTGCTTGCTCACTTCAATATATCAACCAGAACGTTCGCTTTACATGATCATAATGAACAAACTAAAGCGCAAGTTCTAGTCGAAAGGTTATTAGAAGGTCAGTCTATCGCATTAGTCTCTGATGCGGGTACTCCTTTAATTAGTGACCCAGGTTACCATCTTGTCTCACAATGTCGTCAAGCGGGTGTGAGAGTTGTGCCACTTCCTGGTGCTTGTGCTGTGATTACGGCGTTGAGTGCTTCTGGTTTACCGTCAGATCGTTTCAGCTTTGAAGGCTTTTTACCGCCAAAGAGCAAAGGTCGTAAAGACAAGTTCTTAGAGATCGCAAAGGCAGAGCGCACCTGCATCTTCTATGAATCACCACACCGTATTTCAGATTCTCTACAAGACATGCTTGAGATTCTTGGCCCTGACCGTGAGGTTGTATTGGCGCGAGAGCTAACCAAAACCTTTGAAACCATCCAAGGTCTACCACTGGGTGAACTTATTGAGTGGATTGAAGAAGACGCGAACCGTAAGCGCGGTGAGATGGTGTTACTGATTCATGGTCACCGTGAAGAAGCGAGCACTGAGTTGCCAGACGAAGCGACTCGCACGTTGGGTATTCTAACCAAAGAGTTACCCCTTAAAAAAGCGGCGGCAATGACATCTGAAATCTACAACCTGAAAAAGAACGCGTTATACAAGTGGGGCCTTGAGCACCTAGACAACTAAAAACCTCTGTATAGAGTAGTTAACCTGTATTGAAAAGCTTGTGAGGAGTGAGGGTAATACCGTCACTCCTCTTTTTTGTCTTAATTGTGTGAAATTCATGCAGTTGCTTAGAGGTTTGCAGCATATTTGTGATCTCGCTAGACACTGCGCTCTAATCTCTATACAATCCGCCCTCGGAGTTGAACGGGTAATCGCTGCTTTGCTGATGTCCTTCGGGAGACTGACGTTGAGGTCCTTCGGGAAACTGACGTTGAAGTCCTTCGGGAGACTGGTAGAGGGGAGGAACGTCCGGGCTCCATAGAGCAGGGTGCCAGATAACGTCTGGGGGGCGCGAGCCCACGACAAGTGCAGCAGAGAGAAGACCGCCGATGGCCTCATTTCTTCGGAAGGGGCACAGGTAAGGCTGAAAGGGTGCGGTAAGAGCGCACCGTGCGACTGGCAACAGTTCGTAGCAAGGTAAACTCCACCCGGAGCAAGATCAAATAGGCCCTCACATTGCGTTGCTCGCGTATGGGGGCGGGTAGATTGCTTGAGCCTGTGAGCGATTGCAGGCCTAGACGAATGGTTACCGCCGCACAAGCGGAACAGAACCCGGCGTATGTGTCAACTCCACCTATATAAAGAACCCATCATTACTTAACGGTAGTGATGGGTTTTTTGCTTTATATTGACGTAAATTATTTAGATTTCCTTAGAATCCTTCACCCTGATATGAGCTTGGGTCAAAAATTCCCAAAGCCTATACACAATATGGTGGAGATACAGCGTGAAATCAGTACACTAAAACGTTAATAGAACAAATTATTGCCGAACTAATGGCTCAATCCACTCACTGAGAAGACTATGACAGAAGCATTCAAACATATTTCAGTATTGCTTAACGAATCTATTGACGGACTTGCGATCAAACCTGACGGTACCTACATCGATGGTACTTTTGGTCGTGGTGGTCACAGCCGTACAATCCTGTCTAAACTGGGCGAGAATGGACGACTCTTTAGTATCGACCGCGATCCACAAGCGATTGCAGAAGCACAAAAGATTGATGACCCTCGTTTTACGATTATTCACGGCCCATTCTCAGGTATGGCTGAATATGCAGAGCGTTACGACTTAGTCGGTCAAGTGGATGGCGTATTACTGGATTTAGGTGTTTCTTCACCACAGTTGGATGACGCAGAGCGTGGCTTTAGCTTCATGAAAGACGGCCCGCTTGATATGCGTATGGACCCAACAACTGGCATTCCTGTATCTCAGTGGTTAGTTGAAGCTGACCTTGATGACATCACATGGGTTATCCGTGAGTTTGGTGAAGACAAACACGCTCGCCGTATCGCGAAAGGCATCATTGCTTATCAAGAGAATGAAGAGAACGAACCGCTAACGCGCACTGGCCAGTTGGCTAAGCTTATCTCAGATGTAGCACCAAAAAGCTTTAAAGAGAAAAAGCACCCAGCGACACGTGCTTTCCAAGCATTCCGTATCTACATCAACAGCGAGCTTGAAGAGATCGACACGGCACTGAAAGGTGCTGCAAGTATTCTTGCTCCAGAAGGTCGTTTATCTGTTATCAGCTTCCATTCACTTGAAGACCGCATGGTGAAGCGCTTTATCCGTAAAGAGAGCCAAGGCCCGCAAGTACCACATGGCTTGCCATTAACAGAAGAGCAGATCAAAGCGCTAGGCAGTGCTGATCTTAAGCCTGTTGGTAAAGCGATTAAGCCATCAAAAGGCGAAGTGGATGAGAATACTCGTTCACGTAGCTCAGTATTACGAATCGCAGAAAAGCTATAGTCAATGAAGACCTCCAAACCTAACTTAGCCAAGATAATATTTTTTGATTTGATCTCCGTGGGTAAGATCCCATTGATGCTTCTTATCTGTATCTTTGCAAGTGCGATGGGGGTCGTTCTTACGACACATATGTCACGTCAGGCGATCACTCAAAAAGACATGGCATTGGTGGAGCGAGAACAGCTTGATGATGAGTGGCGAAATTTAATGCTTGAAGAGACGGCTCTGGCTGAACACAGTCGCGTTCAAGCATCGGCAAAAAGAGAGCTAGACATGAAACGTCCAGACTCTGACAAAGAAGTTGTGATCACACTGAAATGACCGGTAAAAAGGAAAAAGCACCCGCAAAAACCGTTAAGATATCAACGAAAGAGCGTGTGAAGAGCGAAAAGGATTCGGATCCAATTCTTATTAAATGGCGTTTTAACGTCGTTATTGCTTTCGTGTTTCTTGCCTTTGCTGCACTGGTTGGCCGTGTGGCTTACATTCAAATTATTGAACCAGATAACTTAATTCGTCAGGGCGACCTTCGTTCAGTACGTGTTAAGGCCATTCCTTCTGCTCGCGGTATTATTTCAGACCGCAATGGCGAGCCGCTTGCTGTGAGTGTTCCAGTTGAGGCGGTATGGGCTGATCCAAAAACGATTTTTGACAAAAACGGCATGGCCAACATTGATCGTTGGTATGCGCTAGCTGATGTGCTTGGGCTAGAACGACAATCAATGATCGACAAGATCTCTAGCAACAAATCCCGTCGATTTATTTACCTGCAAAGACAAGTTAGCCCTGCGATGGCTAAATATATTCGCGATCTGAAGCTAGTGGGTATTGGTCTGAAAGCTGAATCTCGACGTTACTACCCTGCAGGCGAAGTCAGCGCGCACCTTATCGGCGTTACCGGGATTGATGGGCACGGCCTAGAAGGTGTTGAGCGCAGCTACGACAAATGGCTTACGGGCGAGGCGGGTAAGCGAACGATTCGTAAAGACCGCTATGGACGCGTTGTTGAAAACATTGCTTTAGAAGAGCGTGAAGAAGGTAAGCCACTCGAGCTCACAATCGATCAACGATTACAAGCGATAGCTTATCGAGCGATCAAGCAAGCTGTAGCCGATCATAAGGCGACTTCGGGCTCTGCAGTGTTACTCGATGTGAAGACAGGCGCAGTGTTAGCCATGGTCAATGCACCGTCTTACAACCCGAACAACCGCTCTGACTTACAAAGCTTTAAGATGCGAAACCGCGTGCTCACTGATGCCATGGAGCCTGGTTCGACAGTAAAACCTTTCGTGGTGTTAGCGGCACTGGAGAATGGGACTGCAGACGCGGAAACCATCATTGATACAGGTAATGGTATCATGCAGATTGGTGGCAGTCGCGTACGTGATACGTCGAAAGTCGGCAAAGCTGATTTAGCGTTGATCCTCAAAAAATCGAGTAATATCGGTGTAGCGAAGTTAGCGCTTGATATGCCACTTGAAGCCTTGCTTGGGATGTACAGCTCTGTCGGTTTAGGTGAGATGTCAGGGTTGAACCTGGTGGGGGAAACGGCGGGTATTTTCCCGAACCGTCGTCGCTGGTCTAAGTTTGAAATCGCTACCTTGGCATTTGGTTATGGATTAGCAGTTACGCCACTTCAATTGGCTCATGCTTACGCAACGTTAGCTAACAAAGGTATGTATGAACCAATTCACATCATCAAAAGTAACGACCAAGATTTCTCTAAGCAGATCATCAAGCGTGAGAACGCTGAGCTGGTTCTGCAAATGCTAGAAGGGGTAACTCAAAAGGGTGGTACGGCAACGAGAGCTGCTGTGCCGGGTTACCGAGTAGCAGCAAAAACAGGTACATCTCGTAAAGCAGAAGCTGGTGGGTACAGCGATGAATATATCGCTATTACATCTGGCTTTGCCCCAGTCAGTGACCCTAGAGTGGCGCTGGTTGTTGTGGTTAACGAGCCTCAAGGTGACCTTTACTATGGCGGTTCAGTCGCCGCCCCCGTTTTTTCTGAAATCATGAAGGGTGCACTGCAAATACTTAATGTCCCTGCTGATGAAAACAAATTTCAAGAATAGAGCCAATCAGGATTCAATATGAGTAATAGCCTCACGCTGTCATCTTTACTTTCTCCTTGGGGAGACTTCGGTTCTTCTGAGCTAGATGCGATTGCTGTTGAGCAGTTGGAGTTGGATAGCCGTGCGATCAAGGACGGTGATATTTTTGTTGCCATTGTTGGACATGCCGTTGATGGTCGTCGCTTTATCGACAAAGCGATAGCTCAAGGTGCGAAAGCCGTTATCGCACAGGCTGGTGATGACAAAACTCATGGCTTGGTTGAGTGGTTAAATGCCGTTCCTGTTGTTTATGTCTCAGAGCTAAATTCAATTCTCTCTGAACTGGCTGGTCGAGTTTATTCTTCTCAAGCGACCAAATTGATTGGCGTTACAGGTACCAATGGCAAAACCACCATCACTCAATTGATTGCTCAATGGTTAGATCTAGTCGGTTACCGCTCTGCGGTAATGGGCACTACAGGTAATGGCTTCTTAGACAATCTAAAAACCGCGGCGAATACCACAGGCAGTGCCATCGAAATACAACGCACACTGAGTGAGTTAGCTGAAGAAAACGCGGCTTACACAGCAATGGAAATATCTTCTCATGGTTTGGTTCAAGGCCGAGTTAAGGCGTTGGACTTTGAGGTTGGTGTATTTACTAACTTGAGCCGTGACCACTTGGATTACCACGGTACGATGGAAGAGTACGCTCTAGCTAAGAAGAGCTTGTTTACTCAGCATAAGTGTAAGCACGCTGTGATTAATGTGGACGATGAAGTCGGTAAAGCTTGGATGGCAGATCTGTCTAATGCAGTAGCGGTTTCATTACTTCCGTTATCGGGCTACCAGCAGTCAGTATGGGCATCGGATGTTGCTTATGCAGAGACAGGTATCAAACTCGCTTTTGATGGTAGCTGGGGGCAGGGACAACTGTCTGTTCCTTTAATTGGCCAGTTCAACGCCTCAAATGTATTGGTTGCTTTCGCGACATTACTCTCACTAGGCATCGACAAGCAAACCTTGATCGACACAGCACCTCAACTACAACCTGTTATTGGTCGCATGGAATTGTTCCAAGTACCAAATAAAGCAAAAGTAGTGGTTGATTACGCGCATACACCAGACGCACTAGAGAAAGCATTAGCAGCACTACGAGTTCACTGCTCAGGAAAGCTATGGGCAATCTTTGGCTGTGGTGGTGATCGAGATACCGGCAAGCGCCCTATGATGGCGGTTACCGCAGAGCAGTTCGCCGACAAAATTATTATTTCAGATGACAATCCTCGCAGCGAAGATCCGGCATTGATTGTTAAAGACATGCTGGCAGGTTTAAGTGAGCCTGAAGTCGCCTTTGTTGAACACGATCGCTTTCAGGCGGTTAAGTTTGCTCTAGAGCATGCGGGTAATAACGACATTATTCTTCTGGCAGGTAAAGGCCATGAGGATTACCAAGTATTGAAAGACAAAACGATCCACTATTCGGATCGAGAGTCTGCGCTACAACTTTTAGGTATTTCATAATGATTGATGTATCACTCGAGCAGATCTGCTCAGCGGTGAACGGTCAGCTGATAGAGGCTGGCAAATCGAGCAATAGTTTGATCAATGCGGTTTCTACCGACACTCGCACCGTTGAAGAAGGTGCGCTGTTTGTTGCTCTCGTAGGTGAACGTTTTGATGCGCATGATTTTTGCGGTCAGGCTGTTGAGGCCAATGCCAGTGCGTTATTAGTTCAACGAAAACTTGACCTAAATATTACTCAAGTTGTTGTTGAAGACACTAAACTTGCTTTAGGTCAGCTAAGTGCTTGGATTCATGAGCAATGTAACGTTCCAACTATGGCGATTACAGGCAGCTGCGGCAAGACAACTGTAAAAGAGATGGTTGCGAGCATTTTGCAGCAACGTGGCAAGGTGCTGTTTACAGCGGGCAACTTCAATAATGATATTGGGGTACCGTTAACCCTGCTGCGTAGTGAGTTAAGCGACGACTACGCAGTGATCGAACTAGGCGCCAATCACATCGGTGAAATTGCTTACACTACCCAGCTTGTGAAACCACAGGTTGCTTTGGTGAACAATGTCGCGGCGGCACACTTAGAAGGTTTTGGCTCTATCGATGGTGTGAAGCAAGCGAAAGGCGAAATTTTTCAAGGGCTTGCTGTCGGTGATGCTGCTATTGTTAATTTAGATAGCAACGGTGGTGACTTTTGGAATGAAGTACTTGCCGATAAAACGGTACTGACATTTTCAGAAAGCGACAGCAATGCAGATTACTTTGCTAAGAACATTGGTATTAATGAGCAGGGTGAAGCCTGCTTTGAGATGCAAACTCCGCAAGGCGCTATGCCGGTTGAGCTTGGTATTATCGGTCAACATAACGTAGCGAATGCATTAGCAGCAGCGGCGTTGAGCATCCAATTTGGCGCCACGCTAGATGAAGTGAAAAATGGTTTAGCAAATCTTATCTCTGTCAAAGGACGAGTTGAGGTTCAACAATTAAGTCAGAATATCAAGCTGATAGATGACAGTTACAACGCCAGCGTACCTGCGATGAAGGCGGCAGCTAAACTGCTGTCGAGCTTCAAAGGTCAACGTTGGTTGATTTTAGGCAATATGGCTGAATTAGGCGACGAAAGCCTTGCACTTCACCGTCAAGTCGGTGAATATGCTGCCCCATTCGCTTTTGAGCATGTACTCACTTACGGTGATGATACCAAGGTGATTAGTGAAGTGTGTAATGGTACCCACTTTGCAACGCATCAAGCGATGTTCGCGCACATAGAGCAGCACTTAAGCTTGCCAGAAAACGCGTCGCATACCTTGTTGGTAAAAGGCGCTAATAGTGCAGGAATGAGTAAAATAGCCGCTGCTTTAAAGGAGAACTTTTCATGATAATTTGGCTTGCAGAGCTACTACAGCCACACTTTTCTTTTTTCCGTTTGTTCGAGTACCTATCGTTTCGTGCAATCGCGAGTATTTTGACGGCTTTATGCCTGTCGCTGTGGATGGGACCTCGTTTAATCGAGCGTCTGCAAATGCTACAAATTGGCCAAGTTGTTCGTAACGACGGCCCTGAATCTCACTTTAGCAAACGTGGCACACCTACCATGGGTGGCGTGATGATCCTAGCTGCCATCATTATTACGGTATTAATGTGGGCTGATCTTTCTAACCCTTACGTTTGGGCTGTACTTGTCGTGCTTGGCGGTTACGGTGCGGTTGGCTTTGTTGATGACTACCGTAAAGTGGTTCGTAAAAACACAGATGGCTTGATTGCGCGTTGGAAATACTTCTGGCAATCGGCTATTGCACTGGTTGTGGCGTTTGCGCTGTATGCTCACGGGAACGATACTGCGGCAACCCAATTGGTTGTTCCTTTCTTTAAAGATGTGATGCCACAATTAGGTTTATTGTACATCGTACTTACTTATTTTGTTATTGTGGGTACCAGTAACGCGGTGAACCTAACAGACGGCCTAGATGGCTTGGCGATTATGCCAACGGTTATGGTTGCTGCTGGTTTTGCTGTGATTGCTTGGGCGACAGGTAACGTTAACTTCGCAGCATATCTACACATTCCATACATCCCATACACTTCTGAGCTTGTGGTTGTATGTACTGCCATAGTCGGTGCTGGACTTGGTTTCCTATGGTTCAACACCTACCCAGCACAAGTATTCATGGGCGATGTTGGTTCGCTAGCGCTTGGTGGTGCATTGGGTGTGATTGCTGTGTTAGTTCGCCAAGAGTTGGTACTGGTTATTATGGGCGGTGTGTTTGTAATGGAGACTCTGTCAGTGATTCTGCAGGTGGGCTCTTACAAATTGCGTGGTCAACGTATTTTCCGCATGGCACCGATTCATCACCACTATGAACTTAAAGGTTGGCCAGAGCCGCGTGTAATCGTGCGCTTTTGGATCATCTCAATGGTATTAGTACTGGTTGGTCTAGCGACACTGAAAGTTCGTTAATCCTGTGTGAGCCTCTGAGTTGGGGCTCTTTAAAACTATTAAGAGCATCTTGTTTAAATGGAACGTTGGCAAAATATTCAAAATGTAGTGGTTGTGGGGCTCGGTATTACCGGGCTCTCTGTCGTTAAACATCTCGTAAAATATCAGCCTCATACTCATGTGAAGGTGATTGATACTCGAGAGCTACCACCAGGAAAGGAATCTTTACCTGAGTCGGTAGAGCTACATTCTGGTAGTTGGAATAGCCAATGGTTAGCGGAAGCTGATTTGGTGGTTGCTAACCCAGGTATCGCCTTAGCGACCCCTGAAATACAAGATGTTATTCAAGCGGGAACTCCGGTTGTTGGCGATATTGAACTGTTTGGCTGGGCGGTAGACAAACCCGTCGTGGCAATAACAGGTTCTAATGGCAAGAGCACCGTGACCGACCTTACTGGTGTACTTGCAAAGGCTGCGGGTTTGAATGTCGGTGTGGGTGGCAATATTGGTATCCCTGCCTTAGAACTTTTAGAGCTTAATGCTGATTTATATGTTCTTGAGCTTTCAAGTTTTCAGTTAGAGACAACATCAAGCCTAAACTTAGCAGCAGCAGCATTTCTGAACCTGTCTGAAGATCATATGGATCGTTATCAAGGCATGGCCGACTACCGCGATGCCAAGCTAAGAATCTTTAACAATGCTCAATATGCGATTGTAAACCGCGACGATAAAGAGACGTATCCAGACCACAGCATGTCATTAGTAACATTCGGGCTCGACGACCAAGAGTTTGGTGTCGCGACAGTTGATGGTACCGAATGGCTAATGGACAACGGTAGACCTGTCCTTGCTACCCAAGATTTAACATTGGTTGGACGTCACAATGTGGCAAATGCGTTAGTCTCGCTAGCACTGCTTAAACAAGTCGGTATCGATTACAGAAAAAGCCTTGAAGCCCTGAAAGCCTATAATGGTTTAACGCATCGTTGCCAAGTAGTGGCTGACAAACACGAAATTAAATGGGTTAACGACTCAAAAGCGACCAACGTAGCCAGTACATTAGCGGCTCTGTCGGGCTTAGAGTGCCAAGGTACTTTGTATCTTCTGGTTGGCGGGGTTGGTAAAGGTGCCGACTTCAGTGAGCTTAAGCCTGTGTTGTCGCAACTAGTGCGCGTTCAACTGTGTTGTTTTGGTGAAGATGCCGATCAATTCATGCCTCTACACCCATCTGCACAAAAGTTCGATACCATGCAGCAGATAATCGAATCCATCTCACCACAGCTTGTGGCTGGGGATATGGTGATGCTGTCTCCTGCGTGCGCAAGCTTCGATCAATTTAATAACTTCATGGCAAGAGGTGATGCGTTCACTGAACTTGCTCATGAGTATGCCTAACGTGTTGAAGGACTAACATTCAGTGCAAAGAGTGAAAGAGATCAATCAATCTATTTGGCAATGGCTTAACCGTGCCACACCAGAGGCGCTCTATGATCGTCAATTGGTATGGATTGCTCTTGGACTGATGCTGACGGGTTTGGTAATGGTAACGTCGGCTTCGTTCCCAATCAGTGCTCGTTTAACCGATCAGCCGTTTCACTTTATGTTCCGTCATGCCATCTTCCTTGTGTTGGCATTAGGTGTCTCCAGCGTCATATTGCAAATCCCTATGCAGCGCTGGTTTCAATACAGTATGTATCTACTGGGCTTATCCTTTTTCTTGCTGATTGTGGTATTAGCCGTCGGTAAATCGGTTAACGGCGCATCGCGTTGGATCCCATTAGGGTTATTTAACTTACAACCTGCTGAGGTAGCCAAGTTATCGCTGTTTATCTTTATGGCGGGCTACTTGGTTCGTAAACAGGACGAAGTGAGAAAAACCTTCTTCGGTGGTTTTGCCAAACCCATCATGGTGTTTGGCGCCTTTGCCGTGTTGCTATTGGGCCAGCCCGATTTAGGTACCGTAGTCGTAATGCTAGTTACTTTGTTTGGCATGCTATTCATTGCTGGTGCCAAGCTTTCACAGTTTATCGCCTTGATGGTGGCGGGTATTGCCGCAGTCGTCGGCTTGATTGTTATAGAGCCTTACCGTGTTCGACGTGTTACCTCATTCTGGGAACCTTGGAACGACCCTTTCGGTAGTGGTTACCAGTTAACTCAGTCATTGATGGCGTTCGGCCGTGGTGATTGGATGGGGCAAGGGCTTGGTAACTCAATTCAAAAGCTCGAATACCTACCTGAAGCGCACACCGATTTTGTATTTGCTGTGTTGGCAGAAGAATTGGGTTTTGTTGGCGTAACCTTGGTGTTGATGCTGATCTTTAGCTTGGTTTTTAAAGCCATTCTTATTGGTAAAAAGGCCTTTGAAAATGACCAAGTGTTCAGTGGATACCTGGCATTTGGCATCGGCATTTGGTTTGCTTTTCAGACGCTTGTTAATGTGGGTGCTGCTTCAGGTATCGTCCCGACCAAAGGTCTAACCTTACCGTTGATCAGTTATGGTGGTTCAAGTCTTATCGTGATGTCGGTGGCGGTTTCTATGTTGCTGCGTATCGATCACGAGTGCCGGATACAACAAAAAGAACAAGCCGATAATCAAAACGAATTAGTAGAATAAGAATCTAACGTGATGACAAAAAACAAAAAACTTTTAGTGATGGCTGGTGGTACTGGCGGTCACGTTTTTCCAGGGTTAGCGGTAGCTAAAAAGCTTCAGCAACAAGGCTGGGAAATTCGCTGGTTAGGAACTGCAGACAGAATGGAAGCGGATTTGGTGCCAAAGCATGGTATTGAGATCGACTTCATCAAGGTGAAAGGCCTTCGTGGTCAAGGCATTAGCAAGCTAATTAAAGCGCCGTTCCAGATTATTAATGCCATACTTCAAGCAAGACAACACATTAAAGCATGGCAGCCTGATGTGGTGCTTGGCATGGGGGGGTACGTGAGTGGTCCCGGTGGTATCGCGGCTTGGTTGTCTGGTATTCCAGTAGTTCTCCATGAACAAAATGCAGTGGCAGGTTTAACCAACCAATGGCTGTCTAAGATTGCTAAAAAGGTTTTCCAAGCTTTCCCTGGTGCTTTCCCTACCGCAGAAGTGGTGGGTAACCCAGTACGCGAAGATGTGGTTGCCTTAGCTGAACCCGAGCAACGCATGGCTGAGCGTGATGGTGACATCCGCATCTTGGTTATGGGCGGCAGTCAGGGCGCAAAAATCCTAAACGATACCTTGCCAGTAACGATGGCGCAGCTTGGTGAAGGCTTCACTGTGATGCACCAAGCGGGTAAAAACAATCAACAGCAAGTGATTGAACAATACAAATCACATTCTGTAGATAATGTTCAAGTGACTGAATTTATTGATGATGTGACGCAAGCTTATGAGTGGGCAGATCTACTAGTGTGTCGGTCAGGGGCATTAACCGTATCAGAAGTATCTGCAGCAGGTGTTGGTTCTATCTTCGTTCCGTTTATGCATAAAGATAGACAACAAGCGTTGAATGCCGACCACTTAGTTGAATGTGGAGCAGCGTTAATGATTGAACAGCCTCAATTGACGGCTGATAAGCTAGCGAACACTATCGCTCAGCTTGATAGAAATGAATTAAAAATGATGGCAACAAAAGCTCGTCAAGCAGCCAAGCTTGATGCTGATGTGACCGTCGCTGAAGCAATTAAAGCTTTAGCAAAATAATGAGATTGAATTGATGACGATTGAACATACCCAAGACTTAGCGCAAATCCGTGCAATGGTGCCAGAGATGCGCCGTGTTAAATCTATCCACTTCATTGGTATTGGTGGTGCTGGAATGAGCGGGATTGCTGAAGTCTTGTTAAATGAAGGCTACCAGATCACGGGTTCTGATATTGCTCAAAACCCAGTGACTGATCGTTTAGTTAGCAAGGGCGCGACCGTTTATATCGGTCACCAAGCAAGTAACGTTGCCGACGCAAGTGTGGTGGTGGTTTCAACCGCTATCAACGAAAAAAACCCAGAAATTATTGCTGCTCGTGAAGCGCGTACACCTATCGTTCGTCGTGCAGAAATGCTGGCTGAGCTGATGCGTTTTCGTCACGGCATTGCTGTGGCAGGTACGCACGGTAAGACAACCACGACTGCGCTAGTGACACAGATTTACTCGGAAGCAGGCCTAGATCCAACCTTCGTAAACGGTGGTTTGGTGAAAAGTGCAGGCACTAACGCACGTTTAGGTTCAAGCCGTATTCTTATCGCTGAAGCCGATGAGAGTGATGCGTCATTCTTACATCTGCAACCAATGGTTAGTATCGTAACTAACATCGAAGCGGATCATATGGATACCTACGGTGGCGATTTTGAAACGCTAAAGCAGACATTTATTGACTTCTTACACAACCTGCCATTCTACGGTCAGGCTGTGATGTGTGTTGATGATCCTGTAGTGCGTGAGCTTATCCCTCAGGTAAGTCGCCAAGTGATTACTTACGGTTTCTCAGAAGATGCGGATATTCGTATTGAGAACTACGTACAAGAAGGTCAACAAGGTAAGTTCACGGTGGTACGTGAAGGTAAAGCTAACCTTGATATCACATTAAATATTCCGGGTCGTCACAATGCACTGAATGCGTCCGCGGCGATCGCTGTTGCAACAGAAGATGACATCAGCGATGAAGCGATTCTAAAAGCGATGGCGGGAACCGAAGGCACTGGTCGCCGTTTCGATCACCTAGGTGAGTACGAAACAGGTAAAGGCGTTGCTATGTTGGTCGATGATTACGGTCATCATCCAACCGAAGTTGATGTGACGATTCAAGCTGCACGAAGTGGCTGGACTGATAAACGTCTTGTGATGATCTTTCAACCACACCGTTATAGCCGTACTCGCGATCTGTATGATGATTTCGCGAACGTTCTTGAGCAGGTTGATGTCCTAATTCTGTTAGATGTTTATTCTGCAGGTGAGAAACCGATTGCAGGGGCAGACGGACGTTCATTAAGTCGAACTATTCGCGGGCGTGGTAAGATAGATCCAATCTTTGTTGCCGATATCAACGCGCTGCCGTCGGCTTTAGCCAACATAATTCAAGGCGGTGACCTTGTTTTAACGCAAGGGGCAGGCGATGTTGGTCGAGTGGCGAAGCAGTTGGAATCGTTACAGTTAGACATTAATAAAATGCAGAACGCGTAACAGAATACTGTCTACAGACTGTGGTCAATCGCTCACTTCTTGCGATTGACCTAAAATTGACCAAAAATCTTATTATCAACGTTTGATAGTTTGATTTTGCTCAGTATAATTCATAGGTTAAAGTAAGTGCTTTTACCTCTATTATGAAGATAGGGAATAGAATTGCGAACCAACGACAGGGAATGCGGGCTTTGATAGAAAGTACTTTTAGCGAAAACCGCCACCTATTCAGTTTACCGTCGCTCAAGAAACACGCCTTAGGTGGGTCTTTTTTTGTCATGGTATTGCTTTTCATTGGGTTTCTTTTCTATACCACACTGACTTGGATGTGGGACGATCAGCGATTGCCTCTCTCCAAAATAGTACTTCAAGGCGACTTAACTTACGTAACCGCTGGTGATGTTCAACATGCGTTTAGCGAGCTAGAGCATATTGGAACATTCATGTCGCAAGACATTGGTGTGTTGCAAGACAGTTTAGAAGCGTTACCTTGGGTTTCAGTGGTCTCCATTCGTAAGCAGTGGCCAGACACAATAAAAGTATTTTTGACTGAGTACCATGCAGCAGCAATCTGGAACGGCAACATGCTGCTGAATGACGATGGTCAGGTGTTTAATGGTGATATCGGCCTGTTGAAGGGTGATAGAGTTAAGCTTTACGGCCCAGACGGCACCAGCCAAGAAGTGATAGAAAAGTGGCGACAGATAACCCCTTTGATTAACAGTCTAGGGTTAACTGTTACCTCACTCGTTCTCAATGAGCGTCGCGCTTGGCAAATAATCCTAGATAACGGTATCCGTTTAGAACTAGGTAAAGATTCTTTAGATGAGCGTGTTGAACGCTTTATTTCGCTTTACAACGAACTTGGTAGTAAAGCGAATCAAGTGAGCTACATCGACCTCAGGTATGATACGGGAGCCGCTGTAGGCTGGTTTCCAGAGCAAGAGTTAGAAGAGAGCACAGATGACTAAGACCGCAGATGACAACATAATCGTTGGTCTTGATATAGGCACTGCGACCATATCAGCTCTGGTTGGTGAAATATTGCCTGATGGTCAAATCAATATCATTGGCTCTGGGCAAAGCCCATCCAGAGGTATGGATAAAGGTGGTGTAAACGACCTAGAGTCGGTAGTGAAGTCGGTTCAGCGAGCTATTGATCAAGCAGAGTTGATGGCGGAATGCCAAATCAGCAATGTATTTATCTCGCTATCGGGTAAACATATCGCAAGCCGAATTGAAAAAGGCATGGGCACTATCTCTGATGAAGAGGTGTCTCAAGACGATATGGATCGAGCGATCCATACCGCGAAATCAATTAAAATAGGTGATGAGCAGAGAATTCTGCATGTGATCCCACAAGAATTTACCATTGATTATCAAGAAGGGATTAAGAACCCACTTGGCTTATCTGGTGTTCGAATGGAAGTCAGTGTTCACCTAATTTCTTGCCATAGCGACATGGCGAGAAACATTATTAAAGCTGTTGAACGATGTGGTCTCACAGTAGAACAAATCGTGTTTTCAGGACTTGCCTCAAGCAATGCGGTAATTACTGAAGACGAGAGAGAGCTTGGAGTGTGTGTAGTCGATATCGGTGCGGGTACGATGGATATTTCCATTTGGACTGGCGGCGCACTTCGACACACAGAAGTCTTTTCCTACGCAGGAAATGCAGTAACCAGTGATATTGCCTTCGCTTTCGGCACGCCAGTGAGCGATGCTGAAGAGATAAAAGTAAACCATGGTTGCGCTCTGAGTGAACTCGTAAGCAAGGATGACTCTGTTAACGTCCCAAGTGTTGGTGGTCGCCCATCGAGAAGTTTGCAACGACAAACTTTGTCGGAAGTGATCGAACCACGTTACACTGAACTTATGGGTCTCGTTAACCAAACTATTGATACGGTTCAATTACAGCTACGCGATGAGGGTATTAAACACCACCTTGCAGCTGGCGTCGTTCTCACTGGTGGAGCGGCACAAATTGACGGGTTGGTAGAGTGTGCGGAACGTGTTTTCCGCAATCAAGTTCGAGTTGGTAAGCCGTTAGAAGTTAGTGGCTTAACTGACTATGTTAAAGAGCCGTATCATTCTACGGCGGTTGGTTTACTTCATTACGCAAGAGATTGTCAGATCAGTGATGAAGGTGATTATAGCGAACCTAAGCGTTCAGCACCTTCTATGTCTGGTTTATTTGGTAAATTGCGTAATTGGATACAAAAAGAGTTTTAACCTGAGTTGCAGGAAAAAACGGAGATAACACATGTTTGAACCGATGATGGAAATGTCTGACGATGCGGTAATTAAAGTCGTTGGAGTTGGTGGCGGTGGCGGTAACGCTGTTGAGCACATGGTGCGTGAGTCAATCGAAGGTGTAGAGTTCATCAGTGTTAACACTGACGCACAAGCACTTCGTAAAACAAGCGTGAGCAGCGTGATCCAAATTGGTGGTGATATCACTAAAGGCTTGGGCGCTGGTGCAAACCCACAAGTAGGCCGTGATGCAGCTCTCGAAGATCGAGAAAGAATTAAAGAAGTTCTAACTGGCGCCGATATGGTATTTATCGCAGCTGGTATGGGCGGTGGTACTGGTACAGGTGCTGCTCCAGTTATTGCTGAAGTTGCGAAAGAGTTGGGTGTGCTAACGGTTGCAGTGGTAACTAAGCCATTTAGCTTTGAAGGCAAAAAGCGTTTAGCGTTTGCTGAGCAAGGTATTGAAGAGCTTTCTAAACATGTGGATTCTTTAATTACGATTCCAAATGAGAAGCTACTTAAAGTACTTGGCCGCGGTGTAACTCTGCTAGAAGCTTTCGCAAGTGCAAATGATGTACTTAAAAATGCTGTACAAGGTATCGCAGAGCTAATTACTCGCCCTGGTATGATTAACGTCGATTTCGCGGATGTTCGCACCGTGATGTCTGAGATGGGTCATGCAATGATGGGTAGCGGTATCGCAAAAGGTGAAGACCGTGCTGAAGAAGCTGCTGAAACGGCAATTTCTAGCCCACTACTAGAAGACATCGACCTAGCTGGCGCGCGTGGCGTTCTTGTGAACATCACAGCAGGCCTAGATATGCGTCTAGATGAGTTCGAAACAGTAGGTAATACAGTTAAGGCATTCGCATCTGATAACGCAACAGTTGTGATTGGTACTTCTCTAGACCCTGATATGACGGATGAAATCCGTGTAACTGTTGTTGCAACAGGTATCGGTACAGAGAAAAAACCAGACATTACATTAGTTGCTGGTGGTAAAGCTAAGGTTGCAACAACTCCTCAACCACAGGTAGCGGCTCAAACTGCACCAAAAGTGGAAGAGAAAGTGGCACAGCCATTGCAGGAAAAAACTGAGGTTAAACCTCAAGTTAAGCCGCAACCAACAACGTCTCCTGTTTCTTCAGGTACAGGCGCTAGCCAAAGTGCAGCACCTAAAGCTGAGAAAGAGAGTGGATACTTAGATATTCCAGCATTCTTACGACGTCAGGCTGATTAACAAATACCCAAAATTTGACTATCGTCGAATTAATGGTAAAATTCGCGGTCGGTAAATACTGACCGTGATTTGTAGCACTGATAACGAGGCAAGCAGATGATCAGACAACGTACTCTGAAAGAAATTGTGAAAACAACTGGTGTGGGTCTCCACTCTGGTCGTAAAGTCACACTTACTCTTCGCCCGGCAGCTGCAAATACAGGCATTGTTTATCGTCGTACAGATGTAAATCCACCTGTAGATTTTCCAGCTGATCCAGCGTCAGTTCGTGACACTATGCTATGTACAGCTCTTGTTAATGACGAAGGCGTACGTATCTCTACAGTGGAACACCTTAACGCAGCTCTAGCGGGTATGGGCATCGACAACATTATTGTTGAAGTAGATGCTCCTGAGATCCCAATTATGGATGGTAGCGCAAGCCCATTCGTATACTTGCTACAGCAAGCTGGTGTAGAAACACTGAATGCAGCGAAGCGTTTTATTCGTATCAAAAAGCCTATCCGTTTTGAAGATGGCGATAAGTGGGCAGAATTTGTTCCATTTAACGGCTTCCGCATGGACTTTGAGATCGACTTTAACCACCCAGCAATTGAATCTGATGAGCAACGTTTGTTGTTTGATTTCTCTTCACAAGGCTTTGTGAAAGAAATCTCTCGCGCTCGTACTTTCGGTTTCATGCGTGACATTGAGTATCTACAATCTCAAAACCTAGTACTTGGCGGTAGCTTCGATAATGCTATCGTTCTAGACGAATACCGAATTCTTAATGAAGAAGGTCTACGTTTTGACAATGAGTTCGTAACTCACAAAGTACTCGATGCGATTGGTGACTTGTATATGTGTGGACACGCTATTATTGGTGAGTTCCGTGCATACAAATCAGGTCACGGCCTAAACAACCAACTACTACGTGCAGTACTTGCTGACGCAGAAGCTTGGGAATGGGCAACATTCGAAGAAGAAGTAGGCTCTCCTGTTGCATTTGCTGAGCCAGGAATGGTTCTAGCGTAATTGTTGTTTACAACAATATAAGATTTCGAAAACCAGGTCATTGACCTGGTTTTTTTGTATCTATTTTCCAGATACAGTGTCGTCAACATCCGAAAGTTGTCTACCAATGAGCTACAGTCTGGCTAATCCGTCAGCAATTAGAAAGAAAAGTTCCAAGCACATCAAACAAATGGGGTTATTAATGGTCGTTGGTGTGAAAATTACTTACACTAAAGGGCATTAATTTTAACTCAAGCCTTGAAAACTCTACTCTCAAGTACAATATCAAAGATACTAGATTTATCTCAGTATCCTTGGTTAGTAACTGAAGACTAGTTCATAGCTAGTAGAGACTGACGGCATTTAAAATAGATCGCGGACGATCTGAGAACGAAGAGATTCCAAGCACATGATTACTAAGCTGCTGACAAAGGTAATTGGCAGTCGCAATGACAGAACACTGCGCCGCCTTAGAAAAATTGTAAAAGAAATTAATAACTACGAACCAACGTTTGAAGCACTTTCAGACGAAGAGCTAAAAGCAAAAACGGTTGAGTTTCGTGAGCGCTTAGATAAAGGTGAATCGCTAGACCAACTTCTACCGGAAGCATTTGCTACGGTACGTGAAGCGTCTAAGCGTGTTTACGGCATGCGTCACTTTGACGTGCAAATGATTGGTGGCATGGTTCTAAATGCTGGCCAAATTGCAGAAATGCGTACTGGTGAAGGTAAGACTCTTACAGCAACCTTACCAGCTTATCTTAACGCCCTACCTAGCAAAGGTGTTCACGTAGTAACGGTGAACGACTACCTAGCGAAACGTGATGCGGAAACAAACCGCCCATTATTTGAATTCCTTGGTATGACCGTTGGCGTGAACGTGCCAAACATGGCTCCACCAGAGAAGAAAGAAGCGTACCAAGCGGATATCCTATACGGAACAAACAACGAGTTTGGTTTCGACTACCTACGTGACAACATGGCTTTCCGTGCTGAAGATCGTGTTCAACGTGAACGCTTCTTCGCTGTTGTCGATGAAGTTGACTCAATTTTAATTGATGAGGCTCGTACACCACTTATTATCTCTGGCCCTGCTGAAGATAGCTCAGACCTTTACACGCGTATTAACACGTTAATTCCGAACCTTGAGCGCCAAGATAAAGAAGATTCTGAAGAGTACCGTGGTGAAGGTCACTACACCATGGACGAGAAATCGAAGCAGGTTCACCTGACTGAAAACGGTCAAGAATTTGTAGAAGAGCTAATGGTGAAAAACGGCCTGATGGAAGAGGGCGATACGCTTTACTCTCCAACAAACATCAGCCTATTGCACCATGTTAATGCAGCGCTTCGTGCACACGTATTGTTTGAGAAAGACGTCGACTACATCGTTACTGAAGAAGGCGAAGTGGTTATCGTTGATGAACATACTGGTCGTACTATGCCAGGTCGTCGTTGGTCTGAAGGTTTACACCAAGCTGTTGAAGCTAAAGAAGGTGTGAAGATTCAGAATGAAAACCAGACTCTAGCATCGATTACATTCCAGAACTTCTTCCGTCTATACGAAAAACTGTCAGGTATGACAGGTACTGCCGATACTGAAGCTTTCGAATTCCAGTCTATCTACGGCCTAGAAACTGTGGTTATCCCAACCAACAAGCCAATGGTTCGTAACGATATGCCAGATGTGGTTTATCGTACTGAAGAAGACAAGTTCAATGCGATCATTGAAGACATCAAAGACCGTGTAGCAGCTGGTCAACCATCATTGGTTGGTACGGTTTCTATCGAGAAGTCTGAACTACTGTCTAACGCACTGAAAAAAGCAAAAATTAAGCACAGCGTTCTAAATGCTAAATTCCACGAAATGGAAGCAGAGATCGTTGCACAAGCTGGTATGCCGAGTGCGGTAACTATCGCAACTAACATGGCTGGTCGTGGTACCGATATCGTGTTAGGTGGTAGCTGGCAGGCACAAGTTGAGAAGCTAGAGAATCCAACCAAAGAGCAGATCGATAAGATCAAAGCTGATTGGAGAATCATCCACGATAAAGTACTTGAGTCAGGTGGTCTGCACATCATTGGTACTGAGCGTCATGAATCTCGCCGTATCGATAACCAGCTACGTGGTCGTTCCGGTCGTCAAGGTGATGCGGGTTCTTCTCGTTTCTACCTATCAATGGAAGATTCTCTGTTACGTATCTTTACATCGGATCGTATGGCTGGTCTTATCCAAAGTGGTATGGACGAAGGCGAAGCGATCGAATCTAAGATGCTTTCTCGCTCAATTGAAAAAGCACAACGTAAAGTTGAAGGTCGTAACTTCGATATTCGTAAGCAGCTTCTTGAGTACGATGATGTAGCCAATGACCAACGTAAAGTGGTTTATGAGCTTCGTGACGAACTGATGAGTTCTGACGACATCAGCGAAATGATCGAACACAACCGTGAAGACGTGTTTACTTCGGTTATCGATGAGTACATTGCTCCTCAATCTCTTGAAGATATGTGGGATATCGCTGGTCTGCAAGATCGTCTGAAGAATGACTTTGATCTAGACTTTGATATTCAAGGTTGGTTAGACGAAGACGACAAGCTTTACGAAGAAGCATTGCGTGAACGAATCCTAGGTATGGCGGTTGATTCGTACAAACAGAAAGAAGAAGTGGTTGGTGCTCAAGTACTGCGTAACTTCGAGAAGTCTGTGATGCTACAAACGCTAGACGGTCTTTGGAAAGAGCACTTGGCTGCGATGGATCACCTTCGTCAAGGTATCCACCTACGTGGTTATGCTCAGAAGAACCCGAAACAAGAGTACAAGCGTGAGTCGTTTGAACTGTTTGAAGGCCTACTAGATGTACTAAAAACAGACGTTGTTACCATTCTTTCTAAAGTTCGCGTTCAGCAACAAGAAGAAGTTGAAAAGATGGAAGCGCAACGTCAAGCCCAAGCTGAAGAAGCGGCGCGTCGTGCAAAAGCACAACATGCAACAGCTGAAAACCAGCTAGGCGATAATGAAGCTGAAGCTGCATCTCCACAAACGGTAGTACGTGATGAGCGTAAAGTGGGTCGTAACGAACCATGCCCATGCGGAAGTGGCAAAAAATATAAACAGTGTCACGGTAAAATTGACTAAGCTTGGTGAATCGTTGCTGTAACGGATGATTGCAGTGTCGGAGGTACTCAACACGTCACAGCTTAGCTTCACACAAACTTATTGATAAAAAGAGTCGCTTAGGCGGCTCTTTTTGTATATGAAAATAATAAGGTTTCGATGGCGTCATCCTCGAGAGTGAGGGACGAGCGAGTCGTGGACCTTTGGAACTAACAAAAGAGCAGATTCCCTATCTAATTCGTTCCTCATTGTAGGGACGGTAAGGGCACAAAAGGAACACCATCAATGAAAAGAATCCACATTGTAGCTGGAATTATCTTTAACCAAGATAAGTCACAGGTATTTATTACTAAGCGCCCAGACGACAAGCATAAAGGCGGTTTCTGGGAATTTCCTGGTGGTAAAGTAGAAGTAGGCGAAACCATTGAACAGGCGATGACTCGTGAACTTGATGAAGAAATCGGTATCAATGTGACTGAACAGTCTCTGTTTGAACATCTTGAGTTTGATTACAGTGACAAGTCGCTTAAGTTTGATTTCATCCTTGTGACTGATTTCGAGCAACAGCCTTATGGTAAAGAAGGGCAACAAGGTGAATGGGTCGATCTTGAATCATTGAGCCAATACGCATTCCCTGAAGCGAATGTGCCAATTTTAGAGCGAGTAATAAAAGAGTTTTCGTAATTGCTAGCCTGAGTTTGAGATTGTTGTTAGTTTAAAGAGATTAATCGATTGAACGTTGCTGCAAGAGATAAGTGGCAACGGTAACCAAAACAATGGAGATATTCGCAGTGGTAAGAATTGCAATTGCAGGAGCAGCGGGCCGTATGGGTCGCAACTTGGTGAAAGCCGCTCATCATAATTCAGAAGCAAGTGTTGGTGCTGGTTCAGAGCGTCCAGAGTCATCTTTGGTCGGCGTTGATGTTGGCGAGTTATGCGGTGAAGGTCGTTTTGATGTTGCTCTAGTGGATGACTTGTCTAAAGCGATCGAAGAGTTTGATGTGATTGTCGATTTTACTGCACCTGTTAGCACATTAGCGAATATTGAACTTTGTAAACGTCATGGTAAAAAGCTGATCATCGGTACGACGGGTTTCTCTGAAGAAGAGAAGCAGGTGATTGATGCAGCTTCAAAAGAGATGCCTATCGTAATGGCACCTAACTACAGTGTCGGTGTGAACCTGGTATTTAAGCTGCTAGAGAAGGCCGCTAAAGTGATGGGCGATTATTGTGATGTCGAGATCGTTGAGGCTCACCACCGTCATAAAGTTGATGCACCTTCTGGTACTGCGATTGGCATGGGCGAAGCGATTGCTGGTGCGATGGGCAATGAGCTAAACGATGTAGCCGTGTGGTCACGTGAAGGCATTACTGGCGAGCGTACAAAAGATGAGATTGGTTTTGCGACAATTCGAGCTGGCGACATTATTGGCGAGCATACCGCTATGTTTGCTGATATCGGTGAGCGAGTCGAAATTACTCATAAAGCCACAGATCGAATGACCTTTGCTAATGGTGCAATCAAGGCAGCAGTTTGGTTAAATGACAAACCTGCTGGCTTTTATACCATGACTGACGTCCTTGGTTTGAACGATCTGTAAATAGATATTTATGCGCTGGCAACTGCCGGCGCTTTCTTTATTTAGTCCCTTTTTTACAGTGATCCCTCTTCTACTATCCTCCTTTTACTTTCTTATTATCGTCATTTTCCCTTAGTTTAAGTGTTATTTATATTGCCTTTGGTGTGTTTTCTGTTTTAGATCTTTAAATTATCATGTTTTCTCTTTGTATTTATCGTTTGCGTTTTGTTGCTGATATTTTTATTACTCTATGCTTAGCTAAAATGAGGGGTGAAAATTAGAAAATCATAATATTCGGTTTAAATGAGCATGAAAGTTGAACTTTTGAAGCTTTGATGGTGTAAATTGGATTAGTCCTTACAAATGTTTAATTTCTTTTACGTTAAATATTGACACGTATCACGCACATCACTAAAATACCGCCAATTTGTCTAATTTCCATAAACACGCAGTTTCTGGTGTTGCAGGAAGGTAGATTTGCAAATTAAATCAATTTTAATGCATTTTTATTTCTGGAGGTTGTCTTGAAGAAGTCAGCACTACTCGTCCTAGAAGATGGGACAGTATTTCACGGTGAAGCCATTGGCGCTGTAGGTTCTGCAGTTGGTGAAGTCGTTTTTAATACCTCGATGACGGGGTACCAAGAAATCCTCACTGATCCTTCCTATTCTCAACAAATCGTTACTCTTACTTATCCTCACATTGGCAATACCGGAACCAATTCCGAAGACGAAGAATCTTCTTCAATCCACGCTCAAGGCCTTGTGATTCGCGATCTCCCTCTAATCGCTTCTAACTTCCGTAATGAACAATCCCTTTCTGATTACCTTAAGTCGCAAAACGTTGTTGGTATCGCTGATATCGATACTCGTAAGCTGACGCGTATTCTTCGGGAAAAAGGCGCACAGAATGGTTGTATCGTAGCTGGCTCTTCAGTAAACGACGGAAATTTAGACGAAGCTTTGGCTCTAGCTAAAGCAAAAGAATTCCCTGGCCTGAAAGGTATGGACCTTGCGAAAGAAGTTACAACAAAAGAAGCGTACCAATGGAAACAAGGTTCGTGGACGCTTACGGGTGGACTTCCTGAAGCGAAAGCAGACTCTGAATTGCCATACCACGTTGTTGCTTATGACTTCGGTGCAAAACGAAACATCCTACGAATGCTTGTTGACCGCGGTTGCCGCCTAACGGTTGTTCCAGCTGAAACTTCTGCTGAAGAAGTACTAGCTCTGAACCCAGACGGTGTTTTCCTTTCAAATGGCCCTGGTGACCCAGAACCATGTACTTACGCAATTGAAGCGACAAAAGTGTTCCTAGAAAAAGGCTTGCCAATCTTCGGTATCTGTCTAGGTCACCAGATTCTTGCTCTTGCGTCAGGCGCTAAGACAGTGAAGATGAAGTTTGGTCACCACGGTGCAAACCACCCGGTTAAAGATTTAGATCGTGATGTTGTGATGATTACTTCGCAAAACCACGGCTTTGCTGCTGACGAAGAAACCCTTCCAGAGATACTGCGTGCAACTCACAAATCACTATTTGATGGTTCTCTACAGGGTATTCACCGTACAGACAAACCAGCATTCAGCTTCCAAGGTCACCCTGAAGCAAGCCCAGGTCCAGAAGATGCGGCACCGCTATTCGACCACTTCATTGAATTAATTAAACAGCACACAGCGTAATCCGGAGTAGTAGATAATGCCAAAACGTACTGACATTAAAAGTGTTCTAATTCTAGGTGCTGGCCCGATTGTTATCGGTCAAGCATGTGAGTTTGATTACTCTGGTGCTCAAGCTTGTAAAGCACTTCGCGAAGAAGGTTACCGAGTTATTCTTGTAAACTCGAACCCAGCGACAATCATGACTGACCCTGACATGGCTGATGCAACTTACATTGAGCCTATCCAATGGGAAGTTGTGCGTAATATCATCGCTAAAGAGAAGCCTGATGCAGTTCTACCTACAATGGGTGGCCAAACTGCATTGAACTGTGCTCTAGACCTAGAAAAGCACGGTGTTCTTGAAGAGTTCGGTGTTGAAATGATTGGTGCAACGGCTGACGCTATCGATAAAGCAGAAGACCGTTCACGCTTCGATAAAGCAATGAAAGCTATTGGCCTTGAGTGTCCAACTGCTGATACAGCGAAAACGATGGAAGAAGCTTATAAAGTTTTAGACATGGTTGGCTTCCCTTGTATCATTCGTCCATCGTTTACGATGGGTGGTACTGGTGGCGGTATCGCTTACAACAAAGAAGAATTTGAAGAAATCTGTCGTCGTGGTTTGGATTTATCTCCAACAAACGAACTTCTTATCGATGAATCACTTATCGGTTGGAAAGAGTACGAGATGGAAGTGGTTCGTGACAAAAACGATAACTGCATCATCGTATGTGCGATTGAAAACTTCGACCCAATGGGTATTCACACGGGTGACTCAATCACCGTGGCTCCAGCACAAACGCTGACAGACAAAGAATACCAACTAATGCGTAACGCATCTCTAGCAGTACTGCGTGAGATTGGTGTTGAAACAGGTGGTTCAAACGTACAGTTTGGTATCAACCCGAAAGATGGCCGTATGGTTATCATCGAGATGAACCCACGTGTATCTCGCTCTTCAGCACTAGCTTCTAAAGCAACAGGTTTCCCAATCGCTAAGATTGCAGCGAAACTGGCTGTTGGTTTCACGCTAGACGAGCTAATGAATGACATCACTGGTGGCGCAACGCCAGCATCATTCGAACCAACAATCGACTACGTAGTAACTAAGATTCCTCGTTTCAACTTCGAGAAATTTGCAGGTGCTAACGACCGTCTAACGACACAAATGAAGTCTGTTGGTGAAGTTATGGCTATCGGCCGTAACCAGCAAGAATCTCTACAAAAGGCACTCCGCGGCCTAGAAGTTGGCGCGACTGGTTTTGACGAAATGGTAGACCTAGACGCACCAGATGCTCTAACGACTATCCGTCACGAACTTAAAGAAGCTGGCGCAGAGCGTATTTGGTACATCGCTGACGCATTCCGTGCTGGTATGTCGGTAGACGGTGTATTCAACCTGACGCAAATCGACCGTTGGTTCCTAGTTCAAATCGAAGATATCGTTAAGCTAGAGCAAGAACTTAAAGCGAAAGGCTTTGCTGGTCTAAATAAAGACGAGCTAAACAAGCTTAAGCGTAAAGGTTTTGCTGATGCGCGCCTATCTAAGATTCTAGGTGTAGCGGAAAGCGAAATCCGTCGTCTACGTGACCAGTACGATATCCATCCGGTATACAAGCGTGTAGATACGTGTGCAGCTGAGTTCTCTTCAGATACGGCTTACATGTACTCATCTTACGATGACGAGTGTGAAGCAAACCCAACAGACAAAGAAAAAATCATGATTCTAGGCGGCGGTCCAAACCGTATTGGCCAAGGTATTGAATTTGACTACTGTTGTGTACATGCATCACTAGCGCTACGTGAAGATGGCTTTGAGACTATCATGGTTAACTGTAACCCTGAGACAGTTTCTACAGACTACGATACGTCTGACCGTCTGTACTTCGAACCGGTAACTCTAGAAGACGTGCTAGCAATAGCCCGTGTTGAGAAGCCAAAAGGCGTTATCGTTCAGTACGGTGGTCAAACGCCACTTAAACTGGCACGTGCTCTTGAAGCGGCTGGCGTACCAATCATCGGTACTAGCCCTGACGCAATCGACCGTGCAGAAGACCGTGAGCGTTTCCAAGTTGCTGTAGACCGCCTAGGCCTACTTCAGCCAGAAAACGCAACAGTAACAACAATGGAGCAAGCGGTAGAGAAATCTCGTGAAATCGGCTTCCCACTTGTTGTTCGTCCTTCTTACGTACTTGGTGGTCGTGCGATGGAAATCGTATACGACGAGCAAGATTTACGTCGCTACTTCAACGAAGCAGTTAGCGTATCAAACGAATCTCCAGTACTACTTGATAGCTTCCTAGATGACGCTGTTGAAGTAGACGTTGATGCGATTTGTGACGGTGAGCGCGTTGTAATCGGCGGTATCATGGAGCACATCGAGCAAGCGGGTGTTCACTCAGGTGACTCAGCATGTTCTCTTCCTGCATACACGCTAAGCCAAGAAATCCAAGACGTAATGCGCGAGCAAGTTGAAAAGCTAGCGTTTGAGTTGGGTGTTCGTGGTCTGATGAACACGCAGTTTGCTGTTAAGAACAATGAAGTGTACCTAATTGAGGTTAACCCTCGTGCAGCACGTACGGTTCCATTCGTATCTAAAGCAACGGGTGCGCCAATCGCTAAGATTGCCGCTCGTGTAATGGCTGGTCAATCTCTAGAGTCTCAAGGCTTTACGAAAGAAATCATCCCACCTTACTACTCAGTGAAAGAAGTTGTACTTCCATTCAACAAGTTCCCTGGTGTTGACCCACTGTTAGGCCCAGAAATGCGTTCTACTGGTGAAGTTATGGGTGTTGGTGCGACATTCGCAGAAGCATACTCTAAAGCTGAATTGGGTTGTGGTCACATCTACCCTGAAGGCGGTCGTGCATTGCTCTCTGTTCGCGAAGGCGATAAAGAGCGTGTTGTTGACCTAGCATCTAAGCTATCTAAGCTTGGTTACCAGCTAGACGCAACACACGGTACAGCGGTTATCCTTGGTGAAGCGGGTATCAACCCACGTCTAGTAAACAAGGTACACGAAGGTCGTCCTCACATTCTTGACCGTATCAAGAACAACGAGTACACGTACATCGTGAACACAGCTGCTGGCCGTCAAGCGATTGAAGATTCTAAAGTTCTTCGTCGTGGCGCATTGGCTGAGAAAGTTAACTACACGACAACGCTAAACGCTGCATTCGCGACTTGTATGGCGCACACAGCGGACGCGAAGACGTCAGTAACTTCAGTTCAAGAGCTCCACGCACAGGTTAAAGCTTCTCAAGCTTAATAGCCTAAAGTGTATCGCTGTTAAGCGGATATAAATGCTCAAAGCCCACTCTCCGGAGTGGGCTTTTTTATGTCTGTTATCCAATATGAGTTAAATGGTGAAAATCTGGAATAGGTTAGAATCTTGTGTTTCGTTGTTGATCGTTTGCTCACGGTGGTAACTTGTCGCTATACGAGAACTTAAGGCGTGGGTATATGGAAATCACTCTAGAAATATTGGCTATCTTGTTTGTTGTTGCAACGGCAGCAGGCTTTATTGATGCAATGGCTGGCGGCGGTGGGTTACTGACTCTACCGGCATTGCTCGCGGCCGGAGTACCACCAACGCAGGCACTGGCAACCAATAAACTCCAAAGCTCATTTGGTAGCTTTTCTGCGAGTTGGTATTTCGTGCGTAACGGTATAGTCAGTATTAAAGAGATGCGACTCGCGATCTTTTGTACCTTTATTGGTTCTGCCATTGGCGCCGAGTTAGTCCAGCACATTGATGCGAGCCTACTGACTAGTGTGATACCGTTGCTGCTTATCGCAATCTCTCTCTATTTCCTGTTAGCACCACAAACCAGAGCGTCTGAGGGTAAACAGAAGATCTCTGAGGCGATGTTTGCGTTATGTGTTGGCGGCGGTGTTGGTTTCTATGATGGTTTCTTTGGTCCGGGCACAGGTTCTATCTTCACAGTTTGTTTTGTTGCTATTGGCCATTTTTCGTTAGTCGATGCTACTGCGCGCACCAAGGTACTTAACTTCACTTCGAATATCGCAGCCTTGATCTTCTTTATTTTAGCAGGCTTGCCAATTTGGGAGCTGGGATTAGTGATGGCGGTCGGCGGCTTTATGGGCGCCCAGCTTGGCGCTAAAGTAGTGGTGACAAAAGGGCAGAAATGGATTCGCCCCCTTGTGATCGTAATGTCGATGCTAATGGCGTCTAAACTGCTTTGGGAACAGCATCAACAATGGATTCTATCAGTGCTTTAACTCGTGGAGACTGATAGCTATTTGGTCTGACACAGATATGAATCGGTCGAATAAGGCCTTCTAGTTCTTGAAAGCTAAATAGGTATTGAGACTCAATATTGAGCGTCTTTACGATAGAGAGCGGGATTAAGGCTGGTCCAGTTCCACCAAGTGCAAGTTGCGCGGCTGCGGTATAAGCATCCATCTCCATCAAGGGTTTAATGCCAAATTTCTCCAATACAGAGAGCTGATAAGAGTTGGCAGGATTGGTCATATCGTTGGTAATCACCAATGGAGGAAGCTCCGTTAGCGGTGACTTACTCACTATGTAAAACGGCTCATCAAACAGGTGGAATGCCATCAAACCATGATGCGGTGGCAGTAAGCCAGCACACAACCCCAAAGTCGCCTTGCCAGATTGTACTCGCTCTATGATTCTCGGCGTGTGGTTGGTGGTAATGGTGATGTACTTATCTTGTTGGATAAATTGCCCCATCATTTCACCTAAATAACCCGCTATCAGCGACTTAGAGCTATCTAAAGTAATGAGAGTGGTATCTTCCAACTCTTGCTGTTCATAAATAAGACCACGAAGTTCATTGAATGTAGGGCCAATACTCTCGATTAATGCAATTGCATCCGGCGTGAGTTTTATCTGTCGGCCACTCGGTTCAATGAGCTTTTTACCTAGCTTCTTTTCTAAATTCGCAATCCGTTTGCTGACCGCTGATTGGCTGATATAAAGCAAACTGCCTGTGCGGCTCATGGTCTTTGCTTTACTCAATACCAGTAGAGTTTCGATTCCTTCGAGTAGCATTGGGTTATATTCATGAAAGCTGGGAATGATTGTGTCAACTTACCTGAAACGCAATCCATTCTCTAGACTTGAAACTAAAGCTTTGAACCTAGTTAGGTATTTTTAGTTATGCTCGCACGTGTAACGCGAGAGCATAATAATTGTGTTGGGGGGAGCTCAAATTAAGAAAGGCTCCTTTGAGGAGCCTTTCTTAATATTTGGTAATGGTCTATTTGATGGCGAAGGTCGGCAGTGATAAGTGCCAACGAATAGCCCCAAGCCTGATCAGCAGCGTTGAGAATACACCGGCTAAAAATGCCGTCTCTGAATCGTGCCCCATGCGAATAGCCATAGTGTGGAATGCACCGCCGATGATACAAGCGGTCGCGTAGACTTCGCTTCGTAGGATCATCGGTACTTCACGGGCAAGTACGTCACGAATAATACCGCCACCACAGCCGGTGATGACACCCATGATGATGGCCACTAGTGCTGAATCTTGATAGATAAGCGCTTTTTCTACACCAATGCCAACAAACACCGCTAGGCCGATTGCATCACATACTGGCAGTATCCACCACGCCAGACGTTTGGGACGCCTTACGATGATCATGGTCAGCAAGCAGGTAATGATGATTACCCAAAGGTAGGTGGTGTCAGTGATCCAAAACACTGGAGTTGCACCCAATGCCATGTCACGAATAGTACCGCCGCCAATTGCGGTTACACTGCCCAGAACGGCTACGCCAAAGGGGTCCATCTTAAGACGGCCAGCGACAAAAACGCCTGAAATAGCAAAGATGGCAGTGCCAAATAAATCGATAATATAAAGCAGCATGGAGTCCATGATACTGGTGCTCTTATAGTTAAAATTATAGGGACAGGTCGGTGGCGAATTGTACGAAAAAACGCAGCAAATAGTTAGTGATTTTGCCTAGCTCTATCGAAGAAATCGCACACTTGTTGGATCGCTTTCAAAGTTCTCGTTGTCGGGCGATTAATCCAGTCAGAATTGAGTGACCAAATCTGATTTTGAACAACTGCTGGGATCTCATCTTCCCATGTTTGCCACATGGTTCCATTCTCAATCGCGTGCTGAGAAGTGAAGATCACTTGCGGTTTTCTTAATATAACTTGTTCAATACCAACTTGCGGATAGGGGGAAGCACTGTCTTCAAAAATATTGTGGCCACCACAAAACTCAAACACCTCACTTGGCCAATGCCCTTGAGCCACAGTGATGATCGGCTTTTCACTAAGCTGATAAAAGTAGTTTACCGGTTCGGCATCTTTATATTTTAGTCTTAACGCGTTGAGCTGTTCTTTGTATTGCTTGGCATTATTTTCACCGATACTCGGGTCGCTTGCGTATTGGCTCAGTTGTTCAATATTGGTCGCGATGCTGTCTAGGCTTTTGGTTTTTGAGTAGTAAATATTGAAACTGAACTGCTCTAATTTCGCGAGTTCTCTAGGCGGGTTACCTGCAGGCCATGCGAGAATCAGATCTGGCTGCAGTGCGATTATTTTCTCAACCTTGATGCCTTGATAATTTGCCACCTTCTCAAGCTTATCAGCCTGTGGTGGGTAATCACTTCGTTCACTCACCGCGATAAGGTTGTCACCTAGGCCTGCGCTGTACGCTAGCTCGGTCGCATGAGGAGCGAGGCTGATAACACGTTCGGCTGTTGCTACTTCTGTCGCAAATGAAGTGGGTGCCCATAAACTGAAGCTGAGAGTGAATGCGAGGGCAGAGTATCGTGTAACAAGTTGAGAGGGTTTCACTTTAAATCCCTTGGTGAATAATGAGTAAGGCTAGGCTTTGTAAGAATATCCAGATAGCGATGCGACCAAAAAGTAGCTTTTGAACCTGAGATAAATGCAGTGCTGATGGGGCGATTCTGCCGCCTAATTTTGCTCGAATGGCTTTGGTGTTGTCATAAATGGCAGGGCCACCCAATGATAACTCCAGCTTGTTCCCTACGGCTGTAATTAACCATGCCGGGCCGGGTAGAGGCCAAGAGCGACTCTGAACGAGCATCATCTTAAATGTGTGAGACGCTTTATCACCACAGACGATCATCAAGGCAAACAAGCACATGGGTATAAATTCTAGGATAGCGACGATCTTGATTGCCGTTGAACCAAAAGGAGAGAACTGCTTACGGCTTGGTGACCAAGCTCGAGCTAACTCGACGATCAGGCGATACATCAAAGCGGCGATACCACCACCGACGGCGTACCAGAACAGCACACAAACTACGTTACGAGCGTAACCCATGATGATGGTTTCTGTGGCGGCTTTGCCTAGGCCAAGTGATGAAAGTGATTCGGTCTGACGATTGACAATTGGAGCCAGTAACTGACGAGCGGCGGCTTTATCTTCTCGACCAAGTGCCTTGATCAACTGATTAGCCAGCTTTTCATTATTACGCCAATCAATCGCGAGTAATAACAGTGCTAACTCAAACAGTTGAGGTTGCCAAACCAAAGGTTGCAAGGCCAACAGAATAATCAGAGTCGGCAGCACCATTAATCCCCAGGCTAACGTGCCCGAGATTAAGCTTTGGGAATAGTTTTGGTTGTTATTAACCTTGCTTGCTAAAAGCTCAGCAAACTTATGCCATAAGGTCGTCGGGTGTGCGGCATGAGGAATAGGTAAAATTAAATGAAAAAGCAGTGCTCCCCACATCACAAGGAGCACGCCATTTGCAAATACCTGATCAAACAGTGTTTGCATGTCTAGTCGCTTACTTTAGTAGGGCAACCATCTTGATAACCATTTCAGAAGAGCTTTGCGCTGCTAGTGGCAGGAACTCTTCGAAGCTCATTGGTGATTCTTTGTCTGCAACATCAGAGATTGCACGAACAACCACGAATGGTACTTGGAATTGGTGACAAGCTTGAGCGATAGCCGATGCTTCCATCTCTACAGCAACAACAGATGGGAAGTGCTTGCGGATGAACTCTTGGCGTTCTGCTGTGCAAACAAATGCGTCGCCAGTACAGATAAGACCGCGAACGGCGTGCTTATCTTCCATTTGTGCTAGTGCTTGTTCTGCAACAGCCATCAGTTTGTCGTCAGCTTTGAACGCTGCAGGTTGACCTGCCATTTGGCCGATTTCGTAACCGAAAGCTGTAACGTCTGCATCGTGGTGTCGAACTTCAGTTGAGATAACCACATCGCCAAGGTTCAGTGTTGAATCAAAACCGCCAGCAGAGCCCGTGTTCAGAATGGCATCTGGTTGGTATTCGCTTAGTAGGATTGAAGTACCAACAGCCGCTGCTACTTTACCAATGCCAGATTGAAGCAAAACAACGTCAACACCATTTAGCTGACCAGAGAAAAAGGTACAACCGCCTTTATTAACTTCAGTAATGTCTGAAATTGCTGCTTTTAGGATCGCAACTTCTTGCTCCATTGCGCCAATGATGCCGATTTTCATGTGTAGTCTCTTAATAAATAATATTTAAACAGTAGAGCGAAATTGTAGCATGGATAAGAAGTGTCGAGCGACTGCCCAGAGGCACTTCTCATCCGAATAGTAGCGATTTATCTGCGTATTCTTTTATCTATTTGATTAGGCCTTCGCTTTTCAAGCTAGCACGAAGTTGTTCAGCTCGTTTTCGGTTTACGCCAAAATCAGAATGGCCAGTACGAGACTCTGAACGCACGATCAGTTTGCCATCCGTGATTTTAAGTTCTAAGTCATCGACAAAACGCATGATGCGCGAAGTACATTCAACACGCAGATAATCTTCTGTTTTACTCGCGGTTTTTGATCCCGGTAAGGTTAGCGCAACCTGCTCAATCGCATCTAAGCTCGCTGAATCTGACAACTTAAACGCGGCCAATGCATGTTGCTCACGATCATCTTGAGTTGATACGCAGTTTGGTTTGTCTCCACAAGGTGATGAAGTTCTGTCTTTCATGTCCGTGATTCCTTGGCTGCAAGCGGTTAACGTTAAAAGTGATAGCGAGAGGAGAGCTGCTTTTTTCATAATGTTTCCTATGGCGTTGTTTTAATTCTAATTGTAGTTATCGGCATTGGTTTGTTTGCGATTGTTTTACGTATTTTTGTTGTGCTTGTGATAAACGTATCTAATTCAAAAAAGGATCCATCATTGGATCCCTTTTTTATAGTAACGGCCTGAGTAATAAAGGAAACCTTAGATTAGTCACACTTCTAGGTAGTCCAAGATCCCTTCTGCGGCTTTACGGCCTTCATCGATAGCGGTCACCACTAAGTCAGATCCTCGAACCGCATCACCACCTGCAAAGATCTTGCTGTTGGTGGTTTGGTATTGAAACTCTTGTTTGTTAGGAGCCTTGATGCGGCCCCACTGATCGAGCTCCACACCGAAAGGTTCTAGCCATTCCATCGTATGAGGTTGGAAACCAAATGCCATAATTACGGCATCAGCCTCAAGAACATGCTCACTGCCTTCAACAGGTTCTGGGCGGCGACGGCCTGCTTCATCAGGTTCACCTAATGCGGTTTTCACGACTTTAACGCCAGCAACATGCCCAGAACTATCAAGCTCTAAGCCGATAGGCTGGAGGTTAAACTTGAACTTCACGCCTTCTTCACGTGCATTCTTCACCTCACGGCGAGAGCCCGGCATGTTGGCTTCATCTCGACGGTAAGCACACACCACATCTGCCGCATTCTGACGAATAGAGGTTCGAACGCAATCCATCGCGGTATCACCACCACCCAGCACGACGACTTTCTTACCTTGCATATCGATAAATGGGGTTGGGTTGTCCAGTTCCATGACCTTGTAGGTATTAGAAATCAAGAATGGCAGAGCGTCATAAACACCCGGAGCATCTTCATTATCTAGACCTGCACGCATGTTCTTATAAGTGCCGACACCAAGGAAAACAGCGTCGTAATCATCGACCAGCTCTTGAAGTTGAATGTCTTTGCCAACTTCGATATTCATTCGGAACTCAACACCCATCTCGCTAAAGATGCGGCGGCGATTCTCCATGATACCTTTCTCAAGCTTGAACGATGGAATACCGAAAGTGAGGAGACCACCTATCTCTGGGTAACGATCAAACACAACGGCTTTCACACCATTACGTACTAAGATATCAGCCGCCGCAAGACCAGCTGGGCCCGCACCGATGATTGCGACCTTTTTATCGGTCCATTCAACGTGAGACATGTCTGGCTTCCAACCCATCTCAAAGGCTTTATCGGTAATGTACTTTTCAATGTTACCTATGGTGACGGCACCAAAATCATCATTGAGAGTACAAGAGCCTTCACATAAGCGGTCTTGAGGGCAAACACGGCCACATACTTCTGGCAGGCTGTTGGTCTGGTGAGACAGTTCAGCGGCTTCGATAATGCGCCCTTCATTAGCAAGCTTAAGCCACTGAGGGATGTAGTTGTGAACTGGACATTTCCATTCACAATAAGGGTTACCACAATCTAAACAGCGGTCTGCTTGTGCTTTGGCTTGCTGTTTAGTGAAAGGTTCGTAGATCTCTACAAACTCAATTTTACGTATCTTGATTGGTTTCTTCGCTGGGTCTACGCGATTCACATCAATAAATTGGTATACATTCTGGCTCATTATTGGCTCCTTCCAATTATTGCGCTTGAACACGAAGTTCAGCTGAGCTGCGGCTTTGGTGGCCGAGCAAGGTGTTTAGATCCGCCGTCTTTGGTTTCACTAGGTAGAACTTCGGAATCCATTCATCAAAGTTCGCCAGAATAGCTTCAGCGTGCACTGAGCCTGTCTCTTCTAAGTGCTCAGCAATTAAGCCACGCAGATGTTCTTGGTGGATATATAAGTCAGACAAAGAAAGCGCCTCAACCGACTCGTTGTTCACTCTACCTTGGAAGTCTTCGTTCTTGTCCATGACATAAGCGAAGCCACCCGTCATACCTGCACCGAAGTTAACGCCAGTTGCGCCAAGAATGGCAACAATACCGCCCGTCATGTATTCACAGGCGTTGTCACCCGCACCCTCAATCACGGCAACCGTGCCTGAGTTACGTACGCCAAATCGTTCGCCAGCCGTACCTGCAGCATATAACTTGCCTCCGGTTGCACCATACAAACAGGTGTTACCTATGATGGTTGCTTCGTTACAAGTAAATGCGGTGCCTTGGTGAGGTTTGATAACCACCTTACCGCCAGCCATGCCTTTACCAACATAGTCATTAGCATCACCCGTTAGGTAAAGCTCTACGCCGCCTGCGTTCCAAACAGCAAAGGATTGGCCTGCGGTACCATCGAGATACAATTTGATTGGTGAACCAGCCATGCCTTGGTTGCCATATCGCTTAGCAATTTCGCCAGAGATACGTGCGCCTATCGAGCGGTCTGTATTAATCACGTTGTAGTAAAGGCTGGTGGATTGTCTTTTCTCAATCGCATCGAGTGCATCATCCAGGATCTGCTGGTTGAGCTGAGCCTTATCAAATGGCGCGTTTGGTTCGGTCCAAAACAGCGGGTGACCTTCCGGAGAGACTGGAGCTTCGAGTATTGAAGATAGATCGAGTTTGCTCTGTTTCGCTGTGAGACCTTGAACGGCTTCAAGTAAATCAGTACGGCCAATCAAGTCGGTGAGTTTTTCTACACCAAGCTCTGCAAGGTATTGGCGAACTTCATCGGCTAGGCCAGTAAAGTAGTTCACCACCATATCTGGCAGGCCTTTGAAGTATTCGCGGCGCAATGTTTCATCTTGAGTCGCGACACCCGTTGCACAGTTGTTGAGATGACAAATTCGTAAGAACTTACAACCCATTGCGACCATTGGTGCGGTACCAAAACCAAAGCTTTCAGCGCCTAAAATCGCACCTTTAATCACATCAAGACCGGTTTTCAGACCACCATCGACTTGCAGACGGATCTTATGACGAAGCCCGTTAGCAACCAATGCTTGCTGGGTTTCTGCTAGCCCTAGTTCCCAAGGACAGCCTGCGTATTTTACTGAGGTCAGTGGGCTCGCTGCGGTACCGCCATCGTAGCCAGAAATAGTGATTAGATCGGCATAGGCTTTTGCTACACCTGTCGCGATAGTACCAACACCCGGTTCGGATACTAACTTCACTGAAACTAAGGCTTTAGGATTCACTTGTTTAAGGTCGAAAATCAGCTGTGCCAAATCTTCGATGGAATAGATATCGTGATGTGGAGGAGGGGAAATCAGCGTGACCCCTTGAACTGAGTATCTCAGTTTGGCGATTTCTGCCGTGACTTTATGACCTGGCAGCTGACCACCTTCACCGGGTTTCGCACCTTGCGCGACCTTGATTTGCAGAACATCTGCATTGGTTAAGTAATGCGGTGTTACGCCAAATCGACCAGACGCAATCTGCTTGATGCGCGAGTTGCGGTCAGTCCCAAAGCGTCGTGGGTCTTCACCACCTTCACCAGAGTTGGAGTAGCCTCCTAATCGGTTCATCGCCATAGCCAGTGCTTCATGAGCTTCTGGGCTCAAAGCTCCAATCGACATCGCAGCCGAGTCAAAGCGCTTAAACAGATCGCTACTTGGCTCTACTTGCTCAAGTGTTAGTGGTTTATCGGCTTTTTTCAGGCTCATTAAGTCACGTAACATTGCCGCAGGGCGAGCATTTACCTGTTTAGCAAAAGATAGGTAATCCGAAGTTTCGCCAGTTTTAACTGCGGTTTGCAGTGTGCCAACTACATCTGGGTTGTAGGCGTGATATTCACCGCCATGGACGTATTTCAGTAAACCGCCGTGTTCGATCGGTTTGCGCTTAGTCCACGCTTTACGAGATAAGTTATAGATATCTTGTTGGAAATCGCTAAAGCTTGCGCCTTGGATTCGTGTGGTAACTCCGCGGAAACAGAGCTTAACAACATCGGAATGTAGGCCAACGGCTTCGAAAAGTTGCGAACAACGATATGAAGCAATCGTAGAAATACCCATCTTCGACATGATCTTATACAGACCTTTGTTGATGCCGTTTTGGTAGTTCTGCATCGCGGTGCGATAGTCTTTATCTAAAGAGCCATCATCTAACATTTTACCTAATGCTTCATAAGCCAGGTATGGGTAAACCGCGGTCGCACCGAAGCCAAGTAGCACTGCGAATTGGTGTGGGTCTCGAGCAGTTGCTGTCTCAACCACGATGTTGGCATCGCAACGCAGATTGGTATCAGCAAGTCTTGTTTGCACCGCACCAACCAACATGGCTGCAGGGATTGGTAGTTTGCCTTTCTCTAACCCTTTATCCGACAGCACAACTAAAACGGCACCTTCACGGACTTCTTGTTCGGCGCTATCACATACTGCTTTGATTGCTTGTTCAAGGTCTTGATGGTTAGGGTCATAGTGCATGCTGAGAATAACATGACGGTAATGTTTTTGACTTAACTGCAGAAGCTGCTGTATGTCTGAGTAAAGCAGTACTGGTGAATCAAACGTGACACGATAGGCGTGACCGTCTGTCTCACAGAACACATTCATCTCTTTACCAATACTGGTCGCCAAAGACATCACGTGTTTTTCACGCAGTGGATCAATTGGTGGGTTGGTGACCTGTGCAAACTTCTGGCGGAAGTAATCAGTAACCAGACGCTCTTTTGAAGAGAGCACAGCCATCGGCGTATCATCGCCCATTGAACCTACCGCTTCTTGACCCATGTCACCAAGTACACGCAGTACTTGGTCTGATTCCTCGTTGCTCATCGCAAACTGTTTTTGGTAGGTCTTTAGCGTGTCATCGTCAAAGCTACGCTTACCGACTTGGTCATCTTGCAGCGCAGAAAATGGCGTTAACTTGTGAACGTTCTTTTCCATCCACTCTTTATATGGGTGGCGACCTTTGAGGTCATTGTCGATCTCATTAGATTGCCACAGCTTGCCGCGGCGAGTATCTATTACCAGTAGTTCACCTGGACCAACACGGCCTTTTTCTGCAACTTCATCCGGTGCGTAGTTCCAGATACCGACCTCAGATGCCAGTGTGATTAGATTATCTTTGGTAATCACATAACGCGCAGGACGCAGGCCATTTCTATCAAGGTTACATGCGGCGTAACGACCATCTGAAAGTACGATGCCAGCAGGGCCATCCCACGGTTCCATGTGCTTGGAGTTGAAGTCGTAAAAGGCACGCAGATCTGGGTCCATGTCTGGGTGATTTTGCCATGCGGGCGGAACAAGCATACGCATCGCTCGGAACACATCCATACCTCCGGCAAGGAACAGGTCGAGCATGTTATCTAGGCTTGAAGAATCTGAGCCTGTCTCATTCACAAAAGGTGCAGCGGTTTGCAAATCGGGAAGCAGCGGTGAAGAGAATTTATAGGCACGAGCCTTAGCCCACTGTCGGTTACCTTCTATGGTATTGATCTCACCATTGTGCGCCAAATAGCGGAATGGTTGAGCCAGTGGCCAGCGTGGTTGTGTGTTGGTTGAGAAACGCTGGTGGAACAGACATATCGCCGATTCCATACGTAAGTCTGCAAGATCGAGGTAAAATCGCGGAAGATCGGCAGGCATACACAGACCTTTATAGACCATCACCTGTGTTGAAAGGCTACAGATATAGAAATCTTTGTCTTCGGTGATCTGCTTTTCAATTCTGCGACGAGCAATGTATAGGCGTCGTTCGATGTCGCGTTCACGCCAACCTGCAGGTGCTGAGATAAAGACTTGTTGAATGTTGGGCACTGAGTCTTTTGCGATTGGACCTAACACGTCGGTGTTAGTCGGCACGACACGCCAACCTGCGACGGTGAGTGTCTCTTGAGCGAGCTCTTTATTGACGATGTCTTGCGCGGATTGCGTTTTGATTGGGTCTTGGCTGAAGAAAATCATGCCGACAGCGTATTGCTTGCCGAGGTTGAAGTTATTCTCTTCTGCGATAATTTTGAGGTAAGAGTCTGGCTTCTGCAGTAATAACCCACAGCCATCTCCGGTTTTACCATCCGCAGCGATACCACCACGGTGTGTCATGCGATCTAGGGCTGAAATAGCAGTTCTTACCAACTTATGACTAGGTTGGCCTTCCATTTGCGCTATTAAACCAAATCCACAGTTGTCTTTTTCAAGACTAGGATCATATAGAGCCATTGCAATTCTCCCTTTTGCTTCTCTGTCATCCAGACAGTAAATGACTAACTATTCATGTACTTGTTGTTTTTTATAAACTGATAGTCTGCTTTAGCCAGTTAAAACGTTATTGGTTGTGTTAACAAAACCGATTGATTTTATTTTCATCAGCTTTACAACGTATAGCTAATTGTGTTTAAGGTCAAGTTCATGGTTAATTATCATGCATAAACGCGATTAGCCACTTAATAATCTAAAATAGTCGATGGATATCAATGAGATATGCAAGATGAATGTTAATGATATTTAACATATACAACAGGGTGTTTTTGAAAACGCCGAAGGCCAGATAGAAAAAAGGCTAGCATCGAGTGCTAGCCAAATATAAAAGTTAGGAAGGGTGTTGCTTTTCCTCTAGGCTAACGTCATCGACGCTAGCCCGAGAAATATTATGCGGAAAGCATGAGTGAATCAGCTTTCGCTTCTAAGTTTGAGTTACCCATTAAGAAGTCATCAATAGCAATTGCACATTCACGACCTTCATTAATACAACGTACTACTAGAGACTGACCTGTACGCATATCACCAGCAGCGAAAACGCCTTTCTGGTTAGTTGCGTAACCTTCAGAAGCGACGTTACCGCGCTCGTCCAGTTTAATGTCTAGTTGAGCTAGCACACCTGTTGGCTCTGGGTGTAAGAAACCCATCGCTAGGAATGCCATATCACAAGGGATAACACGTTCTGTGTTCGCCACTTCTTCAAAGCTTGGGCGCTCACCTGGTTTCGCATCTTGCCAAACGATGTCAGCAATACGTAGACCCGTCACTTGACCTTGCTCGTTACCGATGAACTCTTTGGTTAAGATGTTCCAGTGGCGTTCACAACCTTCTTCGTGAGAAGTCGTTGTTTTCATGATCATTGGGTATTGAGGCCAAGGCATATTTGCAGGGCGTTTCTCTGGTGGGATCGGCATGATCTCTACCTGAGTAATGCTTGCTGCTTTATGACGGTTTGAGGTACCTACACAGTCAGAACCCGTATCACCACCACCGATAACCACAATGTGCTTATCTTGAGCGTGAACCTCTTCTGTTTTCAGGTCTAGGTCGTTGGCACGACGGTTGTTTTGACCAAGGAATTCCATCGCAAAATGAACGCCTTTTAGCTCACGACCTGGAATTGGTAGGTCACGAGGGACCGTAGAACCACCCGTTAGCAGAACTACATCAAATTCTTGACGTAGTTGCTGAGCGTTAACATCAACACCGATGTGTTGGTTCACTTTAAACCCAACGCCCGCTTCAGCCATTAGATTGATCTTACGATCAATCACGTCCATACCCAGTTTGAAGTCTGGGATACCGAAACGCAGTAGGCCGCCAACTTTCTCGTCACGTTCAAATACAGTCACGGAGTGACCTGCACTGTTCAGTTGCTCAGCAGCGGCTAGGCCTGCAGGGCCTGAACCGATAACAGCTACCGTTTTGCCTGTGCGAGAACGAGGTGTTTTAGGTTTTGCGTAGCCTTCACGGTACGCAGTTTCTACAATCGTTTTCTCGATATTACAGATAGTGATTGGGTCTTGGTTGATACCTAGTACACAAGCACTCTCACAAGGAGAAGGACACACACGACCTGTAAATTCAGGGAAGTTATTAGTTGAGCTTAGGATGTTCCAAGCCTCTTCCCAGCTGTCACGGTAAACCGCGTCATTGAATTCTGGGATGATGTTACCAATCGGACAACCGCTGTGACAGAAAGGTACGCCACAGTCCATACAACGAGATGCTTGAGTATTGATCTTGTCACCAAACTCTTCGTTAAGTACGAACTCTTTGTTGTCTTCGATACGAACTGACGGGTCGAGCTTCTTTGGAAGCTCACGACCGTGTTCTAAAAATCCAGTAGGCTTACCCATTATACTGCCTCCACTTCTTCCGTTTGTGCCTGTTGTGCTTCAGCTTTACGCTTCTCAAGAACTGCTTTGTAGTCGCGTGGCATTACTTTAATTAGTGATGCAACACTTGCTTCAAAGTTGTCTAGGAAAGACTGAGCAACTTCACTTCCTGTGAATTCAACGTGCTTCGTTAGCATATCTAGTAGAAGATCTTTATCTTCTTGTTCAATTGGATCTAGGTCGACAAGTTCAGAGTTAAGCTTGGTTTCGAAGTCGCCCGCTTTATCCCAAACATAAGCGACACCGCCACTCATACCCGCAGCAAAGTTACGACCCGTTGAGCCAAGGATAATAGCAACACCGCCAGTCATGTATTCACAACCGTGGTCACCAACGCCTTCAACAACAACCTTCGCACCTGAGTTACGAACACAGAAACGTTCGCCAGCCATACCGCGAATGAAAGATTCACCTGAAGTCGCACCGTAGAAACATACGTTACCTACCACGATGTTATCTTCAGCAACGATAGATGATTTCGCATCTGGGTACAGTACCAAAGTACCGCCAGACAGACCTTTACCCCAGTAATCGTTCGCGTCGCCTTCTACTTCGAACTTAACGCCTTTCGCAAGGAAAGCACCGAAAGATTGGCCAGCACTACCGTGGAACTTAACGTTCATTGGCTGTGGTAAACCTTGGTCTTTGTAAACCTTCGAGATTTCGTTCGACAGCATGGTACCTGCAGAGCGGTCCGTGTTGATGATAGGGAAGCTTGCACTTACAGCTTCGCCTTTCTCAAGTGCAGGAATCGCAGCTTGAATCAACTTACGGTCTAGAACATCTTCTAGGTTGTGGTTTTGTTGTGTCTGGTTGTAGATACCATCTTCTTCACGCGCCTGCTCAATGTGCAGTACCGGCGTTAGATCTAGGTTCTTGTACTTCCAGTGACCGATGTCATCACGCACTTTCAGTTTGTGCGATTGACCCACCATCTCATCGATAGAGCGGAAGCCGAGCTCAGCCATTACTTCACGCAGGCCTTCTGCCATGTATTGGAAGAAAGTCACTACGTCTTCTACGCGGCCGTCGAAACGTTCACGCAGAGTCTTGTTCTGTGTTGCGATACCAACAGGACATGTATTCTTGTGACACTTACGCATCATGATACAGCCTTCAACAACCAATGCTGCTGTTGCTACGCCCCATTCTTCAGCACCAAGTAGTGTTGCTACTGCAAGGTCACGTGGTGTTTTCATCTGACCATCAGACTGAACAACGATACGGTTACGTAGGCCGTTTTTCAGTAGTGTTTGGTGCGTTTCTGCTAGACCCAGTTCCCAAGGCAGACCAGTGTGACGGATAGAAGACATCGGAGATGCACCCGTACCACCATCAAAACCTGCGATAAGTACCACGTCAGCTTTCGCTTTCGCTACACCAGATGCAATCGTACCTACGCCAGCTTCTGATACTAGCTTCACGTTTACACGGCCATTACGGTTCGCGTTTTTCAGATCGTAGATCAGCTGAGCCAAATCTTCGATTGAGTAGATATCGTGGTGTGGCGGTGGCGAGATAAGACCTACGCCCGGAGTCGAGTGACGCGTTGCGCCGATCCAGTCATCAACCTTATCACCAGGTAGTTGACCACCTTCGCCCGGTTTCGCACCTTGAGCCATCTTGATTTGTAGCTCATCAGCGTTAGATAGGTAGTAAGACGTTACACCAAAGCGACCAGAAGCCACCTGTTTGATTGCTGAACGTTCCCAGTCGCCGTTTTCTTTACGTTCGAAACGTGCTGGATCTTCACCACCTTCACCTGAGTTTGATTTCGCGCCAATGCGGTTCATCGCAACAGCCAGTGTTGAGTGAGCCTCATGCGAGATTGAACCAAAGCTCATTGCGCCAGTAGCAAAACGCTTAAGGATGTTCTCGATTGGTTCTACTTCTGCTAGAGGAATAGAGCCTGCAGGGTTTTTGATGAAGTCCAGTTGGCTACGTAGCGTTGCTGCGTTGTCGCCTTGGTCATCAACTGCTTTTGCGTACTTCTTGAACTGACCGTAATCTTTGTTACGCGTCGACTCTTGAAGTAGAGAAATCGTTTCAGGGTTGAACAGGTGCTTCTCACCACGTTGTTTCCACTGGTAAACACCACCAACATCAAGGATCTGAGCTGGGATTTCACGAGCTGGGTAACCAACACGGTGACGAACCAGTACTTCTCGCGCGATATCGTCGATCGTTAGACCTTGGATACGAGAAACAGTACCTGTGAAGTATTTTTCAACCACTGATTTGCTAACACCAAGTGCTTCAAAGATTTGTGCACCGTGGTAAGACTGCAGCGTAGAGATCCCCATCTTAGAGAAGATCTTAAGTAGACCGCCGTTAACACCTTTACGGTAGTTATCGAATAACTCACGTGGGTGTACGTTTGGATCTAGCTTCTTCGTACGTTGCAGTTCAACAATCGTTTCAATAACTAGGTATGGGTTAACTGCGTTCGCACCGTAACCGATAAGCGTTGCAAAGTGGTGTGTCTCACGAGCGTCGCCCGTTTCAACCACGATGTCACACTTAGCACGTAGACCTTTACGGATTAGGTGGTGGTGAACCGCGCCAACAGCCAGCATTGCTGGAATAGCGGCATGGTTAGAGTTAACCGCACGGTCAGTTAGTAGGATGATAGAGTAGCCATCAATCACTGCGTCTTCTGCGTATTGGCAGATACGCTTAAGTGCGCGCTCTAATTTACCTTGGTCGCCATTTGCTTGGAATACGATATCCAGCGTCTTCGCTTGAAGGTGCTCGTTATCGATTGCACGCAGTTTTTCTAACTCAGAGTTAGACAGTACTGGAGACTCAAGCTCTACTTTTTGACAGTGTTCAGGTGTTTCAGCAAGTAAGTTCTGATCTTTACCTAGGTAAGTGTTCAGAGACATAACCATACGCTCACGAATCGGGTCGATCGGCGGGTTGGTTACTTGTGCAAACAACTGTTTGAAGTAGTTTGAAAGGTGCTGTGATTGATGAGAAAGAATCGCTAGCGGCCAGTCAGCACCCATTGCAGAAAGTGGCTCGTAGCCTGTTTTCGCAAGAGGTAGAATGATTTCGTTGACTTCTTCAGAGCTCACACCAAACGATTGTTGTTTGTGGAGAAGTTTCTCTGGAGAAGGTTGACTAAATTCGTTGCTCGCATCTGGTAGCTTTTTCAAGCTCAGAAGGTTCTCTTCAACCCACTTTTCGTAGGGTTGTGCTTTAGCAATGCTGTCTTTCACTTCTTCATCAGAAATGATGCGGCCTTGCTCAAGGTCAGCAACAAAAATACGACCTGGTTGCAGGCGACCACGGTACTCAACGTTTTCAGGTGCAATCTCAACAACACCAGACTCAGACGCCATTACTAGGAAATCGTCTTTTGTTACTGTGTAGCGAGAAGGACGCAGACCGTTACGGTCTAGCGTTGCACCTACTTGAACACCATCGGTGAAACATACAGATGCTGGGCCATCCCATGGTTCCATTACGTTCGCGTGGTACTGGTAGAACGCACGACGAGTTGGGTCCATGTTTTTGTTTTCTTGCCATGCTTCCGGGATCATCATCATCAACGCATGTGGCAGAGTACGACCTGAAAGAACAAGTAGCTCAAGTGCCATATCGAAGTTTGATGAATCCGAACTACCTTCCTGACAGATAGGCAGTAGCATGTCGATTTCAGCTTGTGTAAACAGATCCGATTCTAGGATTGCTTCACGCGCTTTCATCCAGTTCAGGTTGCCGCGAACCGTATTGATTTCGCCATTATGCGCGATGTAACGGAAAGGCTGAGCTAGACGCCAACGTGGGAATGTATTGGTAGAGAAGCGAGAGTGTACCAGTGCTAGAGCTGTCACCATGGTTGGGTTTTGCAGGTCTAGGAAGTACTGAGGAACTTGTTCAGTTGTTAGCTGACCTTTGTACACCAATGTCTTGTAAGACATAGAGTTGATGTAGAAGTCATCACCGATATTTGAAACGCTTTCTAGGCATACACGAACCGTGTAGTTACGTAGAACATACAGTTTACGCTCAAGTTCTTCTGGTGTGATACCAGGGCCGCCAGAAATAAATACATGTTCAAATTGAGGTTCAGTGCTTAGTGGGTCAGCACCAATCATTGAATTGTCAGTTGGAAGTTCACGGTAACCGATCACTTCTAACTCAAGGCGTTGTGCATTGCGTTCTAGAATGTCACGACACTGTGCACGTTTGTGTTCATCTTTAGGGAAAAGTACAACACCAACACCATATTTTTCAAAAGATGGCAGCTTAATTCCAAGCTTTACGGCTTCTTCTAGTAAGAATTCGTGCGGCTTCTGTAGCAGGATACCTGCACCATCACCAGAACACGGATCGCAGCCTTGGCCGCCACGGTGTTCCATACGTGCAAGCATATCGAGTGCTTGAGTTACTACATCATGAGATTTGCGATTCTTTAGATGCGCAACAAAACCGATACCACAAGCGTCATGCTCCAATTCAGGAGTATACAGACCCTGTGAGTTCTGCTCTTGATCTACCATAGATACATCCTTCCAGTTAAATCTAGGCGCAACTTATTTGTATAAAGTCAGCCTTGTCCTTTTATATTTATGGGTCTAAACCTGCCTATGCTGGCGGTTTGAATCCTTTCCGTATCTCGCAGGAAAAGTATTGCGAGAAAAACAATCCTTAGTGATACCTGTTTATTTTTAACCACAAACTAGTGGTTTATATAGGTGGGAGTTAGATATCACCGACTTATTAGCAAGTTTTCGTTGTAAGTAAATACTCAAAAATAGCCAATATGTGTAAGTATCCTACAATTTTGTCTAGGCGAATTGCAATGAAAGTTGACCCATGTAGACCATTTTTTTCGTTTTATTTTGAATTTAATGCCTAACAAATGTGCAACATTAGGCAAATAGAGCCGATTTTTTGCATGTTTATTGATATTTGTTAGGTTGCTCGCAAAAAGCCTTGAGTAAACTAATTGGTCGAATTTTGCAGGGATGTAATTTTTTTTCAAAAAAAGACTGATATTCATTCTTATTTACTTGAGTGCTTTGAAAATATGCAATTACACGAGTTGGTCAATACTATCGGCCAAGACCTTCAACGCCGTTATGGCGAGAAAGTCCACAAGCTGACGCTTCACGGTGGTTTCAGCTGCCCAAACCGAGACGGGACCATTGGTCGTGGAGGTTGTACGTTTTGTAACGTGGCTTCCTTTGCCGATGAACAAACTCAAATTCAAAGTATTGCTGACCAGTTAAAAGATCGCGCGGGTGAGATTGCTCGTGCCAAGAAGTATCTGGCTTACTTTCAGGCGTACACCAGCACTTATGCTGAGGTACAAGTGCTTAAGAATATGTATGAAGAGGCGTTAAAAGCACCTGGTGCAGAGATCGTCGGCCTTTGTGTTGGCACAAGACCAGACTGCGTGCCTGATGCGGTGTTGGATCTGTTAGCGGGTTACGTTAAACAAGGCTATGAGATTTGGCTCGAGCTTGGCCTGCAAACCGCCAATGATAAAACCCTCAAGCGAATTAACCGCGGACACGACTTTGCGGTGTATGAAACGATCACCCAGCGTGCACGCGCTTTAGGCATCAAGGTGTGTACCCACCTGATTGTTGGTCTACCAAAAGAGACTAAGCCGGATAACCTTGAAACCTTAGACAAGGTATTAGCGGTTGGCACTGATGGTATTAAGCTGCACGGCCTGCATATAGTAGAGGGCAGTACCATGGCTAAGGCGTGGAAAGCCGGAAAGCTAGAAGCCCCAAGCCTTGAAGAGTACATCGATATCGCGAGTGAGATCATTCAACGCACGCCTGCGGACGTGGTTTATCACCGTGTTTCTTCAGCGGCGAGACGGCCAACGTTACTTTCTCCTTTATGGTGTGAGAACCGCTGGTTAGCGATGACTGAAATAGGCCGTTCGCTCGATAAAACCGGTGCTCAAGGCATCAAAACTGGCTCTGCATTCGAGTACACGTTGCCTGTTTTAAACGCAGCCAATTAATAGAAATGGGTGACTGTAGGTAACAGCAGATAAAACCAACAAATAGTGGTAACATTTCCCTCACAGATTTTATGGTATAGATTGAGAGCAGATGGAACTGGTAATGACTTGGTTGTGGGACAGGGCGTATGGCTACGGTATTTATATCGTTGTTGTATTGCTGATTGCTCTCATCTGCTGGCATCTCTATTCTCGTTATCAATCGCATATCGAAACGCTTCTACTTGCTACCCCGTCGCCACTCTACTTTGTTGATGTTCGAAGTGGCGAAATACTCTATGCCAATCGCCAAGCAATGCAGTTGCTTGGTATTCGACAAATTGGTGTTAACTTTCGATTCCCTACCGTTGAAAGCGAGAATAGCTTTCGCCACTACTTAACCAATCACATCAACTCTCGAGCCTTCGAGCAGGTCTCCCTGTGGGCGCTTTCTGAATTTGAGTCGTTTAAGATCAACTTAGTCGGTCGTAAGGTTCATTTTAGAAATAAGCAGGCTTGGATGATTCATGCTTCACCTTATAAGAATACTAACGAAGAAATGTCCCAAGAAGTTCGAGAGTTGAATGTTGCTCGTACCGCTTTGGATTCTTTGTCTGAGTTGATCTACGTGAAAGATCAGAAAGATCAGTTAGTGACGAGTAATCGCTCGTTTAAAAAGTTTTGGCATGGTCGTGCTGAAGAGGGCACCCTGAGTGTTTCTGGTGGAGTATTAAAAGGTCGTGTAAGTGAACGCTCTTGGACTACAGATCAAGATGGAAAAAGCTGCTTGCTTGAAACCTACCAAAGTGTCTTGCTCTCACAAGATGGATCAACCATAGGTACGCTCTCTATTAGCCATGATGTGACCGATTGGCATGACATGCAGCAGCAGCTTCGTGGCGAAATGGAGAAGCGAAAAGATACCGAAGTGGCACTTGCGCAGCGTGACACCATCTTGCAAAACATCTTGGAGGCCAGCCCAGACTCGATTGGCATCTTTAATGAAAACATGGTTTATCAAGCGTGTAATAAGCCATTTGTGGCTGCGCTAGGTATCTCTGAAGTGAGTGACTTGATCGGTAAACGCTTACAAGATGTGGTGCCACATAGTATCTATACGCGAATATCAGAAACCGATCATCAAGTGCTTCATCAAAGTAAATCGCTGCGTTATATCGACAAAGTGGTCTCAAGTGATGGAGCATTTACTTGGTATGATGTAGTCAAATCACCGTTTAGAGATCCAGCATCGAGCACTAATGGTGTGTTGATCATGGCGCGTGATATTACAGAGCGTTATCTAGCAGAACAAAAGCTTGAAGAAGCCAACCTTGAACTTGAACGCCTCAGCTTTATGGATAGCCTGACTAAAGTTTCTAACCGACGTCGTTTCGATGAACAGCTCTCGACACTGTGGCATTATCATGTGCGTGAGAAGTTACCGCTGACGATCATGCTGTGTGACATCGATTTCTTTAAAGGCTACAACGACTATTACGGACACCAGCAAGGTGATGATGCCTTGGTCCAAGTTTCTCAGGCATTTAAGCAGGTGTTGAATCGTTCATCGGACTGTGTAGCTCGTTATGGTGGTGAAGAATTCGGCTTTATTCTGCCGAATACAACGACCGAAGGTGCTCAGCTGGTGGCGCAGCGTATTCATGACGAAGTCCTAAAGTTGGAACTTGCGCATGAGAAGTCGACGGTCTCTGAATTCATCACCGTGAGTATTGGTATTGTCTCTTACATTCCGAAACCTGATGACGAGATGGATTCGGCGGTTGCTTTGGCTGACAGTGCTCTGTATCAAGCAAAGTCTGACGGTCGAAACCGTTCTATGGTGCACCCATCCTCAATTTGCTAACTCTATAAAATCGGTGATTTTCCCACCTTCGTCTGTTTTGGTTGTTCGGTATTTATATTAATTGGATTAACCTTCGATATTGCCGCTGATCTCTTGCTGCGTGTGATGTAGCTAGCTTACCTCCTATCTTCAAACAGGGTAGAATGTTGCTAGTCTTATCGCATGGAGCGTTAAATGAAACCCATGAAAAATCTTGCCCAGTATTACGTGGATCTACTCGTAAAGCTGGGGATTGTCCGCTTTTCTATCTTACTCGCCCTAGCGCTTGTTGCCCTCGCTGTTGTTGTGCAAGTCGGTATCACCCTCGCACTCAAAGGTAATGTTGATGATATCGATATTGTCCGTTCAGTTTTCTTTGGTTTAGTGATAACGCCTTGGGCGGTTTACTTCCTATCTGTAGTCGTTGATCAGCTGGAAGAGTCTCGTCAAAGGTTAGCGAAACTGGTCTCTAAACTTGGCGACATGCGTGAGCGAGACCAAGAGCTCAACAATAAACTGCAGCTCAATATTGAGAAGCTTAATCAAGAAATTGAAGAGCGTGAAAAAGCGGAAGAAGCGCGTGCAGAAGCGATGCACGACCTTGAGAACGAGGTGTTTCAACGTGAGCGAACTCAGCTTGAACTTGCAGAACGTACGGCACTGCTACGTTCATTTATTGATGCTTCTCCTGACCTTATTTACTATCGTAATGAAGATGGTGTGTTCTCTGGTTGTAACCGTGCTGTAGAAGAGCTCACCGGCAAAACAGAAAAAGAGCTGGTTGGTTTGACTCCTTGGGATGTCTACAGTAAAGAGGTAGCCCAGCAAGTTGTTGAAACCGATAAGAAAGTCTTTTCTGATAACCAAGCGCTGACCTATGACCAATGGCTTGAATACCCTGACGGACGTAAGAGTTACTTCGAACTGCGTAAAGTTCCTTTCTATAACAAAGATGGCCGTCACTTGGGTTTAGTCGGTTTTGGTCGCGATATTACTGAACGTAAAGAGCATCAAGAGTCGTTAGAAAAAGCTAGCCGCGATAAGACCACCTTTATCTCAACCATTAGCCACGAGTTAAGAACACCGCTCAATGGCATCATCGGCTTGAGCCGCATGTTGTTGGATAGCCAACTAACGACCGAGCAGCGTAAGCAGATGCAAACCATTAAGGTAAGCGCAGTGACATTGGGTAATATCTTTAACGATATTATCGACATGGATAAGTTCGACCGCCGTAAGCTTGAGCTCTTCCCAACCCCTATCAATTTTGAAGATTTCGTTGTCGAGATCGAGAGTATTTCTGCGTTAATGGCAGAGCAGAAAGGACTAAGGTTCGATCTAGAAAGATTGTCTGATCTTCCAGCTGCTGTTGAGGTGGATGGTACTCGTCTTAGACAGGTATTGTGGAACCTTGTCAGCAACGCGATGAAGTTCACCAAAGATGGTGGTGTGGTGATGACAGTCAGCGCCGACATTGATGGCGACTTTGCCAACATAACGATGGAAGTAGAAGACACCGGGATTGGTATCCCTGAAAGTGAAATCGAGAAGATCTTCGCGATGTACTATCAGGTGAAATCGGGCACGGACAACTTGCACGCTGTCGGCACGGGCATTGGCCTCGCGGTCTCACAGCAGCTGATCAATATGATGGATGGCCACATTGAAGTCACCAGTGAAGAGGGCTTTGGTAGCACCTTTACGGTTTCGATTCGAGTTCCAGTGAATCACGATACTCAGGCACTGATCAAAACGCCAAGAAAGCAGTCGAATCTTAAGATCTTCATGGTTGAAGATATTGAACTCAATATCACAGTGGCTCGCTCTCTACTTGAAAGTCTGGGTCATGAGGTGACCGTAGTAATGACGGGTAAAGAGGCTCAGATTGCTTTCAACCCGGAAGACTATGACTTGGTACTGTTAGATATCCAACTGCCAGACATGACAGGTTTCGATATTGCTCAATACTACCGCGAGAAATACAGCCAACTACCGCCTTTGGTGGCATTAACTGCCAACGTGTTAAGCAACAAGCAAGAGTATTTCCAGAAAGGCATGGACGAAGCGATCAGCAAACCTTTGTCAGTTCGAGCTATTCAAGATGTCATCAGCGAGCTGATCGAAGATGCGCCAGAGGTAATTGAGAAAGTAGCGGGTACGGAGAAGGTTGAAAGCATTGAGAAAGTCGACGCCACTAAGTCTGTTCTTTCAGCTATTGATACCACTTTGCTTGATATTGATATGCTAGAGTCTTATGTTGACATTGTTGGACCAAAACCGGTTTTGGATAGCATCGTGATGTTTGAAGATATGATGCCGGAGTATATGGAAATATTGAACTCCAACATGGTCGCGAAAGATAAAGCCAGTATCGTTTCTGAAGCACATAAAATTAAAGGTGCAGCAGGTTCTATCGGCCTGAAACGCATTCAACAAGTTGCTCAGAAAGCTCAATCTCCTGACCTACCAGCTTGGTGGGAAAACATTTCAGATTGGGTCGATGAGATTAATAACGAATACCAGAATGACATTGAAGTCTTAAAGAGTTGGTTAAATCAAAGGTAGAAGAAGAATGAAAAAATTAGCATTCGCCGCATGTGTAGTGGCATTAGCGGGTTGTTCTACGCCCCAAGTAGAATGGCAGCAAGATAATCAAGTAGAAGTATCTGCAGCAACAGTCACAATGAAAAGCAACCTTTGGCACAACAAGATGCCAACGATTGGAGAGACCCAAGATAAGACTCTGCATGGTGCAATCTACCTAGAGTCAGACTCACAACTGCCAGCAACGCTTGCGGTTGAGAGTGTTACCGTTAAACAGGGTGCAGACACCTTATTGGTAACAGCTGACGATCTTGATTTAAGAACACATAGCGAAACTCAATGGGAAGTCGCTTTTGTGTGGCAACTAGAGATCGACAGCGACAAGCCTGTTGATGTGGCGGTTGAACTGAAAGATGGTGAAACCGTGAAGTGGCTAGTAGAGAAAGACGTTAAGGTTGATACGGTTTACTAAACCTTAGCGAACAATGAACAACAAAAAAGGGAGAATGCGTTGGCATTCTCCCTTTTTAATAACTATTGATTGCGCTTCTACTGTTCAAACACTAAGTGCTAAACGACTCGAAACGCGAATCGAATTAGTCTTCTAGGTCACCACAAAAGCGGTAGCCTTCACCGTGAATCGTTGCGATGATTTCTGGCGTACCAGAAACAGATTCAAAGTGCTTACGAATACGACGGATTGTTACGTCTACAGTACGATCGTGTGGCTTAAGCTCACGACCAGTCATCTTCTTAAGAAGGTCTGCACGTGTTTGGATCTTACCTGGGTTCTCACAGAAGTGAAGTAGAGCACGGAACTCTGAACGAGGTAGCTTGTAGCCTTCGCCATCTGGGCTAACCAGAGAACGACTGTTGATATCTAGTACCCAACCGTTGAACTCATACTTTTCAACGCTACGCTTTTCTTCTTGAACAGAGCTTGTGCTCATTGAACGGTTAAGAAGGTTGCGTGCACGGATAGTCAGTTCACGAGGGTTGAAAGGCTTCGTGATGTAGTCATCAGCGCCGATCTCTAGGCCAAGGATCTTATCAACTTCATTATCACGACCAGTTAAGAACATAAGCGCTACGTTTGCTTGCTCACGTAGTTCACGCGCAAGTAGTAGGCCATTCTTACCTGGAAGGTTGATGTCCATAATTACAAGGTTAACTTGGTTGTCAGATAGCACTTGGTGCATCTCTTCACCGTCGCTAGCCTCAAAAACAGCATATCCCTCTGCTTCAAAAATACTCTTTAGAGTGTTACGAGTTACTTGCTCATCTTCAACGATAAGAATCTGCGGGGTTTGCATTTGGCGGTACCTAAATTTGTGACGAAACTGTGCTAATAGAATAAATTCTAGGCAAAAACATAACATACAGGTAATGTATTTTTGATGATAACTTAAAGTTTTCAAAAAAACACTTACTTCCAGCTATCTGCCTTCCTTGAAGTATTGCCCAATAACGTAGATCCAGTACGCCTTTCAATCATTCTTTTAGTGATTGGAGAGGATTCTATAATGTTAACAGCATGCTAACAACGCGAGAATGTTAATTCCATTCACTTTGTTGATTTACATCAATTGCCGTATCGCAACAAACTTTAATAGTATGGCTACAACTTAACCAATGTTATGGTGATTATTTAGCACCAAAACAAGAATGATTATTCGAGATGTTTCGCACATCTTGCCTGCTAAAGACCGGATTATGAACCAAGGAAGCTGAAAGCTGTCCTAAGAGTCTAGTAGATAAATATGCTCAATCAACTTTTATTGAGTAATAAATTGAGCATAGAACAATGAAAACAAAGGATTAATTTTAATAACATATAAAAGCATAGAGGTTAGCCTGACTAAACAGGTAACGCCTTACTCACGGAGGATATATGCACGATATAACACCCGACTTATGTGATGAGTTTGAAAGCGAAGTCACCCTACTGAACATGCCATTGCAGAACTTCGGTCAACGTGGTGCGTTCTTTGGAAAAATTGTAACAGTTCGTTGTTACCACGATAATTCCAAGGTTCGCGAGATTTTAGAGACCGATGGCTGTGGCAAAGTGCTTGTCGTTGATGGAAATGGCTCATGCCAAAAGGCGCTGCTTGGCGATCAGCTCGCTATTCTCGCGATAGAGAATGGTTGGGAAGGCGTGATTGTGAACGGTGCGGTGCGTGATGTTGGCATGATGTCGCAAATGGACCTTGGTGTTCAGGCGCTGGGTGCATCGCCATTCAAGACCGAGAAACGCGGCGTCGGACAAGTGAATGTTACGCTCTCTATACATAATCAACTGATTCAGCCTGGTGACTATATTTATGCCGATTGGAATGGCGTATTAATTTCATCTGAGTTGTTAATTGAGTCGTAACTAACTCAAATTTAATTCCGTTGTTAGATTAGATTGGGGAATGGTTTGTGATGTGCTGAAAGCTTGGGGCTCAATTCGGACTAATCAGTAAATAAAGAACAAGCGAAAGAGATTAAAAGCGAAACCCTAATCCCACTTCAACACCTTGCTGCCACTCTTCATAGTCAAGGGTGGCATGCAAATCTAGATTATCAGTCAGTTGCACTCGGCTGGAAACCTCTGCGGCTACCGATTTCTCATTGTCTTCGGTTTCATCTTTATAGGTGTGTAAAGAACTGTTGAAAGAGACTCTTTCTGAAAACTGATAACTGACACCACTTAAGAATCCACTTTCCTGTTTCAGTGCCGCACTATTGATACGTGTACCCACGTAAAGATCCACATCTGAAAACAAGCTATAAGAATAGCCACTGTCTATTTTCCAAGTATCGAAGCTTTCACTTGACGCGTTTTGTGTGGAGATAAAAAATTTATGAGAAGAACGATCTATTTGAGAAGGAAGTAGAGGCAAACTATTCGCTGAACAAACAACAGGCATAGCAAAAGCCAAAAGAATAAGTAATCTCTTCATTTCCCACTCCTGATGTCATTATTATTGTTCTTCGAACGTTATCGTTCAATTAAAGCACAGAACTTGTGCGTTCGCTGCACAATCGATATAGCATTTTGTTATGACTATATATGCAATTGATCACTCTTGCTTGTTCAATGAGTAAATCCAGTATCTTAAGTGAAGGTTTATACAGGGTGTTTTATCCCTTAAATGACGGTTTGCTCTGAAAAACGGTGCGAATGTAAAAAAAACGCAACTTTTCATTGACGTCCAGTGGTAAAAATTGATACACGTAGAGTAAAGCACAAGCAGAGAATTTGATATGCAGCACGTAAGCCACCTAGTAATGACCACAACCATTATTATTACCGACATTAACATTGTTGGGGCAGGCTGCTAAGTAACGGATTTTAAAAAAAAGGCCTGTATCCAACAAGATACAGGCCTTTTTTTGTACCATTTTTATGACTTATGGAGAAAGGGATGCGCGTTTTAAAGTTTGGAGGTTCATCATTAGCTGATGCAGATCGTTTTTTACGAGCGGCTGATATCATCGCTAATAATGCCCAGCAAGAAGAGCTAGCTGTTGTACTATCGGCTCCAGGAAAAACAACCAATAAGTTGGTCGCTGTAATTGAAGCTGCACTTAAAAATGGTGAAGCAGATGCACAGATTACAGAGATCGAATCCTCATTCGCTGCACTGTTTGCAGATATTCAAGCCGTTGTTCCTTCTATTGACGGTTCTGCGTTCCAAGAGCAGGTGGATACTTCTCTTGCTCAGCTAAAACAGTTCGTGAACGGCATTAACCTACTGGGTATGTGCCCGAATCATGTTAATGCTCGCATCATCAGTAAAGGTGAGCGAATCTCAATCCAGTTGATGAAAGCGGTACTTGAAGCGAAAGGCCAACCAGCAAGCCTGATTGACCCAGTTCAATACCTATACGCTAAAGGTGATCACCTTGAAGCTATGGTCGATGTGGATGTTTCAACTCAGAACTTCCGTCAATCGCCACTTCCTAAAGGTCACGTAAACATCATGCCGGGCTTCACTGCTGGTAATGATAAAGGTGAGTTAGTAACACTTGGCCGTAATGGCTCTGACTACTCAGCGGCAGTTCTAGCGGCATGTCTACGTGCTGATTGCTGTGAAATCTGGACTGATGTAGACGGCGTTTACAACTGTGACCCACGCTTAGTCGATGATGCACGTCTGCTTAAATCATTAAGCTACCAAGAAGCGATGGAGCTTTCTTACTTCGGTGCTTCGGTTCTGCACCCGAAGACTATCGCGCCTATCGCGCAATTCCATATTCCTTGTCTGATCAAAAACAGCTTTAACCCACAGGGTGCGGGTACTTTGATTGGTCAAGACACTGGCGAAGATAACCTAGCAATTAAAGGTATTACTACGCTAAGTGACCTAACAATGGTTAACGTATCAGGCCCTGGTATGAAAGGCATGGTTGGCATGGCAAGTCGCGTATTCGGCGCGATGTCTTCGGCTGGCGTTTCTATTGTCCTTATTACTCAATCGTCTTCTGAGTACAGCATCAGCTTCTGTATTGAATCGGCTGACAAAGTGAAAGCGAAACAAGTGTTGTCAGACGCGTTTGAACTTGAGCTCAAAGATGGTCTATTAGAGCCAGTTGAGTTCATGGACGACGTAGCGATTGTAACGCTGGTGGGTGACGGTATGCGTACTTCACGCGGTGTTGCTTCTCAGTTCTTCTCTTCTTTAGCTGAAGTGAACGTCAACATTGTTGCGATTGCTCAAGGGTCATCTGAGCGTGCTATCTCAGCGGTTATCCCTGAAGATAAAATCTCTGAAGCAATCAAAGCGTGTCACGAGAACCTATTTAACTCTAAGCACTTCCTTGACGTATTCGTTGTGGGTGTTGGCGGCGTTGGTGGCGAACTTGTTGATCAGATCCAACGTCAGCAAGGTAAATTGGCTGAAAAAGGCATCGTGATTCGCGTATGTGGTTTAGCAAACAGTAAAGGTTTGTTGCTAGACAGCGATGGTCTACCGTTAGAGCAGTGGCGTGACCGTATGTCGAGTGCGACTGAAGAATTCAGCCTAGCTCGCTTAGCGGCTCTTGTTCAACGTAACCACATCATCAACCCAGTATTGGTTGACTGTACGTCTAGCGAAGGTATTGCTGCGCAGTACGCTGATTTCCTAGCGGCTGGTTTCCACGTGGTAACACCAAACAAGAAAGCAAACACAGCAAGCATGGCTTACTACCATCAGCTTCGTGAAGTTGCACGTAACTCACGTCGTAAGCTGATGTACGAAACAACCGTAGGTGCAGGTCTACCAGTAATCGAAAACCTTCAGAACCTTATCTCTGCAGGTGATGAACTTGAGAAGTTCAACGGCATTCTTTCAGGTTCACTGTCTTACATCTTCGGTAAACTTGATGAAGGTATGACACTAAGCCAAGCAACCAATATTGCTAAAGATAACGGCTTTACTGAACCGGATCCTCGTGACGATTTATCTGGTATGGATGTGGCGCGTAAGCTGCTTATTCTTGCTCGTGAAGCAGGCATGGCGCTTGAACTTGAAGATGTTGAAGTTGATCAAGCTCTGCCACCAGGTTTTGATGACTCAGGCACGGTTGAAGAGTTTATGGCTCGTCTGCCAGAAGCGGATGCTTACTTCCAAGAGCTGTCGGCTATCGCAGCAGAAGAAGGCAAAGTACTTCGTTATGTTGGCGAAATCGCTGAAGGTAAGTGTAAGGTTCGTATCGCTGCTGTTGATGGCGATGACCCAATGTTCAAGATTAAAGATGGCGAGAACGCATTAGCATTCTACAGCCGTTACTACCAACCAATCCCTCTAGTACTACGTGGCTACGGCGCGGGTACTGAAGTAACAGCAGCTGGCGTATTCTCTGATGTGATGCGTACTCTTGGTTGGAAATTAGGAGTTTAGGAATGAGTTCAAGTGATATGGATGTTGTCGTTTATGCTCCTGCATCAATCGGTAATGTCAGTGTAGGGTTTGATGTGCTGGGGGCCGCTGTGTCTCCAGTGGATGGCACACTGCTGGGTGACCGAGTAATGGTTAAAGTAGGCGATGAATCATTCTCGCTAAAAACAGCAGGCAGCTTTGTTTCTAAGCTGCCGACTGAAGCCAAAGAAAACATCGTCTATGACTGCTGGGTGGTGTTCTCTAGAGAGCTTGATAAAAAAGGCGTTGCGCTAAAGCCTTTAGAAATGACACTCGAAAAGAACATGCCTATTGGTTCTGGTCTAGGTTCAAGTGCATGTTCAATTGTCGCGGCACTGGATGCGCTAAATCGTTTTCATGGCCAGCCACTGAATGAGACTGAACTGCTTGCTCTAATGGGCGAAATGGAAGGTAAGATTTCAGGCGGTATCCATTATGATAACGTTGCTCCATGTTACCTTGGTGGTGTGCAGTTAATGCTTGAAGAGTTAGGTATCATTAGCCAAGAAGTACCGTGTTTTGATGACTGGTATTGGGTAATGGCGTATCCGGGTATTAAGGTTTCAACGGCTGAAGCTCGCGAAATTCTTCCTTCTCAATATCGTCGTCAGGATGTGATTGCCCATGGCCGTCATCTAGCGGGTTTTATCCACGCGTGCCACTCTGGTCAGCCAGAGCTAGCAGCGAAGATGATCAAAGACGTGATTGCTGAACCATATCGTGAGAAACTGCTTCCAGGGTTTGCTGATGCGCGTAAATACGCCACTTCAGCAGGAGCACTGGCTACTGGGATCTCCGGTAGCGGTCCAACTCTATTTAGCATTTGCAAAGAACAAGATGTCGCCGAGCGTGTTGCACGCTGGTTAGAACAAAATTACGTACAAAATGAAGAAGGATTCGTTCACGTTTGTCGCCTAGATAAGCAAGGTTCGATCGTTACAGGAAGTGAGTTATGAAGCTGTACAACATCAAAGAAAATGACGAGCAAGTCTCTTTTGGCCAAGCCGTTCGTCAAGGTTTAGGTCGTAATCAAGGTCTATTTTTTCCATCTGAGCTACCAAAGTTTGATGATATCGATGCGCTGCTAGCAGAGGACTTTGTCCCTCGTAGCTCAAAGATTCTGTCAGCATTGATTGGCGATGAATTACCAAAAGAACAGATCGACCAAATGGTGGATGCAGCGTTCCAATTCCCTGCACCAATCAACCAAGTAAAAGACGGCGTTTACGCGCTTGAGCTTTTCCACGGCCCTACACTGGCGTTTAAAGATTTCGGTGGCCGCTTTATGGCTCAGTCTTTAGCAGCCGTTTCAGATGGTGGTCAAATCACTATCTTAACAGCAACATCAGGTGATACTGGTGCGGCGGTCGCACATGCTTTCTACGGCATGGAAGACATCAATGTTGTGATTCTTTACCCGAAAGGCAAGATCAGCCCATTGCAAGAGAAGCTTTTCTGTACGCTGGGTAAGAATATTCACACTGTCGCTATCGATGGTGACTTTGATGCGTGTCAGGCTCTGGTTAAAGACTCATTTGATGATGCTGAACTGCGTAAAGAGATTGGTCTTAACTCGGCAAACTCTATCAACATCAGCCGTTTAATGGCTCAGATCTGTTACTACTTTGAAGCGGCTTCTCAGCTGACTAAAGAGCAACGTGAAAACCTAGTTATTTCTGTACCAAGTGGTAACTTTGGTAACCTAACGGCGGGTCTATTGGCTAAAGCACTAGGTTTACCTGTTAAGCGTTTCATCGCAGCAACCAATGAAAATGACACGGTTCCTCGCTACCTAGAAACAGGTCAATGGGATCCAAAACCGACCGTTGCGACAACATCGAACGCGATGGACGTAAGCCAACCAAATAACTGGCCTCGTATTGAAGAGCTTTGCCAACTCAAAGGTTGGGGCTTAGATACACTAGGCAAAGGTAAAGTATCTGACGAGCAGAGCGCTGAGTCAGTTCGCGACCTAAAAGCACAAGGTTACCTATGTGAACCACATGGTGCGATTGCTTACCGTCTATTGGAAGAGCAATTGCAAGAGAATGAAACTGGCTTGTTCCTGTGTACAGCACACCCAGCGAAATTCAAAGAAGTGGTTGATGACATCCTAGGTTCTGATATCGAACTGCCAGGCCCGCTAGCAAAACACGCGGTAATGGAGTTGTTGTCTGAAGATCTTGATAACGATTTTGAAGCGCTAAAAGCAGTGCTTCGTCGAGTTCAACCGTAACGTCCATTTGTTTTTCGAACAAATAAAAACGGCGCTCAATGAGCGCCGTTTTTGTATTCTAATTTAAGCTCTAAAAATTATAGAGACTCAGTGAACGTACGTGCGATAACGTCACGTTGCTGTTCAGTTGTTAGAGAGTTGAAACGTACAGCGTAACCCGATACACGGATAGTTAGCTGTGGGTAGTTCTCTGGGTGAGCAACTGCGTCTTCTAGCGTTTCACGCTTAAGAACGTTAACGTTTAGGTGTTGGCCACCTTCGATGCGTGGTGCTGCTTCGATTGCAACTTCACGGCTTTCGTACTCGCCTAGGTCTGCAGCTGAGATAACTTGGTCAGCTTCGAAACCTGCAGTAGCAACAACACAACGAGCTTCATTCTTCTCGCTATCTAGTAGCCAGATTGAGTTTAGTAGGTCATCGTTTGCTGCTTTAGTAATTTGAATACCTTGGATCATAACTATCTCCTAGTCCACTGAATGTGGTTTGATTATGGTGTTAACTTTCGATTTTTATTGAGCTGAGTAATATATACCTAATATTAGTAAGGTTAACATTGATTTAAGTCAAAAAACAACCAAAAACCATATTTTTACAAAGGTTATTATCTTGAGGTAAATCAACAAAACCTTTGAAAACAAAGTAATTACAAAATATTTTAAAGTATAAAAAATATTTAACAGTTGTATTTGTTGTAAATTTACTACATTTGTTGTGTTTTTATTGAACAGCAACCGATACAACCCTTTATTTATTAAGCATTATGAAAGTGTAAAGTGATTTAATGACAAACAATAATTCATCCTCAAAACCGGAAACAAATATGAAGTTTATTGGCGCTCATGTGTCGGCTGCTGGTGGTGTTGATCAGGCGCCTATGCGTGCACGTGAAATAGGTGCCAATGCGTTTGCACTGTTTACCAAGAATCAGAGACAGTGGGCGGCAAAACCGCTAGAAGCGAAAACCATTAGTGCCTTCAAAGCCAATTGCAAAATGTTGGGCTTCGGTGCTGAGCACATTCTTCCTCATGACTCCTACCTTATTAACCTAGGAGCACCAGAGGAAGAGAAGCTAGAGAAATCACGCGCGGCTTTTATTGATGAGATGGAGCGTTGTAATCAACTTGGGTTAACGCTTTTGAATTTTCACCCTGGGAGTCATTTGAAGAAAATCTCAGAAAGCGAATGTTTGGCTAAGATCGCCGAGTCGATCAACCTAGCTCATCAAGCTGTACCTGACGTAATCGCGGTGATCGAGAATACGTCAGGGCAGGGCACTAACCTTGGTTGGAAGTTTGAACATCTAGCTGAGATTATCGAGCAGGTAGAAGATAAGTCACGTGTTGGCGTGTGCTTAGACACCTGCCATACGTTTACTGCTGGCTATGACTTACGTACAAAAGAGGCGTGTGAGCATACTTTTGCTGAGTTCGACCGCATTGTGGGTATGCACTATCTAAGAGCAATGCACATCAATGATTCAAAAGCTGAGTTCGCGAGTCGAGTTGATCGACACCATTCTTTAGGAAAAGGTGAAATTGGCTGGGATTGTTTTGAGTATATTGCTTCTGATTCTCGCTTTAATGGTATCCCTCTTATCTTGGAAACGATTGATTCGACGATTTGGAAAGAGGAAATTCAACAACTTAGAATGTTTCATCGCTCAGCAACGGTAGTCAGCGAAGAAGCGTAATAATAGAAGGGAAAATTTATTTCCGTCTATTTCTAAAAATTGGCACCTTTCTTTCATAACATTAAAGTGAATATGTAGTTCACGATGTCTTAGAGGAGGTGCCTTTATGTATTCAATCACCCAAACTTCAACTGTTGCTGTCGCAAGTCGTTTACCAACACCAAACCGTCACGTGCATAACCATGGCCACCATCGTACACAACAGAAAAGTGGTTAATCGAGATAAACACAACTTGAACTGATTATTATGATTCATCAACAAGTGAACCCTACAAATCATGTTTATTGATAGCTGTATGAGGTATAACTAGATCCCTATTTAGGACAGTTAGCCGATACAGCTATTTTTTTGTCTGGCGAAAGCCGCTAGAAACCTTGATGATTGGGAAGTAAAACGATGATCGCACCAAAAACTTGGGAATCCATTATTAATGATGAACGTGACAAGGAGTACTTTCAGAGTGTCCTCGCGTTTGTTGAGCAGCAACGTAATAATGGGAAAACCGTCTACCCGCCACAAGATCAGGTGTTCAGTGCCTTTGATATGACGCCTTTCGAATCCGTGCGAGTAGTTATCTTAGGGCAAGATCCTTATCACGGTGCTAACCAAGCTCATGGTTTAGCATTCTCAGTCCTTCCTGGCGTGAAAATCCCCCCTTCTCTACGCAATATGTACAAAGAGCTTGCACAAGATATAGAGGGCTTTGAGATTCCTAGTCACGGTTATCTCGATTCTTGGGCATCGCAAGGGGTGTTGATGTTGAACACCGTTCTTACAGTAGAAGAGGCAAAAGCACACTCACATGCTAAATGTGGTTGGGAAACTTTTACTGATGCCATGATTGCTGAGCTCAATCAGCGTTCTGAACCGATCATCTTTTTGTTGTGGGGCGCACACGCCCAGAAGAAAGGCCAAGCGATTGATGAAGACAAACATCAAGTGTTGGTTGCACCTCACCCATCGCCATTATCGGCACGTCGTGGCTTCTTCGGTTGTCAGCATTTCTCAACAACCAACAAGTTACTTTCTTCTATGGATCAACAACCTATTGACTGGTGTTTACCAACAGAAGTGTAGGTTGGTGGTTTTCTGAGCCGGGTCAAATCATAAATCAGTATCTTCGTATACACTTATAAACAGTAGGTGTAATGGAGTGCAATACTATGATGATTGAAAGGATAAGACGAGAGCATGGCTATATGGCTCGTTTGCTCGCGATACTCAACAATAAGTTAGAGTTTCTAAAACAAGAGCGAGAAATAAACTATAGCTTGATCGCAGAGGTGGTTGATTACCTGATGAACCATTCGGACAAAGTGCATCACCCTAAAGAAGACGTTATTTATCGCTACTATCTTAAACAATATGGCAGTGATCAAGCGATTGAAGACTTGGAGTTAGAGCATCAATTGCTTTCTGAGAAAACGGCGGACTTTTTAGGCGTGGTCGATATGATCCTTCAAGATGCGGTGGTTCCTCAGCAAGTCTTTATTGAGCAGCTTGAAGCGTTTGTTAAGGCTCAGAGAAAGCACATGGAATATGAAGAGAAGCATGTGCTACCAATGATTGTTGAGGCGTTCACGGTTAAGGATTGGCAAGAGGTTGAGTCACAGTGGCTTCAACCAGAAGACGACCCTGTTTTTGGGGACACGATTGCTGACCAATATCGCCAGCTCGCAGCTCGCGTTCGACAAAATGAGCAAGAGTGCGTTTAGTTAATATTAAGAGTGAGTCACACCTATTTCGAAGTGCCTTCTATATTAAGAGGTGACTGTTTGAGACTCCCTCTATATTAGTTGATTAGTTCTTAGTGCGGCGCTTTGAACGGATGCGATAGTCTAAACAATAAAAAAGGCACCTTTATAGGTGCCTTTTGCTATCTGATTTCTTATCGTGCTGATTAAAGCTTTATATCGTCAAGGCTAAAATCGAGACCGAGATTCATCTCTCTTAGCTCTTTCTCAAGCTGCCTGCGATCGTTGATGGCTTCGATTTCACGCCACTTACGCTTAAGTGGTTTCGAGCGTGTTTTTTGAGTTGCACGAGGCATTTCTAGTTCTGATACTTCATCGAATTGAAAGCTATCCATAAGCCATATCTCCTTCCGTGGGACTAGTTCTTACGAACCATTAAATATCATATTTAGGTTCACCATAACCTTGATTTGTTTCTCATTTGTTTCAAATCTATGAAGTTTTTGTTCTGTTTTTTTATGCATGCTCACACATTGAGGGACTTTTTATGTATAAAAAACAAGCAAACAAACCTAAGTAAACGATTAAATTAGGGGTTATTGAATGTTAATTCATTGTGCGAATGGAATAGTGTTTTGCCTATAATGCATTGAAGTGCACATGGTGCTATGCGGTATAGGGATCTCATTGGCCTAGAAAAAAACGAAGATCTTCACTATACCTTGTAAAACCTAGGCTGACGTCATTTTTATGGGATGGTGTTCTTGTTGGGACGGAGCCGTGGCTGTTGTTGATATTATGTCCCGATAATGTGACTTTTATTGGGCTGTATTGTTGAAAGTTGTGTTAACAAAAGGTGTGTTATTAGTGAAATGTCATTTTAATATAAATTCATTTGCATATTGATTTTTAAGTCGTCTCGCTGCATTATCCGCCCGTCAAAAAATACACTGATACGTAAAATGGATGCATGAAGCGACATTTACAATCTAGATCGCAGCAAATAAATATAAAACGAATGCCGACACAACATTGACACTGGCATAGGCGATTTAGAGGAAGGCTAGGAAGCATGATCGGTGCTTAAACTCAATTACGAGGTTCACGTGACAGACTTAATCAATTTGATGAACGATCTCCTTTGGGGATCTATCTTAGTTTACTTACTGGTTGGTGTGGGTATCTACTTCACTGTACGACTAGGCTTCATTCAATTCCGCCATTTCGGCCACATGTTCTCTGTTCTGAGAAACAGCCGTAAAGCAGACAGTGCTGGTATCTCTTCTTTCCAAGCTCTTTGTACTAGTCTCGCTGCTCGTGTAGGTACGGGTAACATGGCAGGTGTTGCTGTAGCTCTAACCGCAGGTGGCCCTGGTGCTATCTTCTGGATGTGGCTAATCGCCATGCTAGGTATGGCAACATCGTTTGCTGAAAGTACACTGGCACAGCTATACAAAACGCGTGATAACGACGGTAACTACCGCGGCGGCCCTGCATACTACATGGAGAAAGGCCTAGGCATGCGTTGGATGGGGGTTCTATTCTCTATCTTCCTAATCATTGCATTCGGTCTTGTATTCAACGCGGTTCAAGCAAACGCGATTGCAAGCGCAATGAACACAGCATTTGACCTTGAGCGTAGCTACGTTGGTGTTGGTATCGTAATTATCTCTGCATTCGTTATCTTCGGTGGTATCCGTAAGATTGCACGTACTGCAGAAATCATCGTTCCAATCATGGCATTGGCTTACCTAGCGATCGCTATGTACGTGATGTTCGCGAACATCGAGAAAGTGCCTGAAGTATTGGCTCTTATCTTCAAGAGTGCATTCGGTCTGCAAGAAGCAGCGGCGGGTGGCCTAGGTTACGCAATCGCACAAGCGATGATTAACGGTATCAAACGTGGTTTGTTCTCGAACGAAGCGGGTATGGGTTCTGCGCCAAACGCAGCAGCTTCTGCTACGCCTTACCCACCACACCCAGCATCACAAGGTTACGTGCAAATGCTAGGCGTGTTCATGGATACCATTGTTATCTGTTCAGCAACAGTAGCAATCATCCTGATGTCTGGTGAGTATGTACCACACGGTGAAGTTACGGGTATCGAACTAACGCAACGTGCACTAACAGCACAAGTTGGCGAATGGGGTGGCATCTTTGTAGCGGTAGCGATTTTCTTCTTCGCTTTCACTTCAATTATTGCAAACTACTCGTACGCTGAAACGAACCTTATCTTCCTAGAGCACAACAACAAGAAAGGCCTAGTGCTGTTCCGTATTGTTGTACTGGGTATGGTTATGTTCGGTTCTCTAGCGACACTACCAACGGTATGGGCCCTGGCTGACGTATCGATGGGCCTAATGGCGATTGTTAACTTGGTGGCGATTATCCTGCTATCAGGCATCGTGATTAAGCTAGCGAAAGACTACAACCGCCAACTAGACGCGGGTAAAGTACCGACATTCGATTCGAATGACTTCCCTGAGCTTAAGTCTCAACTGGAAGACGGTATTTGGGACAACAACAAGAAATAATCTTGTTGGAGCGATAAACCGCTCATCCTAAAATGATTAGAAAGGCTAAGGTTTCGACCTTAGCCTTTTTCTTTGCCTGTCATTTGTCTCATTCTGTCTATCAAAGCTTATTCTCCCTATCGAAGCTCATTCTCCCTATCAAAGTAATAGGAAGAGTCATAAAGACAAGTTGATGTTTTTTCTATACTCTAGCAGCATCCAGTTAGATAACCGATTAGGGTAAAGTTATGTTAGTTGTCGTTTCTCCAGCCAAAACACTTGATTACGAATCACCATTAGCGACTGAACGCTTTAGTCAGCCTGAGTTTGTTGAACACTCTGCTGAACTGATTGAAGAGTGCCGTAAACTGACGCCAGTCGATATTTCTGCACTGATGAAGGTGAGCGATAAAATCGCAGGGTTGAACGTAGCGCGCTTTGAGCAGTGGAGCGAGACCTTTACCCAAGACAACGCACGCCAAGCAATCCTAGCCTTTAAGGGCGATGTATACACTGGCTTAGATGCTGAGACGCTATCGGATGAAGATTTTGACTACGCACAAAATCACCTGCGCATGCTTTCTGGGTTATATGGCTTGCTTAAGCCGTTAGATTTGATGCAGCCTTACCGTCTAGAGATGGGGACACGCTTGGCGAATGCTCGTGGTACTAACTTGTACCAGTTCTGGGGCAACATCATTACAGACAAGCTGAATGAAGCGTTGAATGCTCAAGGCGACAATGTGCTGATCAACCTAGCATCTAACGAATACTTTAAAGCTGTGAAGCCGAAGAGCTTGGATGGCCAAGTGATTACCCCTGTATTCAAAGACTGCAAGAACGGTCAGTACAAGGTGATCAGTTTCTACGCGAAGAAAGCGCGTGGCATGATGGCTCGCTACATTATCGAGAACAAGATCGACTCGGTTGAAGCGCTGACTCAGTTTGATACAGCGGGTTACTACTTCGTTGAAGAAGAGTCGAACGCGAAAGAGCTTGTCTTCAAACGTGAAGAGCAAAACTAGACGTTATTGATTAATGGTCGTCACGCTCTATGGCGAGATGCCAACCAGATAGAGAAAAGCCCCATGCAGCGAACTGCATGGGGCTTTTTATTGAATCGTTGAAGCTATTAGATTATTTCTTCTTTGCTGCTTTCTTTTTCTTCGCGATTTTTTTCTTCTTCGCGATTTTTTGTTTCTCTACCGCTTTCTTATCTTCTTTCTTCGGTTTCTTCTTCTTAGTCACGGCCGCTTTCTTATGCGTAGGGCGCATGCCTTCGATGAAGCGTTCTTTGATTGGTTCGTCTGTGTAACGAGCCACACGCTCAATCATTAGTTGATCGTGCGCTTCAATGATAGAAACCGCGTTACCTTTTTTACCAGCACGAGCAGTACGGCCAATACGGTGTAGGTATACGTCAGCAGTACGTGGCATGTCGTAGTTGATTACGTGGCTTACGTCTGGAAGGTCGATACCACGCGCCGCAACGTCAGTCGCTAGTAGCACGTTTACAGAGCCGTCACGGAAACGAGCAATCGCGTTGTTACGACGATCTTGAGGCATTTCACCTTGGATCCATGCACATGGGATTTGCGCGCTTTCAAGTTGAGCTCGTAGATCTCCTAGACGATCACGCGTCTTCAAGAATACGATGCTGCGCTCAGCTTGCTCTGTGATGACGTGCTTTAGGATGTTCAGCTTGTGCTCTGCTGTATCTGCACGGTGGTACCACTGAGTGATCTTCTTACGCTCACGAAGTGATGATTTCGCATCGATCTCTGCTGGGTTTTTCAGTAGATCTTCAGTGAAGCCTTCAATGCCTTTACCTTCTAGCGTTGCTGAGAACAGTAAAGTTTGTTTACGCCAGCGACACTCTGCAGACAGACGGTCAACAACAGGACCAAAGCCCATGTCTAGCATACGGTCGGCTTCATCTAGAACCAGCCATTCAATTGCACGACAGTCAAAACGCTCGCCTTCAATGTATTCCATCAAACGACCAGGTGTTGCTACTACGATATCTTGAGTTGTGCTTAAGATATCTGCGTGCTCTTGGTACATAACACCGCCCGTGATCGTGAAGATATTTAGGCTAGTGTATTTAGCAAGCTCACGTGCTTGTTCGGTGATCTGCATTGCTAGCTCACGCGTTGGCGTCAGGATAAGCATACGAGCAGGGCCAGATTTCTTACGTGGGAAATCCAGTAGGTATTGCAGTGCTGGCAATACAAATGATGCTGTTTTACCAGTACCTGTTGGCGCAGAAGCCAAAACGTCTCTTCCATCTAACGCTTGTGGGATTGCTTCAGCTTGTATCTGTGTTGGACGTTCGTAGCCCATTTCGTCAATTGCTTTAAGCAGCTCTTGGTTTAGATCGAGTTCTGCAAAGGTTCTGATCACTGTTGTTTCTCCACAAGCAATAAATGTTTCTGCCTCAAAAAGCAGACGATAAAAAAGAGTAGTCGGACATTATAGAAGCATTAGTGATTAGGATCACATGGTATTTGCTACATCTTGAGATAAAAATCTTTCGTGAGCGCAATAAATGCTTCGCTATAACCACCTTGATGGTGAATTGTAAGCGATTCGCGCTGCAAATCTTGCTCGCAGGCAGGATCTTTAGATAACTCAAATAGAATTCGGCTAGCCGGTTTCTTGTCTGTTGTTCTCACATCAAGGCGTTTTGCTAGATACCAACCACATTGCTCGGCAAGCTTGATAAAACCTTCCCCCTCAGGCGTCGGTAGGATGAAACTGGCCGTCGCGGCTTCGGTTGTGATCTCGAAACAACGTTGAGCAAGCGCTAGGTGATCCAAGCTGTCGGTGTGTCTGGCAGTGGCTCTTTGGCTTTGCTGCGCCTGTTCTCCAGAGTTGAAGTAGGGCGGGTTACAGATGATCGCATCAAACTTCTGTGGAAAGCTTGCCGATAACACACTGTCGTGATGAAGCGAGACACGATTTTGCCAAGGCGACTGCTCAATATTGACAGTGGCAGCATCAATGGCGTGTTGATCAATATCTATCGCAGAGATTGAAGCATCCTCAAAACGCTGCGCAGCCATCAAGGCCAGCAGACCTGTTCCTGTTCCAATATCGAGTACACATGATCTTTGTGGCAGGCTTACCCACGCGCCAAGTAACACGCCATCGGTACTGACTGGCATACCGCTTTGCCCGCCGTAAATTGAGAATTGCTTAAAATTGAAGCTTTTAGTTTGCACTGTTTTGTCTTTCATTAATGTTCTGAGTATCAAGATATTTTAAGTGATTAGCTCTAATGTTAACCGCTTGTATGAATCAATGTTCTGCTTGGGAAAATATTGTTGTGAATTATGGTTAGTTTATAATTGTGGCTATTTTTCCATAGCCAGTGTAATCAACTGCTTTTTGTTCTCATATGCAAATTTATATGGTGTTTTTGTGTGGTGACTTGCAGCTAGCCAAGTGTTTCGTCATTATGCGCGACTATTTTATAGATTGATTGGCAGCTTTTAGCTGTAACATTCATGTAAGCACAACATAAACTCATAAATATAATTAAGGATTATCTGTGAAACAGAGTCTAAAACTAACAGATATAATGGCATTGGGCTTTATGCTTTTTGCGTTTTTCTTGGGTGCGGGTAACATCATCTTCCCACCTCTAGCTGGCCAATTAGCCGGTGATCACTTCCTTCCAGCGATGTCTGGTTTTCTGCTGACTGCCGTTGGTCTGCCGTTAATCACTATCGTCGCGGTCGCAGTGGCTGGTGGCTCTTGGGGTCACTTAACTAAAGATCTTCCAAAGCAAGCTGCAACTATCATGGCTGTTCTGATCTTTATCATTATCGGTCCTGCATTTGCTGCACCACGTACTGGCCTTGTTGCCTATGAGATGGCGGTGAAACCGTTCTTCATCGATGCCTCTCAAGCTCACCTAACTCTCTTTTCGATTGCATTTTTTGTAGTAGCGATGTTCTTCTCATGGTCGCAAGGTAAGCTTATTGACGTTATTGGCAAGGTACTGACACCTGCACTGTTCGTTGGTTTGGTTGTACTGGCGATTGCTGTGTTCGTTAACCCTCAAGGTGATATTCTTGCGGCTCACGGTGAGTACATCACTCAACCACTGACCAAAGGTTTCCTTGAAGGCTACAACACCATGGATACTTTTGCTTCTTTGATGTTTGGTATGCTGATTGTTGATGCGATTCGTAGCAAGGGCATTACTGACCGTGCTGCGACGACTAAGTACCTAATTAGCGCGGGTTGTATTGCCGCAGCGGGTCTAGCGTTTGTTTACATCTCTCTATTCTTCCTAGGCGCAACAAGTGCAACAGTAGCAGCCGGTGCAGACAATGGCGGTGCTATCTTAAGCCTATACGTTCAATCGTTGTTTGGTCCTTCTGGTCAGCTAGTGCTTTCTGTGATCGTACTATTAGCGTGTCTAACAACGGCGATTGGTCTTGTGTCAGCATGTTCGGATTACTTCAGCTCGCTAACGCCTCTGTCTTACAAGACTTGGGTAATCATCAACGGTGTGGCTTGTGCAACCGTTGCAAACGTTGGTCTTTCTCAACTGATTTCTCTGTCTGTTCCAGTACTATTTGCATTGTACCCAGTCGCTATCGCGTTGGTTGCTCTGACATTCTTGCGTAGCCGTTTCCCTAATCCAAAAGTGGCTTACCGCGTAGTAGTATTAGTGTCACTGCTGTTTGCTCTTATTGATGGCGCTAAAGTAGCGGGTGTAGACGTGTCTGCACTTAAGATGCTGCCACTGTTTGAGATCGGTATGGGTTGGTTGCTTCCAACGACTGCTGCAATCATCTGTATGTTCTTCGTTGGTAAATCAACAGAGCAAGAGATGGCTGAGGAGACTGTTTAATCTTCCGTTGAGATTAGATTGTTCTTCGAGATGAAATAGAAAAGGCCTCATTACTTCGCAGTAATGAGGCCTTTTTGTATTCTGTGGTCTTTTTATATTCAGCTACTTAGTTAGGTGTACTTCTGTTTGGTTATAGCTTTTCGCTGTACTCAACCAGTACTTGCTCAACCCAGCTTGCGATACGGTCATCGCTAAGCTCGTATTGTGAATCTTCATCAAGCGCCAAACCAACGAATTGAGATTGGTCTTCCGTTAACGCTTTAGACGCTTCGAACTCGTAGCTGTCGTCGTTTGGCCAGAAGCCAACAAACTCTGCTCCAGCGGTTTTCAGTTCATCATGCAACAGACCCATCGCATCAAGGAACCATTCGCCGTAGCCTTCTTGGTCACCTAAACCAAACAGAGCCACAACCTTGCCTTTCATTGGCGTGGTTGCGATGTCTTCCCACAGTTCATTCCAATCTTCTTGGATTTCACCGAAGTCCCAAGTCGAGATGCCCAGCAATAAAAGGTCGTAGTCCGCCATCAATGAAAGAGGGGTTTCTTTAACGTTATGGATATCAACTAGGTCTTCACCAATAATGCCGCGAATTTTCTCTGCTGCCATTTCTGTGTAGCAGGTGGTTGAGCCGTAAAATAATCCAATTTTCATAGCAAACGTTCGATTTTAATTTCAGATGGCGAATTCTAACCATAAATCGACTTCGATTGCAGCGATTATCCGCTCAAGTCGTAATTTTTATGGCATTCATATTTGCTCTGGCATACTCTCAAAACAGTTTCCAATATTGTGAGTAACACTATGCAGTCGCCTCAAGGGCAGAGCGAAGACCACGGTCTCGTTGAGCAGTTTTTAGATGCTATGTGGATGGAGCGAGGATTATCGGAGAATACGCTGGTTTCGTACCGTACCGATTTGTCCAAGTTATTAGCGTGGATGGAAAAGAACAATTACCGCCTCGACTTCATTAGCCTTTCAGGTTTACAGGATTATCAAGGCTGGTTAGCCGACGCTGATTTTAAGCAGACTTCTCGTGCCCGTATGTTGTCGGCGATTCGTCGCTTGTTCCAATACTTACACCGCGAGAAAATCAGAGGTGATGATCCAAGTGCTTTGTTGATCAGCCCGAAGTTGCCGCAACGCTTGCCGAAAGATTTGAGCGAAGAGCAGGTTGATGCTTTGCTTGATGCGCCAGATCCGAACGATCCGATTGAGCTTCGCGATAAGGCGATGCTTGAGTTACTATATGCAACGGGTTTGCGTGTGACAGAACTGGTTAGCTTGACGATGGAAAACATTAGCCTAAGACAGGGCGTGGTGCGTGTTATTGGTAAGGGTGGTAAAGAGCGCTTAGTACCCATGGGCGAAAATGCGGTCGATTGGATAGAGACTTTTATTGAACAAGGTCGTCCACATCTACTTGGCGAAAACAGTTCTGATGTGGTTTTTCCGAGTAAACGCGCCAAGCAAATGACCCGTCAGACGTTCTGGTATCGTATCAAGCACTACTCGGTCGTCGCCGGTATCGACACAGAATTGTTGTCACCCCACGTATTGAGACACGCTTTTGCGACGCATTTACTGAACTATGGCGCAGATCTCAGGGTCGTACAGATGTTACTTGGGCATAGTGACTTATCGACAACCCAAATTTATACTCACGTGGCGACTGAAAGGCTGAAGCAAATTCACGCGCAGCATCACCCACGTGCTTAAATCCATTTATTTTTAAGGTGAACTTAATGAGCGTATTACGCCGTCTTCCTCTACTAGCGCTTCCTCTTATGATTACTGCATGTAATGCATCAGAAGCGAAAGTAGAAACAACGTCAACAGCCGTAGAAGCTGCTCCTGCTCAAGCTATTGATACTGCAGCGTTAACTAAGCGTTTTGAAAAGATCGGCATTAAGGTCGATAAGATTGTTCCTTCGGATATCGATGGTCTTTTAGAAGTTCAAACCAACAGCGGCATTATCTTTTCTTCTCCTAAGGGCGACCATTTTCTAGCCGGTACACTTTACTCTTTGGATGACAACGGTAAGTTCAGTGATGTTTTGGCTGAGCGTCAAGCTCCGTTGAATGCTGAAAAAGTAGCAGCAATGTCGGATACGGTTATCGAATATAAAGCTGATAACGAAAAGTACGTTGTGACGGTATTTACGGATATTACCTGTGGCTACTGTGTTCGTCTGCACAGCCAAATGCAGGGCTACAACGATCTGGGTATTACCGTTCGTTACATGGCTTACCCGCGTCAAGGCGCGACAGGACAAGTTGCTGATCAAATGGCGGCAATCTGGGCGTCAGATGATCCAAAAACAGCTATGCATGACGCTAAAGTAAATCGTCAAATGCCAGCGTCTGGTAAAGACCTAGCAGAGCAGAAGCAGATCATTGCTAAACAATACCAATTGGGTCGTGAGCTTGGCATCAATGGTACACCGGCTATCGTACTAGCAAGTGGTGAGTTGGTGAGTGGTTACTTGCCGCCAGCACAACTTCTTCAACGTTTAGAGCAATAATCTCGTTTTCTGTATTGCCATTTATCCCCCATGTTTTTGATTTAAGGAGAGGCCTGATTGATATCGGGCCCATTTTTATATGATAGAGATCCAACGCCGTCCAGAGGTCGACATTTCAGTCTTACCTGCTCACTTACCTGACTTATTAAAGCGTATTTATGTGAGTCGTGGAATCGACAGTGCTGACCAACTAGAGACAGCAGCGAAAGGCTTGCACTCTTATCAAAAACTGGGTGGCATTGATGCTGCGGTTGAACTGTTGTTCAAGGCCATTCAGCAGCAAAAACGCATCATCATTGTTGGTGACTTTGATGCCGATGGCGCAACCAGTTCAGCGTTGTCCGTACTTGCTCTACGTATGTTGGGCAGTTCTAACGTCGATTATCTGGTACCAAACCGTTTTGAAGATGGTTATGGCTTGAGCCCTGAGGTTGTCGAACAGGCAATCGAGCTTGGCGCCGAAGTGATCATGACGGTTGATAACGGTGTCTCTTCTATTGAAGGTGTTCGCTTCGCTAAAGAGAAAGGACTAGAGGTTCTGGTTACCGACCATCACTTACCGGGCAATGAACTGCCAATGGTCGATGCGATGGTTAACCCAAACCTTGAGAGCTGTGCTTTTCCTTCGAAAGCCCTAGCGGGTGTTGGTGTCGCTTTTTATCTGATGATGGCATTGTGTGTTCACATGCGTAAGTTGGGTTGGTTTGCAGAGCGCGGCATGACAGAACCTAAGTTGATGGAATTGATTGACCTTGTGGCGCTGGGTACGGTTGCCGACGTGGTCCCACTCGACGAAAACAACCGAATTTTAGTGCATCAAGGTTTGCAACGTATTCGTGCGGGTAAAGCTCGTCCGGGTATTCAAGCCTTGATCGAAATCGCTAAGCGAGACGCTAAGCGTTTGGTGGCGTCTGATTTTGGCTTTGCTCTTGGTCCTCGTATCAATGCAGCTGGTCGATTGGATGACATGTCTTTTGGTGTTGAGCTACTAATGAGTAACAACATCCATGCGGCGCGTCGAATGGCAAGTGAACTGGATGGTTTGAACCAAACACGTAAAGAGATCGAAGAGGGCATGAAGCAAGAAGCGATGGCTTTTTGTGAGCGCCTTGAGTTTGGTAAAGACGACCTGCCTTCTGGTTTAGCCTTGTTCCAACGTGATTGGCATCAAGGTGTGATTGGTATCTTGGCTTCGCGTATCAAAGACAAATACCACCGCCCAGTGATTGCGTTTGCAGATGGCGGCGAAGGCAGTATCAAAGGTTCATGTCGCTCAATTCCAGGTTTGCACATGCGTGATGCTTTGGACCGAATCGACACTCAAAACCCAGGCTTGATTCTTAAGTTTGGTGGCCACGCAATGGCGGCTGGCTTAACCATCATGGAAAAGGACTTTGAACGCTTCAGCAAGTTGTTCAATGATGTTGTGAAGAATGAACTTGGAGAAACAGCACTGAAGGGCATTATCTTGTCTGATGGTGAGCTGTTACCAGAAGAGTTCTCTATGCACACCGCTGAAACGCTGCGTTCAGGTGGCCCGTGGGGACAAGCTTTCCCTGAGCCAATTTTCGATGGTGAGTTTAAAGTGCTGCACCAAAAGCTGGTGGGTGAAAAACACCTTAAGCTGATGCTCGAGCCGCTCTACAAAGGCCACCCTACCAATGTGATGATTGATGGTATTGCCTTTAACGTCGACCTACGTCGCTGGCCTGATGCATCAGTAAAAACCGTTCATCTTGCATTTAAGCTCGATATCAACGAATTTCGTGGTAACCAATCGTTGCAGCTGATGATCGATCATATCGAAGCCAAATAGTTATTTTGGGCTCAATAATGCTCATCATCTAGCGCTAAATTCAACAAGCTCTGTTCAAAAACAGGGCTTGTTTTCCTTCCTGCCCTTACAAATTCTACGTGTTTCTTCTGCCTGTCAATTTTATATCCCATTAAGTTGTTGAATCTTGGTTCACCACTCTAAAAAATTCTGTATCTCCGTCACACTTTTGAGTACAATTCTTCGGTTAAATTCTACTCATAAATGATGAGCTAAAATGTTTGAAATCAATCCTATAAAAAACCGTCTGCAGGATGTGTCTGAGCGCACAAATATCCTGAGGGGGTATCTTTGACTATGACGCTAAGAAAGAGCGTCTAGAAGAAGTAAACGCAGAATTAGAACAACCGGATGTATGGAACGAACCTGAGCGTGCTCAAGCGCTAGGTAAAGAACGTTCTGCATTGGAAGCGGTAGTAGAAACGATCGACCAACTTGACCAAGGTGTTGAGGATGTTGATGGCCTATTAGAGCTTGCGGTTGAAGAAGAAGATCAAGAAACGTTCGATGAAATTGAACCTGAACTGGCCGAGCTTGAAGCTAAGCTAGAGAAGCTGGAATTCCGTCGTATGTTCTCTGGTGATCACGATGCATCAGATTGCTACATCGATTTACAGTCAGGTTCGGGCGGTACAGAAGCTCAAGACTGGACTTCAATGATGTTGCGCATGTACTTACGTTGGGCAGATTCGAAAGGCTTCAAGACTGAAGTTATCGAAGTGTCTGATGGCGATGTTGCTGGCCTTAAAGGCGCAACGGTACGTATCTCTGGTGAGTATGCTTACGGCTGGTTACGTACAGAGACTGGTGTTCACCGTCTAGTTCGTAAATCACCATTTGATTCAAGTGGTCGTCGTCATACTTCATTTGCATCTGCGTTTATCTATCCTGAGATTGATGACAACATTACGATCGACATTAATCCTTCTGACCTACGTATTGACGTATACCGTGCCTCTGGCGCTGGTGGTCAGCACGTAAACACCACGGAATCGGCGGTACGTATTACTCACGTTCCGACCAACACCGTGGTTCAGTGTCAGAATGACCGTTCGCAGCATAAGAACAAAGATCAAGCGATGAAGCAGCTACGTGCTAAGCTTTTTGAACTTGAGATTCAAAAACAAAATGCTGAAAAACAAGCGAGCGAAGAAACGAAATCAGACATCGGTTGGGGCAGTCAGATCCGCTCTTACGTACTGGATGATTCTCGTATCAAAGATTTACGCACCGGCATCGAAAACCGTAATACTCAAGCGGTTCTTGACGGTGACTTAGACAAGTTTATTGAAGCTAGCCTGAAATCAGGTCTGTAAGCTTTATCAACTATTAAGCTTTACCAATAATATTGGTAAAAATGCCTATATTTGCAAAAATATAGCGGTCCAAATTTTAAAAGCAGGGTACATCTCTAATGACTGATGCTGTTCAAAACGAAAACGCACAAGAAGCTTCTTCACCTGAAGAGAACAAACTAATCGCTGAGCGCCGCAGCAAGCTGGATCACATCCGCCAAAACTGCAAAGCTAACGGTCACCCAAATGACTTCCGTCGTGAGCACCTAGCTGGCGATCTTCAAGCGGAATTCGGTGAGAAGACTAAGGAAGAGCTAGAAGAGCTTAACCACATCGTTGCGATCGCTGGTCGTGTTATGGCGAAGCGTGGTCCATTCCTTGCGATTCAAGAAACTTCTGGTCGTATCCAAGCATACGCAGCGAAAGACGTACAAAAAGTACTGAAAGAGAAGTACCAAGGCCTAGATATCGGTGACATCATCGGTGTTAAAGGTGCGCTTCACAAATCAGGTAAAGGCGACCTTTACGTGAACATGGAAGAGTTTGAATTGCTGACTAAAGCACTTCGTCCTCTACCAGAGAAGTTCCACGGTCTAACTGACCAAGAGATGCGTTACCGTCAGCGTTACGTTGACCTAATCGTGAACGAAGATTCTCGCAATGCATTTATCGTGCGTTCTAAGCTTGTATCTTCAATCCGTAACTTCATGAGCGCGAAAGGCTACCTAGAAGTTGAAACGCCAATGATGCACGTGATCCCGGGTGGCGCAACTGCACGTCCATTCATCACTCATCACAATGCACTAGACATCGACATGTATCTACGTGTTGCACCAGAGCTTTACCTTAAGCGTCTAGTGGTTGGTGGTTTTGATCGTGTATTCGAGATCAACCGTAACTTCCGTAACGAAGGTCTATCTCCACGTCACAACCCAGAATTCACAATGATGGAATTCTACCAAGCGTACTCTGACTACAAAGACCTTATGGATCTGACAGAAGAGATGCTAAGCACGGCAGCAATGGACGTTCTTGGTTCTACTTCTATGCCTTACGGTGACGAAACGGTTGAGTTCGGTGGCACTTACGCTCGAATGAGCATGTTCGATGCAATCAAGCACTACAACCCTGAGCACGCTGAGATTCAAGCGCTAACAGAAGCAGACCTACAAGACCGTGAGAAGATGGTTGCTATCGCAAAATCTGTACACGTAGACGTAGAAACGTTCTGGACATGTGGTCAGCTTCTAGAAGAGATCTTTGGTGAAACGGCTGAGCCTCAGCTAATTCAACCAACGTTCATCACTGGCTACCCAGCGGACATCTCTCCTCTAGCACGTCGTAGCGATGACAACCCATTCTTCACAGACCGTTTTGAGTTCTTCATCGGTGGCCGTGAAGTTGCGAATGGTTTCTCTGAGCTTAACGATGCACAAGACCAAGACGAGCGTTTCAAAGCGCAAGTTAACGCGAAAGACGCGGGTGACGACGAAGCAATGTACTACGATGCAGACTACATTACTGCACTAGAGCACGGCCTACCGCCAACAGCAGGTCAAGGTATCGGTATCGACCGTCTAGCAATGCTATTTACAAACACGCACACAATCCGTGACGTGATCTTGTTCCCGGCAATGCGTCCACAAGCGTAATTCTCGCTTATAGGGCGTAACAGCCTATGTAATTAAAAAGCCACCTTCGGGTGGCTTTTTCTGTTTTTGGGCTTCAAAACCTAGTCTGTACCGCACTCTTGATTCGAAAAATCGTTATTTCTGACATAGTCTTACTATTGAGACATAAAATCTAAGATAGTCTCACTACTATACGCCTCTGCGCTGAATACGATCTCGCGGCATTTTGTCGAACGATGAAGCAGTGACTCGTATTAGCCTGATTTAAATAAAAATAGAATAAGGAAGAAGGATGGGAACTCAATTTAAGATGGATTCCTTACCAGGTTCTCTTATCGTCGTTGGTGGTGCGTACGAACCCTGGTTATCAGTGTTAGAACAAGTGGGTTGGCAGTGTACCCAGTGTGCAGATTTACGAAAAGCCGATGCCTTGATTGCTGATATTGGCCCATGTATTGGTATTGTCGATCTTAGTCATGATGAGTTCAGTCTCAACGGTATTGCTAACCTTGTGAGCAATAACAAGCAGGTGAGATGGCTCGCCTTTATCCGTGAATCGCAATTAAGCTCTGATACTATCTGCCAGTTTATCGTTAACTTCTGTATCGACTTTTTCACGGCGCCAATCCCAGATGCTCAGTTGCTGAGTACCATTGGTCACCAACTGGGTATGCTGAAGCTTGAGCAGAAAGTATGGCCAAACTACGGCATTAACAACAATATGGGCCTGCTGGGCGACTCTGTGGCTGTGAAGCGCTTGAGAGACCAAGTGAAGCGTATTGGGCCGACTGATGTCAGTATCTTGATTTATGGCGAGAGCGGAGCTGGTAAAGAGACGATTGCACGCTCGATTCACCAAAACTCGTCGCGAGCACAGAAGCCATTTTTAACGGTTAACTGTCGTGCCTTGTCTGAAATGAGAATAGAGGCCGAGGTCTTTGGTATTTCAGCACAGCCAGCGACAGCGCCTTGTATGTTGGAAGAAGCCGATGGCGGAACCATCTTGCTTAATGATGTTTTAGCGATGCCACGCAATCAACAACTGAATCTGTTGCGCTTTTTACAAGAGGGTAAGATTGAAACCGCTAATGGACCTAAATCCGTTGATGTGCGTATTCTGGCCGCGAACTCCTCTGATATCGAGAAGGCGTTGATTGAGGGCGATTTTAATGAAGAGCTCTATCACTACATTAATGTTCTGCGTATTCATGTTCCGAGCTTAAAAGAACGTGTGAGTGATATTTCAGTACTGGCTAATCACTTTCTGCGTGAGTACTCGAAAGAGTTTAATGCTCAAGCGAAGAGCTTTTCAGACGATGCTATCCGTTCGATGAATCGCTACCATTGGCCTGGAAATGTGCGTGAGCTGATGAATCAGATTAAGCGTGTTGTGTTGATGTCTGATGCGGTGATCATTGAGGATCACCAACTCGATTTACCAAAACAGAATGATGAACGCCGAAGTTTGAAGAGTATTCGTGAGCGTTCAGAGCGCGATGCACTGCTGATTGTGTTGGAGTCTTACGGCGGTCAGGTTTCGTTGGCAGCTAAAGAACTTGGCGTATCACGAGCAACTATGTACCGATTGCTCAATAAACACAGCCTAATCTCTGAAGGGGTTGTTTAGACTCTTTTCTACATGACTTTATTCAGTCACTGTAAATGAAAGGCCACGTATCTACGTGGCTTTTTTGTTTCTGAAGGATAGCCAGTTCTTTTCTAGCTCAGCCGAAGATAGATATGCTGTGATTTTATATAATCATAGTGAATATGTTATATTTAAATGAATATGCAACTGATATTTTGGGTAAATGCATTGTTTTGAAAATGTTAACCAATTATCGGTTGAATAATATACTCACTTGGTTAGACTTTACCCGTGAAAGCAGAGATTTAACAAATACTTGTCTGCTTTTACTACCTCATTTCTTTTTGGATTTTTTAGTTAGCTTGGAGGCGCAAATGAAACATTTCGATTTTATACAGCATATTTGCGCGTCGTTTGATCCGTGTACTGACATGGTGACTGATATGTCACAAACATCAGCCATGGCCGATCGAAACACCCAAGATAAACCTAACTAATAGATCCGTATCCTTATTTGGCTGCGGAAAAATAGCAGCTAAATGAGAAGCCCTCACACTATCTAACACGCTATTTTTCCTCAGTTTATTCAACAACTGGAGAGTTATTATGCGTCACTCAGTATATTTAAAATTAGCAACAGTCCTTATCCGTGCCGATCTTCGTCGTGAAGAGCGTGAATGGCAACGAAAAGTTCGTCGTAGTTCATATGATCTACCATGGAACAATACTCACTTATTAAGAGATATTGGTCTTGAGGCTGACGGTCGACCTATTGGTTTTTCTGAACCAGAAGTTGTCACTATTGAACGTCGAGTACGTCACCTTCGTCGTGTCCTAAGTGCGCGAATACCGACGTAATCTGCGGGGTTGATAGCACCGTTCAACCCCTAAGATAAGTCACAGTGATAGTTATGGCGTCGAAAGTGCAAACTTTTGAACTAGAACTGGTCAAATAAGAGAAGCTCTTGCTTCTCTTTTTTGCTTTTTTAAGCCGTTATCTATGCTTTTTTAAGTTGTTATCTAGTAAAGGAAAAGAGTTCTACTAAGCTTTATAGAGCAAGGGAGGCTGGCTATGCAGAAGCATCAATTAGACATGTGGTTACATGGAGAGCATAAAGACTCTTATCAAACTCCAAAAGTGTACGTTATAGGCTGTTCTGATATCTCAGAATATCTACTGGCGGTGGAGTACAAACACAAGCTAGAACCGGTAAAGCAAGACGGCGAGCCGCTTCACTTTGGATCCTTGGATCAAGTGAAAGAGGAGTTACTCCGGCTCGGCTTTGAAAAGGCGTATCTTCGCCTACATAACGCGTATGATGAGTTTGGTAATGAGCCAAGCCAAAGCTACTGTGACATTGAACTGGCGCTTAAACCTCATTAAGAGAGCGTTTGTTGCTAGAGATTGATTCTAATTGCAGGCTCTTTTGTAACGCATTGAGAGTTTTCGCTACCGAGGCTTGATTAAACGATCTATGCGTAATGTGTTGTCAGCAATTTGTGGGTGAATTGAGTTCGTAGATAGAAACCACGTGGTTTAGTTTTGATAGGTTTTCCACTTGCACCGTAAGCTTCGGTTAACACTCGACTGTTGGCAGCTTTTGGACGTAAATGCAGTGCTTCACCGTGTCTTGCAGTTATTTGCTCCACATTGCCTAACACGATCAATTCCATTAGTTCTTCCCAATCTCTTTTCAAGAGTTCGTCTTCAGCTTGGCTAGGTGTCCATAATAAAGGGGATCCTACATGCCTCTCTGCTAACGGGATCTCTCTTTCTCCCTCGACAGGGATCCACAACACCTTAGACAGCTTGTTTCGAACGTGGCTGGTTTCCCAAGTTATGCCTTGCACACCCATCAAAGGCGCGACACACACAAAGGTGGTTTCGAGTGGCTTGCCAGAATAGCCAATCGGAATACTTTTTAGCTCGATCCCTAGCTTGGCAAAATCTTGTTCTGGCTTGCTGCCTGCAGGTGCACCCAAGTGCCATTCCAATAACTGCCCAACCCAGCCTTTATCACGCTTAAGGTCGTTTGGCATCCGCATCTCGGCTTCGTCGGCGAGTTCTTTAAAGGTCATTCCGGCGATGGCATACGCGCGCTCTAACAGCTCTTGTTGTGTTTGTGGTTCTGGTTTCATAATAAAAGGTATGATCAAAAAAACGATTTTATCAGAAGTTATCACCAAATGACGACTGGTTAAGAAATGATCTCCTTGCGAGAAAAGGGATCAAACTCAGGGTTATCCACAGGACATAAAGGTAATTAATTGAAATATTAATTTAGTGGATAAATAAACAGGGGTTTATGGTGGATAAAATGCTTGCCAAATGGGGTTCAAAATGAATCTTTCACTTGGTAGTGTGGATAAACATCGGAGTGGTTGATCTTTAACCATGTCGAATTTCTGAAAGATCTTTTACATTTCCAATGTTTTTTAAAACTAAGATATTATTTTAATTGGTTGATTTGTATGAATATAAATTAAGTTTTATTGATTTGTCGTTTTTTGTGTTGATGAATCTATGGATTAAAAAAACGATTGCGGGTAATTCTTCACATAGTTATTCACAGAAAAGGTGAATAAATGTGGTCTATGTCTCACTATTGTGTGGGTAACTAGAATTTGAGCAAAACTTATCCATATCTTTAGTTATTATTCATAAATATAGCGCTTATCACGTCACTAAGTTTGCTCCGATTGGGGATATGTGGAAAAATCAGAGTAATTAAAAATTTAGATAGAGGTTGGCCAGTGATAGATGGCGATGGTTACCGATTAAATGTTGGTATTGTAATCTGTAACAACCATGGTCAGGTCTTCTGGGCTAAACGATACGGGCAACATTCATGGCAATTTCCTCAAGGGGGAATAGATGAAGGTGAGACTCCGGAACAGGCAATGTACCGCGAGTTGTATGAAGAGGTTGGCCTTACTAAAAAGGATGTAAAGATCGTCGCGACAAGTCGTCATTGGTTACGCTATAAGCTACCCAAACGACTGGTTCGGTGGGATTCTAAACCTGTCTGTATTGGACAAAAACAGAAGTGGTTTCTTTTGCGCTTAGATTGCGATGAATCGCATATCAATATGCAGCGTGGAAGTACACCTGAGTTTGATGGTTGGCGTTGGGTGAGTTACTGGTACCCAGTTCGACAAGTTGTTTCTTTCAAGCGAGATGTTTACCGTCGAGCGATGAAAGAGTTCGCATCTTTAGCAATGCCGTTTAAAGAGCGAAAAATAAAAGGAAAGCGCAAATTGCGTAGAGGTTAAGCATGCTCAGTCAACTAAGGGAAATAGTTGAACACGTATCAAGAGTTGAAGATGTGTCGACGGCTCTTGATATTTTGGTGAAAGAGACATGCAGTGCGATGCAGACGGAATGTTGCACCGTGTATTTGGCAAATAATGATATGCAGCGCCTTGAGTTGATGGCAACTCAAGGCCTGATCTTCAAAGGCAATAGCATTCACATTGGTTTTGACGAAGGTCTGGTTGGCCTTGTTAAAAGAAGTGCTGAACCTATCAACCTTGCACAAGCATCTGCTCACCCTGCTTATAAGTTTTTTCCAGAGCTTGGAGAAAACGTCTATCACTCTTTTCTCGGTACTCCGATTATCCACCGCAAGCAAGTACTCGGTGTATTGGTCATTCAACAGAAGACTCCGCGTTTATTCAGTGAGATGGAAGAATCTTTCCTTGTCACGCTCTCAGCACAACTTGCCGTTATTGTGGCGCACGCCCAAACTCAAGGTCATTGGCTGTTAGAGCAACAGAAGCTACCTGCGACTAAAGGTATTGCAGCTTCATCGGGCGTGGCGATTGGTGATTTATGGTGGGACAACACCCAGCCTGAACTTACCGATGTTTATCCTGCTTCGACGCTCAATGTAGAGAGAGAGCATGAGTTGTTGGCGGTAGCGGTTGAAAATGCCCTCAATGACTTTAAGCGCATGCGAAAGCGCTTAGATAGCGAAATCAATAAAGACGCATTAGCGATCTTTGACCTGTTTACTCACTTACTCAACGATCCTATGTTGCGTAAGGATCTAAAGAGTCAAATTCAGAAAGGCGATAAAGCCGATTGGGCATTAAGACAAGTGGTTGAGAGCTATTCGAACCGCTTTGCTCGTATGTCTGATGTGTACCTTCGTGAGAGAGCACAAGACATCCGAGAGCTCGGACAAAGGTTGCTCTATTTCCTCCATAACTCTGAACATGAACTCCGCACATTAGATAAGCCGATTATTCTAGTGGTTCGTGAGTTAACCGCTTCGGTATTAGCGTCTATTCCAAAAGAAAAGCTATTAGCTGTTATTTCCTTGGAAGGGGCGGCGAACTCGCATGCAGCGATTTTGTCTCGAGCGCTTGGCATACCTTCAGTCATGGGGGTAAATCTCAATCTAGCTCAAGCTAATGGCAAGCGAGCGATTGTGGATGGGTATAGCGGTGAGATCTTTATTGAGCCGACTAAAAACCTGCTTAAAGAGTATCGAGGGCTGATTCTAGAAGAGAGTGAGCTCTCCTCTATGGTCAATCGCGAGCTATACCTACCGGCAAAAACGCAAGACGACAAGCAAGTAGAGATTCTACTTAATGCGGGTTTGAGTGCAGACACTAACATCGCCATCAACCAAGGTGTTGATGGAGTAGGGCTGTATCGAACTGAAATCTCTTTCTTGTTACAGCAAAGATTCCCGTCAGAGGATGAACAATTCAAGCAGTATCGTTCTGTGCTGGCAAGTTACCCTGAGAAACAAGTGGTGATGCGTACACTCGATATCGGTGGTGATAAGGCCTTACCTTATTTTCCTATCGAAGAGGACAATCCATTCCTTGGTTGGCGTGGTATTCGTTTTACGCTCGATCATCCAGATATCTTCATTATTCAACTGCGTGCCATGCTACGTGCGAGTTGTGAAAGCCATAACTTGAGCATTTTGCTGCCGATGATCTCTGGTGCTCAGGAATTGGATGACGCGCTACAACTGATTGAACAAGCGTATGACGAAGTGCATGAGCTTGATAACCGAGTGCGTATGCCTCGCGTTGGTATCATGATTGAAGTGCCATCCATGCTGTACATACTGCCGCTGATTGCGGATAAGGTCGACTTCGTTTCAGTCGGTACCAACGACTTAACCCAATATTTATTAGCGGTTGATCGGAACAATTCACGAGTATCCGATGTCTATGAATCAATGCACCCTGCGGTGATCATGGCATTAAAACAAATTCATGATACTTGTAAGCAATATCAATTACCTGTGTGTATTTGTGGCGAGTTAGCCGGTGACCCGATGGGCGCGCTGCTATTGATTGGATTGGGGTATGAGACGCTAAGTATGAATACCTCGAATGTCGCAAGAACCAAATATTTGATTCGTCAATCGAACTTGGCTGAATTACAGGATTTGGCAAATAAGGCACTTTCAAAACCGTATGGTAGTGACATCTATAGTATGATGCTGAACTATTTCGAAGAGCGTGAATTTACAGGCTTCATTCGAGCAGGTAAAAAATAGGATTTAACGTGTCATATGAACTAATAGGCTTGTTAGCAGGCCTTGGTGCTATTGTTGGTGTTTTAGCAGGCTTGCTAGGCATTGGTGGTGGTTTGCTGGTGGTTCCTGCCTTACTGTTTTTGCTTCCTAAAGCGGGTATCCCCCAAGAGTTTGCGATGCAAATGGCATTGGCTACTTCGCTATCAACCATCATTGTTACGTCGGGATCGTCTGCGATTAACCATTTAAAATTAGGTAACGTAGAGATATTTGTCGTTAAGTGGTTGATGCCGGGTGTCGTTATAGGCGGCTTCCTCGGTTCTTTCGTGGCCGATGTCATTCCAGCTCAATACTTACCAAAAGTCTTTGGTGTGATTGTTTTGGTATTGGCGTTGCAAATGCTGTTGTCGATTCGCTCTAAGAGCCAAAAGTCGATGCCGGGTTCAGCTAAAACCGTATTGTGTGGTGGCGGTATTGGTTTGGTATCAAGCTTGGCGGGCATTGGCGGTGGGTCTTTATCGGTGCCTTTCCTTAACCATCATGGTGTGGAAATGCGCAAAGCTGTGGGCTCATCTTCGGTATGCGGTTGTGTTATCGCGATTTCGGGAATGCTCGGTTTCATTTGGCATGGATCTTCTGTTGATGATCTTCCTGCGTATAGCTTAGGTTACGTTTATCTGCCGGCTTTGATCGCGATATCTTGTACCTCAGTTTTGACCACTCGAGTGGGGGCGAAACTGGCCACTCAATTGCCAACCTCTGTGCTGAAGAAATTCTTTGCGGTATTTTTAATGTTTATAGCAGCCACAATGCTGCTGTAGTGTCTTTTCTGTTAGCCATTGAGCTAACCGTTAATCAATTTAGATAGAGAGCCAAGTATGTCTCAGGGTTTTATCGAATTCCCAAATATCGATCCTGTTCTTATTGAACTAGGACCAATCTCAGTTCGTTGGTACGGCTTAATGTACCTTGTTGGTTTTATGTTTGCTCTTTGGTTAGCAAATCGTCGAGCTGATCAACCGGGCAGCGGTTGGACTCGAGAGCAAGTATCAGACTTACTGTTTGCTGGCTTTCTAGGTGTGGTGCTGGGTGGTCGTATTGGCTACGTACTTTTCTACAACTTTGACCTTTTCCTAGCAGATCCTCTTTATCTATTTAAGGTATGGACTGGCGGTATGTCTTTCCACGGTGGTTTGCTTGGTGTTATTACTGCCATGTTTTGGTATGCCAAAAAGAACAGTCGAACCTTCTTTGGTGTGGCAGACATGATTGCACCATTGGTGCCATTTGGTTTAGGCATGGGACGCTTAGGTAACTTCATGAACAGCGAGCTTTGGGGCCGTGTGACTGATGTGCCATGGGCTATTGTGTTCCCTAACGGTGGCCCACTTCCTCGTCACCCATCTCAACTTTACGAGATGGCGCTTGAAGGTATTGTGCTGTTCTTCATCTTGAACTGGTTTATCAAAAAGCCGCGTCCTCTTGGTTCTGTATCAGGGTTATTCCTAGCAGGATATGGTACATTCCGCTTCTTAGTAGAATACGTACGTGAACCTGACGCTCACCTAGGTTTGTTCGGTGGATTTATCTCTATGGGACAAATTTTGTCACTGCCAATGGTTATCATCGGTGTGCTGATGATGGTGTGGGCATACAAGCGTGGTCACTACAAAGACGAATTACCACAACAAACGAAGTAAGGAATTGGTGTGAAACAGTATTTAGATCTCTGTCAGCGTATCGTTGATGACGGTACTTGGATTGAAAATGAACGCACGGGCAAGCGCTGCCTAACCGTGATCAATGCTGACCTGGAATATGATGTTGGTAATAACCAGTTCCCTCTAGTAACAACGCGTAAGAGCTTTTGGAAGGCCGCGGTTGCTGAACTGCTTGGCTACATCCGTGGTTACGATAATGCTGAAGACTTCCGCAAACTAGGTACTAAGACTTGGGATGCGAATTCGAACTTGAACGAGGCATGGCTAAATAACCCTTACCGCAAGGGCGAAGACGATATGGGCCGTGTTTACGGCGTTCAAGGACGTGCATGGGCAAAACCTGATGGCGGTCATATCGACCAACTGAAGAAGATTGTTGATGATCTAACGAACGGTATTGATGACCGTGGTGAGATCTTAAACTTCTATAACCCAGGTGAGTTCCACATGGGATGTTTGCGTCCGTGTATGTACAGCCATCACTTCTCTCTACTTGGTGACACTCTGTACCTAAACAGTACTCAACGTTCTTGTGACGTGCCTTTAGGCCTGAACTTCAACATGGTTCAAGTGTATGTCTTCCTAGCTATTATGGCGCAAATCACGGGTAAGAAAGCTGGCGTGGCTTACCACAAGCTTGTGAATGCTCATATCTACGAAGATCAGCTGGCGCCAATGCGTGACATTCAGCTAAAGCGTGAGCCGTTAGCTGGCCCAACATTCCATATCAATCCTGAGATTAAGTCTCTAGAAGATTTGGAAACATGGGTAACGATGGATGACTTCTGGGTTGAAGGTTACGAATGCCACGAAGCGATTAAGTACCCGTTCTCGGTTTAATCTAATCTGCTTTGTTTGATTGAAAGGCTGCCATTGTGCAGCCTTTTTTATTTGTGATACTTGGCTTGCTTACTATTTATAAAACCAATAATCTTGTGGGGTCTTTTCTAACCACAGAACTGCTATGACTCGTTCGCATTGCTTCGTGTTGCAACATGACTTTCCTATTGCTTTCTACCCTGATAAAAATCAGTTGGTGATTGATGATGAGGCGATTCATCTAGAGCCATTACAAGCAAAGCTACTCAGCTATTTCATCGAAAATCGCGGGCAAGTGGTTAGCACTCAGCAGATAGCCTCTGATGTGTGGCAAAGAACTCAAGTGTCTGACAATCTGGTTAGGCAAGTCATCAGTTTATTGCGCAGTCAACTTCAGGATAAGTCACGTCCGTATCGCATTATTCAGACGATCCCTAAACAAGGTTACCAGTTCGATGTTGAGGTGACTCAGTCGAGCGTTAAACCAACTCCCGTTGAGGACGCCTCTCAACTTGAGCCTATTGTTGCTAAGTCGAAAAAGAAAACCATCGCCCTGATTACAACCGCAGTATTCTCTATTGGCTTAATAGCAGCTTGGGCATGGCAAACCGATGTCCCAGCTAATGACACTGCTGTTATTTCTGCTCATCAAAGTGATGTAATTCCTGTTTATATTCATGACATAACACTCGATTCTGCGAACGATTATGAGATGTCAGAAAGCGTTTATAACTATCTTTTCTACGGGCTGAATTCGGCAAAAAACTTATCGGGTTACCACTTTTCTCAGCTATCGCATCAGGGCAAGCAATCACTGACCAACAATGGTGTTGAACTCAAAGGTTGGCTCAAACAAAAGGACAGTGATTATGTGTTGAGCGTGCTTGTACAAAACAATCGCCAACCGAATCAAAGTCAGAAAGTGGAAAAGCGCTTTAGCCAAGATAATTTCTTTGATGCCATTGGGGATGTTATTCTCGAGGTCAAAGCCATTATTGCTCCAATGAGCTCCGAATACGGCGTGGCAAGTCATCGAGTGACCTCTATTGATAACTACGATGATTGGAGTGTTATCTCTGAGGGGATATCGTTGTTCTACCAAGGTAAAGGTGGTCAGCCATTTGAGGAAATAGCACTTCAGTTGGATACGATTCAACAACAAGGGCGAGATAATTATCCGGTCAATGCCTTGCTGTCGTATTCGGAATCTTTGGCTTATTTACAAAATCATGAACAAGAAGACCGCGAACATGCACTGCAACTGGCAAAGCAAGCCTTCGAGATGAACCCACGTTGTGACATCGCTAATCTTACCTTGGGGCTAGCCTTGTTAATCAATCAACATGCTAATCAAGCGTTCCCTTATCTATCCTATGCTGCCGAAAGTACGCCGAGCCCAATCAGCTTTTATCTACTGAGTGTGGCTGATAAGCTGTCGGACAACCCAAAAGGTTCGCAATACAACTATCAACGTTATACCGAAGTAAAAAAAGAGAATGACGGTCAACTGTTTGATCTTATTGAATCTTTATAAAAAACAAACCTTTCCTAAATGCCTAATATCCCTTCTAAGTGAAGGTGTGAGTGAGCGCTGATAGTTCCGGTATTCCCGCAAGGTTTCCCTGTGCCGACAGGCTTCTTAACATGTTTGATTATTGTTTGGACTCAGGCTCGATTGCCTTGCATCAAGCGTAAAAACACCGAATTCCACATACTGTTCACCAAATAATTCACTATTTGGGGTACATACATGTTGAAGAAGTTTGCTTTTCAGATCATTCCAATTCAGATCTTCTTATTTGTCTTTTGGTTTAAAAATGGCTTTATCGATAAAGTGATGGGCGTACTACTTGGCTTCATTTCGCCGGATACCGCATATGCGGGAGACACCTGGGCTGGCTGGAAAGGTTATATTGTCGGCACTTGGGACAAGAGCCAAGTCGGTCATGCTTTACTTAGCCCAACGTTCGACTTTATGTTTCCGATTCTGATTGCGTTGCAATGTGTTCCATTTTTACTGGTTATTCGCTCTGTATTTGCAGGTGAGTTCATGGTCGGGAAAGACCGTCCGTGGTTACTTTATGCTGCATTTTCTTCTTTGTTTGTGACTGCTTGTATGGCTTTCACTCAAACCATCACTGGCGCAAGCGATGGACAGTATCTATGGCAATTTATCGGTTTTGGCATGGTTGCGATCATGTACCTGCGTAATGAGCAGGGTAAGTAGGGTAGCTAGATACGAGTGCACGAGATGCGAGATACGAAGATCTAAGAATAGAAACGAGTAAATGAGATTAGGAATACGAAAAACATACCTAGGTTTGAGTCGGCGATATACCAAGTACGACTATCACAGTTCGTGTTTTTCGTTACTCGCTTACCCGTATCTCTAATCTGCTTCTGGCCCTTCGCTACTCGCATCTGCTGTGCAGAAAAGAAAAAGCCCACAACCTAGGTTGCGGGCTTTGCTATAAGCGATGTTTGTTTTGCTATTAAGCAGTCAGAGCTAACACTGTACCAGGCAGTACAAGGAATACCGCAACAAGGTAGCCTGCTACTACAGATTTGTTCTTCACAGCCATATCCGAAATCATGTCAGCCGCTTTAACTGGAAGTTCACGTAGGAACGGGATTCCGAAGATGAATACCGTTGCCATGATGTTGAACACCAAGTGTACTAGAGCAATTTGTAGTGCGAATACTGCGAACTCACCAGATACTGCTGTTGCTGCAAGTAGAGCGGTAATACATGTACCGATGTTTGCTCCCAGAGTGAATGGGTAAACGTCACGTACTTTAAGAACACCTGAACCTACTAGCGGAACCATCAAGCTTGTTGTCGTAGAAGAAGACTGAACAAGGATAGTAACGATAGAGCCAGAAGCGATACCGTGGATAGGGCCACGACCGATTGCGTTCTTTAGAATCTCACGAGCACGACCAACCATTAGGCTCTTCATTAGCTTACCCATTACTGTTATGGCTACGAAGATAGTCGCAATACCTAGAACGATAAGCATGATGCCGCCAACAGTGTCGCCAAATGTTGATAGAGGCTCTTTAATCGCACTGACTACTGGCTTAGTGATTGGCTTGATGAAGTTAAGACCACCCATGCTCATATCACCTGTTGCTAGCATTGGTGATACTAACCAGTGAGAAATCTTCTCTAGAATACCAAACGCCATCTCTAGTGGTAGGAAGATAGCAACGGCTAATAGGTTAAAGAAGTCGTGAATTGTCGCACTTGCGAATGCACGCTTGAACTCTTCTTTACAACGAACGTGACCAAGGCTAACTAGCGTATTGGTTACCGTAGTACCAATGTTCGCACCCATGATCATTGGGATTGCTAGCTCAACAGGTAAACCACCGGCCACAAGGCCAACGATAATTGAAGTAACTGTACTAGATGACTGAATCAGCGCTGTTGCTACTAAACCAATCATTAAGCCTGCAACTGGGTGTGAAGCAAATTCAAAAAGAACCTTTGCTTGCTCGCCTGTTGCCCATTTGAAGCCTGTACCAACCATTGAAACTGAAAGTAATAGTAGGTAAAGCATGAATGCCAAGTTAGCCCAGCGTAGCCAACGAGTAGTGCTCGAGATAGGCGCTGCTGCAGTAGTAGCTTGGTTCATAATGTATTCTCCATTGGACCGTTTAAGTCTGTGTTTGGTCTGTTTGTTTAATCTGAGCGTGATGTTAGAGAACAAATATTTCAGTAATATTACATTTTGGTTTAGGTTGGTTTTTTTTGTGATGATTTACTGTTTAAATATTTTGACAGTAAATATTGTCATTTTAACTAATTGTTTTTGTTTGGTTTTATGTGATTTGTAACTTGGTGATTTAGATCTTAAAAGTTGGAGAAAAATTGAAAATATTCACTGAAATATTACATTATGAAATCAGACACTTCGTAAAAATAGGTAGTAATACTTAGTTAGGTTTGGTTTTTCCGAGTTTATTGAGTGGCGGTGTCATATTTGATATAAAAGGCTATCTACTCTTTTATTACGGCACATCTATGTCGCACCTCAACTATAACCATCTGTATTACTTCTGGATGGTTTGCAAGCAAGGCTCAGTTACTAAAGCTGCAGAAGCCCTATTCTTAACACCACAAACTGTAACGGGGCAGATAAAAGCCTTAGAAGAGCGCATGGATGGCAAGTTGACCAAGCGTAATGGCCGCAGTGTTGAGCCTACAGAGCTTGGACAGCTGGTCTTTAAATATGCCGATCGTATGTTTGGCCTGAGTTACGAGATGCTGGATATCGTGAATTACAGCCAGCACTCCAATATTTTGTTTGATGTTGGCGTTGCAGATGCACTCTCTAAAAGGCTCGTCAGTAAGATACTGATGTCGACCATTCCCCCTGATAACAGCATTCATTTACGCTGTTTTGAATCGACCCATGAAATGTTACTTGAGCAACTCTCACAACATAAACTCGATATGATCTTGTCTGACTGTCCGGTGGACTCTAGTCAAAGCCCGGGTCTGTTTAGTAAAAAATTGGGTGAGAGTGGAATGAGCTTTTTTAGTTCAGGTCAGGTTGAAGGTGTTAACTTCCCCGCAGTATTAGAACAAAGAAAGCTTTTGATCCCAGGAAGCCGAACTTCGATGGGACGTAAAGTACTGCAATGGTTCGATAGACAAGGACTTAAACCTGATATTTTGGGGGAGTTTGATGACGCGGCATTGATGAAGGCTTTTGCTCGTTATCACGATGACGCAATATTCTTAGCGCCGACGCTTTATATGTCTGAAGTTGAGGAAGATACGTCACTGCAATTATTGTGTGGTATTGAAGAGTTAAAGGAGGAGTACTACGTCATATTTGCTGAGAGGATGATCCAACATCCAGCAGTAAAAAACGTATGCGACGCAGATTTTAGCAAATTGTTCGAGTGAGGCGGTTTGTTAATGAATTGATATCGATTATCATAACGCCACCATATGCCGGAAATACTGATAGCCCGTAGTTGGCGTAAAGGTTGTAGGGAGCCAAACTATGAACTTAAAAGAGATGGAGAAGAACTCAGCGCAAGCTGTGATTCTACTCAAAGCCATGGCCAACGAGCGTCGCTTACAGATCTTGTGCCTATTACATGGTACTGAGCTGTCGGTTGGGGAGTTGTGTGGCAAGTTGGAACTGAGTCAGTCTGCTTTATCTCAACATCTTGCTTGGTTGAGAAGAGATGGTTTGGTCGAAACTCGCAAAGAAGCTCAAACCGTGTATTACACATTGAGCAGCGAAGAAGTCAAAGCGATGATTAATCTACTGCATGGTATTTACTGTAAGTAGCTAATTGCTGGTGGGAGGGGGATTTCTTATCAGCGATGGAATGACACAAGGAAGTGTCAGTATTTCATGTCGAACGTTAAAATCTATCTATCTACGTACCAATTTGCTTCTCTCTTTATTTTCCTGATTGTTTTTTATCTATCTGCTTAATTGTCTATCGGTAAGTAAAATGGCTGTTAGCACGTAAAATAAAAGCGTTACTCAAAATTTAGATATAAAAAAACCGGCCTAGGCCGGTTTTTTTCGTTTTGCGTTGTAATCAAATTTCTATTAAAGAGCTTTGATTGCAGCAGCGAAACGAGACTTATGACGTGCAGCTTTATTCTTATGAATAAGGCCTTTAGTCGCCATACGGTCAAGAAGTGGTGTAACTTCTACAAGAGCAGCAGTTGCAGCTTCTTTATCACCAGCTGCAATAGCTGCGATAGTCTTTTTCATGTAAGTGCGCATCATAGAACGACGGCTAGCATTGTGCTGGCGACGTTTCTCAGCTTGGATAGCGCGCTTCTTAGCAGATTTACTGTTTGCCAAGGGTCTAACTCCCAAAAACTTAGTTCGGTGACAATTTAAGGGCGAGGACTATCCCTCATTAGCGCTTAATTGTCAAATGATTTGTGCAAAAACCAATCGTAGCCAAACAAACTTTGGTATGGAAAGGTCATCGCGGTTAAGATGGCGGGGATTCTAACAGCATTTTTAGACCAATGCTAATAAATATGCTTCTTAGGATAGGATAGTATTTATCCTCGCTTGAAAGTAATCAACCAGTGTCAGAGGTTTCTGTGAGTAAACGACTATTAAAGTCAGGCCTGATTGTCAGTGCTATGACTTTTGTTTCCCGTGTGTTGGGGCTAGTACGTGATGTAGTAGTAGCAAATTTGATGGGGGCTGGAGCGAGTGCTGATGTATTCTTCTTCGCTAATAAAATTCCTAATTTCTTACGTCGACTTTTTGCAGAAGGTGCGTTTTCTCAAGCGTTTGTTCCTGTATTAACGGAATATCACGCAGCAGGTGATAAAGATAAGACTCGAGATTTAATTGCCAAAGTATCGGGTACGCTCGGAGTTTTAGTGTCTATCGTCACCGTTATCGGGGTATTGGGCTCTGGCGTGATCACCGCGATGTTTGGTGCGGGTTGGTTTATCGACTGGCTAAATGATGGCCCATCAGCGCCAAAATTTGAGCTAGCGAGCTTTATGCTCAAGATTACCTTTCCTTATTTGTGGTTTATCACCTTCGTAGCTTTATCTGGGGCCATTCTTAATACATTAGGTAAGTTTGCGGTCTCTTCTTTTACTCCAGTGTTCTTGAACGTGATGATCATTGCTTGTGCTTGGTTTCTTGCTCCTAATTTAGAACAACCTGAAATTGGTTTATCCATCGGCGTTTTTCTTGGAGGCTTAGTTCAATTCCTGTTCCAAATGCCTTTCCTGATTAAAGCGGGTGTATTGGTTAAGCCTAAATGGGGTTGGAGAGATCCGGGCGTGGTTAAGATCCGCACGTTAATGATCCCTGCTTTGTTTGGTGTGTCAGTGAGTCAAATCAACTTGTTGTTCGATACCTTTATTGCCAGCTTTTTAGCGACGGGCTCTATCAGTTGGCTGTATTACTCGGACAGATTATTGGAATTTCCACTTGGTTTGTTTGGTATTGCCATTGCGACCGTGATTCTTCCTGCTTTGTCTCGTAAACACGTAGACGCTCAAGGGGAAGGGTTCGCACATACCATGGACTGGGGTGTGCGCATGGTTTTGCTGCTTGGTATTCCTGCGATGTTAGGTCTTATCGTTTTAGCTAAACCAATGCTGATGGTGCTATTCATGCGCGGTGAGTTTTCTCCACATGATGTACAGCAGGCATCGATGTCATTAGTAGCTTACGCGTCAGGCTTGCTTAACTTCATGTTGATTAAAGTTTTAGCCCCGGGCTATTACTCTCGCCAAGATACCAAAACACCGGTTAAGTACGGCATTATCGCAATGGTGACCAATATGGTGTTTAACGCGATCTTTGCTTATTTCTATGGTTATGTGGGTTTGGCTATTGCGACGGCGCTGTCTGCCTTTGTGAATATGGCACTGCTATATCGCGGCTTACACCTTGCTGGCGTCTACAAACTAACAAAGACGACTTTGTTGTTCTGCGCGAAGTTAATTGTCTCTGGCGGTGTGATGGTTGCGGCTATTTTGTGGCAGCTAGATAATATGCAACAGTGGCTTGAATGGAGCTTTAGTCAGAGAGCGCTGATGCTAACAGGCTTGATTGGACTTGGTGGCTTTGTTTATATTGTTTCGGTACTGGTTTTAGGTATCCGAGTAAAACATTTAAAAGCAGCGACAGATTAATACTGATTAGTATATAATCCGTCGGTTTCACACAATAAATGATGCAAATAACAGGTTTTAGCTGATCATAATGGAACTGATCCGAGGTATACACAATATTAAAGCGCAGCATCATGGCTGTGTATTAACCATAGGTAACTTCGATGGTGTTCATTTAGGACATCAAGAGGTTCTGAGTCAGGTTTCTAAACAAGCTGCAGCATTAGGGCTACCTTCTGTTGTTATGACGTTTGAACCGCAGCCTATGGAGCTGTTTGCCCGAGATAGAGCGCCAGCACGTTTAACTCGCTTACGAGACAAATACGTGCAACTGAGTAAGCTAGATATCAGTCGCTTATTGTGTGTCAATTTTAATCAGTATTTTGCAAGTTTATCCGCAGAAGCATTCATTAAAGATCTTTTGGTTGATAAGCTTGGTGTGAAGTTCTTGGTGGTTGGTGACGATTTTTGCTTTGGTAAAGGTCGCACTGGTAATTTCGCTATGCTCAAAGAGGCGGGCGAGAAGTACGGTTTTGAGGTGGTAAGCACCCAAAGCTATTGCTTAAACCAATTACGAGTAAGTAGTACTGAGATACGAAATGCGTTAGCGGTCGATGACTTGGCTGCAAGTGCTACCATGCTAGGGCGTGATTACAGTATTAGTGGTCGAGTGTCCCATGGTCGAAAACTAGGGAGAACTATCGGTTTCCCTACCGCTAATATTCCATTAAAGCGTTGTGTTTCTCCTGTATCGGGAGTGTATGTTGTTGAAGCTTTGGATATCGATGGTGTTCCTGTCGGTGGCGTTGCTAATATTGGACAACGACCAACAGTTAATGGGGTAAGGCAGCAATTAGAAGTGCACTTTTTTGACTTTAAAGCCAATTTATATGGTAAACAGTTAGAAGTACGACTTTTGCACAAACTGCGCGACGAGATAAAATTTGAATCGTTCGACGCACTAAAGAATCAAATAGAATTGGATGCTGAAGCCGCAAGGGTGTGGCTGCTTCAGCTAAAGAATTAATCGGATGATTCCACCGATTAACATAATGTCTAACTTCGCCCAATATAACGGAATTAAGAATCGATGAGTGATTATAAAGATACCCTGAACTTACCAGAAACAGGGTTCCCAATGCGCGGCAATCTGGCAAATCGTGAGCCAGAAATGCTGAAGCGTTGGTACAAAGAAGATCTTTACGGCGAAATCCGTAAGGCAAAGAAAGGTAAAAAATCTTTCGTACTGCATGATGGCCCTCCATACGCGAACGGCGACATTCACATTGGCCACGCGCTGAATAAGATTCTTAAAGACATTATTATCAAATCTAAGACCCTTTCTGGTTTTGATGCACCGTACATCCCTGGTTGGGACTGTCACGGTCTTCCGATCGAGTTAATGGTTGAGAAGAAGAAAGGTAAGCCTGGTCAGAAGATTTCGGCTGCTGAATTCCGCGAAGAGTGTCGTAAGTACGCTGCGGGTCAAGTTGAAGGTCAGAAAGAGAGCTTCAAACGTCTTGGTATCATGGGCGAGTGGGACAAACCTTACCGCACTATGGATTTTGGCACTGAAGCGAACATCATTCGTTCTCTAGGTAAAATCGCAGACAAAGGTCACCTTCTTAAAGGTTTCAAACCAGTTCACTGGTGTACTGACTGTGGTTCTGCTCTGGCTGAAGCTGAAGTTGAATATAAAGATAAAGTTTCTCCATCTATTGATGTGAAATTTACTGCAGCTGACGAAGCGGCACTTCTAGAGAAATTTACTCTAGCTGAAGGTCATGCGGGTCAAGGCGAAATTTCAATCGTTATCTGGACGACAACACCATGGACTCTGCCGGCGAACCGCGCAGTATGTCTACGTGATGATCTTGAATACGTGCTTATCCAAGTTGAAGCGAATGGCGACCTGCCTGCTCAACGTATCGTTGTTGCTTCTGAATTAGCAAAAGACGTAATGGACCGTGCAGGTATCGAGCATTTCCATAACCTTGGTTTTGCTACAGGTGCTGATCTTGAGCTTTCTCAGTTCAACCACCCGTTCTACGATTTTACTGTTCCTGCTGTTCTTGGTGACCACGTGACAACGGATTCAGGTACTGGTGTGGTTCACACTGCGCCTGGCCACGGTCAAGAGGATTTCGTGGTTGGTAAGAAGTACAACCTAGAAATCGCTAACCCAGTTGGTTCAAACGGCGTTTACCTGCCAGATACTGAGCTATTTGCTGGTCAGCATGTATTCAAAGCGAACGACTCTGTTTTAGAAGTTCTAAAAGAGAAAGGTGCACTTCTGCATCACCACGCATACGAGCACAGCTACCCACACTGTTGGAGACACAAAACTCCAATCATCTTCCGTGCAACACCACAATGGTTCATCTCTATGGATCAAGCTGGCCTACGTGCAAAAGCACTAGAGTCAATCAAGAGTGTTGAGTGGTTGCCTGAATGGGGTCAAAGCCGTATCGAAGGTATGGTTGAAGGTCGCCCTGAGTGGTGTATCTCTCGTCAACGTACTTGGGGTGTGCCAATTGCTCTGTTTGTTCATAAAGAAACAGCAGAACTTCACCCAGAAAGCCCAGCGCTTATTGAAAAAGTTGCGAAGCTAGTTGAAGAGAAAGGCATTCAAGCTTGGTGGGATGTAGACGCTGCTGAACTTATGGGCGCAGAAGACGCTGATAAGTACGAAAAAGTAATGGATACGCTAGACGTATGGTTCGACTCAGGTGTTACGCACTTCTCTGTTGTTGATTCTCGCGAAGAGTACAACTTCCCGAACGAAGAGCGCACTCACAGTGCTGATCTTTACCTTGAAGGTTCAGACCAACACCGTGGCTGGTTCCAGTCTTCTCTAATTTCATCTATCGCGATGAAAGACGAAGCACCATACAAGCAAGTACTAACACACGGTTTCGTGGTGGATGGTAACGGCCGTAAGATGTCGAAATCTATCGGTAACGTTGTTGCACCTAAAGATGTAACCAACAAGCTAGGTGCAGATATCCTGCGTCTATGGGTTGCTTCTACAGACTACACAGGTGAAGTTGCGGTTTCTGATGAAATCCTGAAGCGTTCAGCGGATGCTTACCGTCGTATTCGTAACACGGCTCGTTTCTTCCTAGCGAACTTGAACGGTTTCAACCCTGAAACTGACCTAGTACCTGCTGAAGAGATGGTTGCACTTGATCGCTGGGCTGTTGGCCGTGCTCAAGCTGCACAAGAAGAGATTGTTAAAGCATACGGCGAGTACAATACTCACGGTGTGACTCAACGTCTAATGCAGTTCTGTTCTATCGAAATGGGTTCTTTCTACCTAGACGTAATTAAAGACCGTCAGTACACAGCGAAGCAGGGCAGCCATGCTCAACGTAGCTGTCAGACTGCGCTTTACTACATCGTAGAAGCTCTCGTTCGTTGGATGGCACCTATCATGTCGTTCACTGCAGATGAAATCTGGAATGAAATGCCGGGTGAGCGCGACACGTTCGTATTCACAGGTGAGTGGTTCGAAGGTCTATTTGGTCTTGCTGAAGGCGAAGAGCTAAGCAACGAATTCTGGACTGAAATCCAATCTGTTCGTGGCGCAGTGAATAAGCTTCTTGAAGATGCTCGTAAAGAGAAAACGATCGGTGGTGCACTGCAAGCTGAAGTTACTCTATACGCTGACGACGCACTAGCGGCGAAAATCAACAAGCTAGAAGATGAACTACGTTTCGTACTTATCACTTCTGCAGCTGTTGTTAAGCCACTGAGCGAGAAGTCTGATGCAGCGCAAGCGACAGACGTTGCTGGTCTATTCGTTGAAGTTGCAGCTACTGAAGCTGAGAAGTGTGATCGTTGCTGGCACCACACTCCAGATGTAGGCACTATCGAAGGTCACGAGAAAGTTTGTGGTCGTTGTGTGTCGAACATCGACGGTGAAGGCGAAGTGCGTAAGTTCGCATAACGACTCAGAGAAAGACTGAACTTTTTGTAAAAATCATAGCCCCAGTATCAACTGGGGTTATTTTTAGTTATAGGAAATGTGTTTAACCAAGTCGGTAATCAAAGCCACTTAAGGTGACTAACAATGAATATCAACTTCGTAAATACTAGGAATTGAAATGAGTGAAGTTTCGTTAAAACAATCTGGTGTACGTTGGTTATGGCTGGCTCTATTGGTCTTCTTGGCTGATATCGGCATTAAACTCTTTGTCATGGACAATATGGGTTATGGCTGGGCAAACCGTATTGAGGTGCTGCCATTCTTTAACTTTCTGTATGTGCATAACTACGGTGCAGCGTTTAGCTTCTTGAGTGATCAAAGTGGTTGGCAGCGTTGGTTATTTACGGGTATCGCCTTTGCGGTAACAGGCATGCTGACGTACTGGATGAGCAAACTACCAGCAGCAGAGAAGTGGAATAACATTGCTTATGCGATCATCATTGGTGGCGCAGTAGGTAATGTGTTTGACCGAGTCGTACATGGCTTTGTTGTCGATTACTTAGACTTCTACTGGGGCACTTACCACTGGCCTGCATTTAACTTAGCGGATATGGGAATCTGTATCGGTGCTGCGATGATCATCTTAGATGGTTTCCGTAAGAAAGACGAAAGCAAATAGCTTGCCTCAAAGTCAGTCTATGACTCACAGAATAGAATAGCCCTAAGCGCTGTCGGTTGATTCCGACGGCGCTTTTTTTTATGCTGCAAGTAATATGAGAGCGAAGCAAATTGCGTTTTCAAATAATAAAGAAATCTAAGGAAAGTAACGTGGCAGCAATTAAAAATGATTCAGCAGTAACTCTACATTTTACGATTAAAATGAAGGATGGTTCAGTTGCCGATAGTACGGAAAATATGGGCAAACCAGCAAAGTTCGTCATGGGCGATGGCAGCCTAAGTGAGAACTTTGAAGCGTGCTTACTCGGACTTGAAGCTGGAACTGAAAAGTCTATCGAACTGAAAGCAGAAGACGCGTTTGGTATGCCAAACCCTGATCATATTCACTATATGGATCGTGCTAAGTTTGTTGGCGATTCTGAAGTTGAAGTGGGCACTATCATGGCATTCTCTGGTCCTGACGGTATGGAAATCCCAGGGATTATTACTGACATCGCAGGTGATTCAGTGACGGTTGATTTTAACCACCCACTTGCTGGTCAAGACGTTACGTTTGACGTCAACATCTTAGCGGTAGAATAACTATCTTAACGTTAGAATAGCTGTCTTCACGCTAGAACAAGATAGCCTTACAGCTGTGATGTCACCCAGAGCTTCACTGTCTAGGCGCTTCACTGTAGAATGCGAACCTCGCTGACGGCGAACTCTATAGAAACAACCTTAGTACCGCGGTAAATGATGAGCAATGAAATGAAAATAATGTTAGCTAACCCTCGTGGCTTTTGTGCCGGTGTCGATCGTGCGATCAGCATCGTAGAGCGTGCACTCGAAATGTATCAGCCACCGATCTATGTTCGCCATGAAGTGGTACACAACCGCTTTGTTGTTGAGGGGCTCAAACAGCGTGGTGCTATTTTTGTCGAAGAACTGAGTGAAGTACCAGACGACAACATCGTGATCTTCTCGGCTCACGGTGTTTCTCAAGCGGTTCGTAAAGAAGCGAAAGAGCGTGAGTTAACGGTATTCGATGCGACGTGTCCTTTGGTGACTAAAGTTCATATGGAGGTTGCTCGTGCGAGCCGCAAACATATGGAAGTAGTACTGATTGGCCACGCGGGTCACCCTGAAGTGGAAGGCACTATGGGTCAGTACGCGAGCCAAACTGGTGGTATGTACTTGGTTGAAAGACCAGAGGACGTACAGAATCTAGTGGTGAACGATCCGAGTAACCTGCACTATGTTAGCCAAACTACCTTGTCTGTTGATGAAACGGCAGATGTAATTGAAGAGTTGCGTCGTGTATTCCCTGAGATTCAAGGCCCTCGTAAAGACGACATCTGTTATGCGACTCAAAACCGTCAAGATGCCGTGCGTGAGATGGCGAATGACGTTGATGTAGTGATTGTTGTTGGTTCTAAGAACTCATCTAACTCAACTCGCCTAAAAGAGCTGGCTGAGAAGCTAGGCACGCCAGGCTACCTAACTGACTGTCCTGAAGACATTCAAACCGAGTGGGTTGAAGGCAAAAAGAAAATCGGTGTAACAGCCGGTGCTTCTGCTCCTGAAGAGTTAGTAAACCAAATCTTAGATCGTATTCGTGAGCTGGGTGCTACCGAGGTTGAAGAGATTCAAGGTCGTGAAGAGAACATGTTCTTCGAAGTGCCGAAAGAGCTGCAGATTAAGCAAGTCGACTAATCGCTATTGATTGGTGACAAGATCGATTCGCAAACACTATCGATTTGTAAACACTATCGATTTGCAAACAGTAAAAAGCCAACGTTGATACGTTGGCTTTTTTGATCGTACTTTGGAACAAGGCGTCGAACTTCTAACTCGTTACTGGAGACCGAGTTGCTCTTTTAAAGTCTTTAAGTAACGACGGCTAACAGGGACTTCAAAGCCAGTAAGGGTAATGATCTCCGCTAATCCATTCTCTAGCAGTTTGATCTCTTGGATCGATTTTATGTTGATCAAATATTGGCGATGACAGCGGATCAAATCGGTTTTTTCTTCCAAGATCTTTAGCGTTAACTGTGAGGTCGCGGTTTGCGATGAGCTACGAACATGCACACCACTGATATCGGAATAGGCGCACTCGACCGTTTGGCTTGCCATTATCACAATGCGGTTATGACCAATACACGGAATCTGCTCTAAGTGGCAGGGAGCAATCGCTGAGATGTTCTGTTCTGGTGCTTTCTGGTTTTGTTTGATGACTTTATTTAGACGACAAACGCTCTTGTTTAATCGACAAGGCTCGACTGGCTTAAGTAGGTAATCAAATGCGTTATCTTCAAAGGCTTGAATCGCATATTGGTCGTAGGCGGTAACGAATACCACGTAAGGCATGGTGTCTGGGTCAAGCATGCTTAACAGTTCAATCCCGGTAACCTGCGGCATTTGGATATCCAAATACACGACATCAGGCTTGAGTAGATTGATCTGTTTCAGTCCTTCGATCGCGTTACTCGCTTGGCCAATGATTTCCACTTCACCGGTTTCGGTTAGCAGCTCAATCAGTTCTTCGCGAGCAAAAAGCTCATCATCGACAACTAATGCCTTTAACATCCTACAATCTTCATCTTGGTTCTATCCCTGCTTGATTCACGCTTATCTTTTAAATGTCTGCTTCTAATTGTTTCAACTCGGAGCGATTTGTCTCCGAAAATACCATTATTTTAGTATAGGTATGATAAAGCTCATTCGAGTAAATTGCTGTGGCTGAGATTCTATTTTTAGTGCTGAATCTTGTCCAAAGAAATTAGTGAGTCGTTTGTCAACAATTTCCATACCTAATCCTACGTGATCTTGAGATGGCTTCTGATAATTACCCGCGTTGTCTTCAACGGTTAACTTGAATCCACCCTCGAAAGCTTCGCTATAGATCTTCACTTTGCCGCCTTCCAACATGTTTGAAATCCCATGTTTGATGGCGTTTTCTACCAGCGGTTGCAGGGTAAAGCTCGGCAATTGAGATTCATACAACTGCGGGGCGATATCCCATTCCACTTCTAGTCGATCGGTAAAGCGTGCTTTCTCTATGGTCAGGTAAGCGTTGACGTGTGCCAGCTCGTCTTTGAGCTTCACGGTGTTGATGTTCTGCTTTAGGTTGCTTCTAAAGAAGTGAGATAGGTGCTGAATCAACTCTCGAGCTTTATCTGGGTCACGGCGTGTTACTGCGCTGATGGTGTTAAGCGCATTGAACAAGAAGTGTGGGTTAACCTGAGCGTGCAGCAGCTTGATTTCCGCTTGTGTCAGTAGCGTCTGTTGTTGCTGATAGTTGCTAAATAGGATCTGGCTCGATAATAGCTGAGCGATACCTTCACCCATCGACATATTGATGGTCGAGAATAGTTTTAGCTTTGGCTCATACAGTTTAATGGTGCCGACCACTTCGTTACCCGCGCGGAGTGGAATAATCAGAGCTGAGCCCAATTTACAATCCTGCGACAAGGAGCATTGGTATGGGTTCTCTTTACCATCAAGGTAGATGATGTCGTTCTGTTCCATCGAAGTGAGTGTGCTTTGTGATGAAATTGGGGTATTTGGAATATGGTGTTCATCACCAATGCCGACGAACGCGAGAATTTTTTCTCTGTCGGTAATCGCTACCGCACCAACATTGGTCTCTTCATAAACGATACGTACGATTTTTTGTGCGTTATCGGAATTGAACCCACCATGCAAAATACCTACCGAACGCTCTGCGATGGTTAATGCGCGGCGTGAGAAGGTAGCCGAGTATTTTTCGAAGATGGTTTTTCGGTCTTGGATGATGCTCATGAACAGCGCTGCACCGACCGAGTTAGCAATGATCATTGGCGCGGCAATATCGGAGACTAGCGCATAGGACTGCTCAAATGGTTTCGCGACCGCTAACAGAATCAGCATCTGAATAATCTCTGCAAACAAGGTAACAGAGAAAACCACCAATGGATTAAACAGCTGGCTCGCTTTGTTCTTTCTGACGAGATAAACGTGCAATAGGCCGCCAATCAAGCCTTCAGCTGTGGTGGAAATAGCACAAGCCAAGTCTGTGAATCCGCCTAATGAGTAACGGTGAATACCGCCAGTAAAGCCGACGGCAAAGCCAACGACAGGGCCGCCAAATAGACCACCCATGACCGCACCCATCGCGCGCGTATTGGCTATCGCGTCATTAATCTGCAGTCCAAAATAGGTGCCCATAATACAGAACAGAGAAAACAGAACATAACAGCTGACTTTATGACTTAAGCGTGAAGAGATGCTCAACAAAGGGAGAATCAGTGGAGTTTTACTTAGCATGTAAGCAATTACTAAGTAAACACAGGTTTGTTGCAGCAGAGAGAGAATGAGTTCCATATTTTCACCTATTGAGACGCTGGTTAAGTGTAAAGCTCATTGCGTGGTAACGGTAGCTTTGCTTGTGTTTTCGTTGGTTATATCGAGTGACGATTGCTTGTCAGGTGGAGATACCAATATTGATGTACTAATGCTGAGATACAGTAAAGCCCATCACAGAGGACGGGCTTTAGTCTTAATTTCCACGAATCACTGGGTGATTACGGGAGCAAGCGAAGTGTGTTTGGCTTGTTCTTTCGTCTCTCTATGAAGAGGTGTCTCTTGTTCTCAAGAGTCTGAAAGAACTAGGCGGTTTTGGTGACGCCTTTTGCTTCTTTTTCTTCTTCATCAGCAAGGTCGATATCGCCTTTGCCTTTTGAAATTTTGATAACGTAAGCCGCAATTCCGAATGCACTCACTACGCCGATGATTGTTGAAAGCTGCATTGGTAGACCGAAGCCCAGTTGGCTGTTGTTCAGGATGAATGTGATACATACAGATGTCATGAACACAGCTGGAACCGTTGTTACCCAGTGCAGTTTATTGTGACGAAGTAGGTAAGCTGAAGCTGTCCATAGCATCATGACTGCTGTTGATTGGTTAGCAAAACCGAAGTAGCGCCAGATGATGCCGAAGTCTACTTGAGTCAGGATGCCACCGATAACGAACAGTGGTAGAGCCATCAGTAGGCGGTTACGCAGTGTCTTCTGTTCCATGTTGAAGTATTCAGCAAGGATAAGACGGCTTGAACGGAACGCTGTATCACCAGAAGTGATAGGTAGGATAACCACGCCAAGGAAAGCAAGGATACCGCCAAATACACCCAGTAGGCCAAATGAAGCGCTGTATACCACGTTACCAGGGCCGCCGTTTGCAATCGCGTCAGACAAAGACTCAACTGAACCGAAGAATGACAGAGCAAGCGCACACCAGATTAGAGCGATGATGCCTTCACCAATCATTGCACCGTAGAATACGAAGCGACCATTTTTCTCGTTTTCCATGCAACGCGCCATTAGTGGAGACTGAGTTGCGTGGAAGCCAGAGATAGCACCACAAGCGATGGTGATGAATAGAGCTGGCCAAAGCGGTAGATCGTTAGGGTTCATGTTAGTGAACATGTCTTTCATCTCGAAGCCACCCATGATTTGGTGCTCGTCAGATAGACCAATCGCAGTGATTAGGCCAACAGACATAAAGATAAGCAGTGCACCGAACAGTGGGTAGAAGCGACCAATGATTTTATCGACAGGGACAATCGTTGCGATGATGTAGTAAGCAAAGATGATGACAACCATGGTGCTCGTAGACATTACGAAATCAGTTTGGTCGTTCACTAGGTTAGTGATCATGCCTGCAGGAGCAGATACGAATACCACACCAACTAGAAGCAGTAGAACAATGGCAAAGATGTTCATAAAGTGTTTTGCGCCATTGCCTAGGTAACGTCCAGTGATGGTTGGAACTGAAGCACCGCCGTTACGGATAGATAACATTCCTGAGAAATAGTCGTGTACCGCACCTGCGAAGATACAACCTAGCACGATCCAAAGCATCGCTGCCGGACCATAAAGGGCACCCATGATAGGGCCGAAGATTGGACCGACACCTGCAATGTTAAGCAGCTGAACTAGGTAAACCTTTGGCGTCGACATTGGAACGTAGTCCACGCCATCTTGCTTAGTGTGAGCGGGTGTTTGACGCTTTTCATTGATACCGAAAATTTTCTCGATAAAGGCACCGTAAATAAAGTAGCCACCAATGAGTGCTGCAACACAGGTAAGAAACCACATCATAATTTGTTATCCCTGAATGTATTAATTAAGTCAGGGTGTATATTAGAGGAGTGTATGAGAAGAAACTTCCGCTATGAGAGTGAGTGGTCGAATAGTCAATTAAGTGGTGTTATAACTGATTGAGTGGTTTGTTACGTTTGCAGAGCGGTTGGTTATTCATGTTGAGATGTGTCTTGCTTCTGGTAAGTGGTGATTTATCAGCTTTAAGCGGTAACCAATAGATATCAGTGGCAGATAACAGACATAAGTGGACATCAGCCAGTGTTCAGCGGAGAATCACCACAAATGCAACGCTTCGTCAGGAAGTGGCTAGGTAAATATAAAGGACTGAAATGAAAAAAATAATCGCACTATTCGCCGTGGCATTTAGCCTTGCAGGATGCAGCGCCAATGTTCAAGATTTAGCAGCTGAAGGCAATTGGCAAGAGATTGGCTATCGTGATGGTATCAAAGGCCACACTCAACGTTCGTATTCAGAGATGACTGAGCTTGGCGCAGTCGATCAAGCGAGTTACACAGAAGGTTACCACCTAGGTGTGGCTGAATATTGTAATCCGAACCATGCTTATCAGATTGGTTTATCTGGTCAGGTGTATGAAGGCGTGTGTTCTGGTACGGAAGACGCTCAACGTTTCCGTATGGAATGGCAACGTGGCTGGGATGAGTTCTCAAACGACTATTAAGCCTAAGCTAGCGATAAAAAATTAAAACTAAAAAAGACCAGTACCGCATGTGCACTGGTCTTTTTGTATGTAGCGATAGTAACAGTCAACAGCAGAAGCAGACTATTGATTATTCTCGACTGCTTTTCTCAAGAAGCCATTTTGCTTATCAAGCTGAGCCTTGGCCAATTCTAAATCTAGCCCTGTTAGAATCATCAAAATAGACAACTTCACATCGTAATCAGTCGTTTTAAGTGTCGAGACTGCCAGTGCTTTGTCGCACTCAGTTGCTTGGATAACGATACGAGCAGCGCGGGCAACCAACTTTTCATTGGTTGCTTTTACGTCGACCATCAGATTTTGGTAGCTTTTACCAATGCGAATCATGCTGGCAGTCGTCAGCATATTAAGCACCAGCTTTTGTGCTGTACCTGATTTGAGGCGTGTTGAACCAGTCAATGCTTCTGGGCCAACCACCGGGCTAATTGCGATTTGAGCGATTTCAGCAATTGGAGAGTCAGGGTTACAAGATAATGCAACGGTCACCGCGCCAAGTTGATTGGCATAGTTGAGTGCACCAATCACGTAAGGTGTGCGACCACTGGCAGCTATACCCACCACAACATCATTTTCTGAAAATTGAATCGCTTTCAGATCTTCAATACCGAGAGTTAGCGAGTCTTCTGCGCCTTCTTTAGCTTTTAAAATCGCCTCTGGTCCGCCAGCGATTAGGCCGATAACCATCTTGTCTGAGACGCCGAAAGTCGGCGGGCATTCTGATGCGTCTAACACACCTAATCGACCACTGGTGCCTGCGCCCATATAAATCAGTCGACCACCGTTTTGAAAGGCATGAGCAATTTTATCTACCGCTTTCGCGATCTGCGGCAGTTCCGCTTCAATCGCCAGTGGGACTTGTTTGTCTTGTTGGTTAATCTTTTCAACCACTTCGAGAGAGGTGAGCAGATCAATATCCATAGTATCAGGGTTTCTCCCCTCCGAAACGAGGTGCGAGAGCGCTGATATGAGAGCGTCGTTACTCATAATGATCCTTAAATGGTGATTCTAAAATGATGGTTCTAAAATGGTTTAGTCAGCACGATAGAGAACGCCTAGAGAGGCCGCTCTGCTTGCGCCAGTCACTTCGGGCAAATTGCTTGGCAGTTGATGAACATGACGTTGAGCAAGCCACGCAAAAGCCATCGCTTCCATGTAATCGGCATCAACGCCTTTACTGGTCGTTGAGTCAACATCCCAACTTGGAAGCAGTTCGGACAATCTCTTCATCAACAATGGGTTTCTTGTACCACCGCCACACACATACAGTGCAGGTTGGTTACCCAAGCGATAAGCTTTCACTTCATTGGCTATCGTCAATGCGGTGTATTCACAAAGCGTGCACTGAACATCTTCTGCCGTAAGATCTTTAAATTCTGTAAGCTGTTGCTCTAGCCAGGGTAGGTTGAACAGCTCTCTGCCGGTACTTTTCGGTGGCATTTGAGATAGATAAGATTCATTTAACAGCTGTTCGAGCAAGGCTTGATTGAGTTGACCTTTAAGTGCGAATTGCGCATCACGGTCAAACTTCTCGCCCGTGTGTTTATCAACCCAAGCGTCCATCAACATATTCCCTGGGCCTGTATCATAACCAAGTGTTGGCTGATTCGGGCGCAGCACTGAAATATTCGAGATACCACCAATATTCAACACCACAACCGAGCTGTCTTGCGGGTGGAAAATTGTATGGTGGAAGGCGGGGACTAACGGTGCACCTTGTCCGCCTAATGCCATGTCTTTACGTCTGAAGTCAGCGACGGTTTGAATCTGTGTTTTAGCGGCAATGATGTTGGCATCACCCAGCTGCATGGTAAATGGAGATTCGCCTGTTGGCTGATGAAACACTGTTTGGCCATGATTACCAATCGCAGTCACAGAAGATGCAGGTGTGTCTGACTTGTCGAGAAGTTGTAGAACCGCATCAGCAAACAGATGGCCAAGCTGGTGGTCTAGCTCACCAATAGCAATCAAATCCGTTTTCTGACCAATACAAACCTCCAGCAGACGCGCTTTGAGGTCATCAGGCATAGGGAACTCATCATGAGCAAGCAATGTGATTTGCGTATCTTCAATCGAAACTAAGGCAGTATCAACACCGTCCATACTCGTGCCTGACATCACACCGATATACAGTTCTTTATGATCCATTCCTAAGCTCTTGCGCTGCATTCCTAAAGTCTTCCACAGATTGGTTTAAAAACATTGTAAAGCAAATTTAAAGAGAATAATCTCGGGAAGTTTACGAAATTAGGTTTAATAAGGGATAAATATGGGACCGTTGTGGGTTGATGTTGCAGGCTACGAGCTGACAGCTGAAGACAGAGAAATTTTGGAGCACCCAACCGTTGGTGGTCTCATCTTATTTGCTCGAAACTACCACGATAGCAAACAGTTATCGGCGTTAAATAAAGAGATTCGCAAAGTTGCAAAACGTCCTATTTTAATCGGCGTTGACCAAGAAGGCGGACGAGTACAGCGTTTTCGTGACGGCTTTTCAATTATCCCAGCTGCTCAGGAATTTGCGACTAAGAATAATGGTGAGCAGTTAGCAGAACAGGCCGGCTGGCTGATGGCGGCGGAATTGATTGCCCATGATATCGATCTGAGTTTTGCACCGGTATTAGATAAAGGTCACGACTGCAAAGCGATTGGTAGCCGAGCGTTTGGTGAAGATATTGATACCATTGTTCGTCATAGCAGCGCTTTCATCAAAGGCATGAAGTCGGTTGGTATGGCTACAACAGGAAAGCACTTCCCTGGACATGGTGGCGTAATTGCTGACTCACACTTAGAGACGCCATATGACCCTAGAGACGATATCTTTGAAACAGACATGGTAATCTTCAAGGCGCAAATTGAAGCCGGAATATTGGATGCCATGATGCCTGCACATGTGGTGTTCTCTCATTATGATGATCAACCAGCAAGTGGCTCTCAGTATTGGCTACAGAAAGTCTTGAGACAAAAACTTGGCTTTAAAGGCCTAATATTTTCGGATGACTTAACCATGGAAGGTGCTGCTATTATGGGCGGACCAGCCGACAGAGCAAAAGCGGCCTTGAATGCGGGTTGTGACATGATATTGATGTGTAATAAACGAGATGCACAAATTGAAGCTCTTGATCACTTAGCGATTCAACAGGTGCCTTTAGCCAACTCATTGTTTAAAAAACATAGTTTTGATTTGTCGACGCTTCACTCAGATGCTAGGTGGAAAGCGACCTCAGAGACGATTAAACGAATGCTAGGCAGTGAGTGATAAATAAACACATAATAATTTTAGATAAGGCGATATGATAAATATCGCCTTTTTTGTATGTGTGATCCGTGGTTTAAACCTATTTATATCTCAGAGTGAGTCAAAGTTAATGTGTAAATTTTAATTTACACGTAATGTTTTTTATTGTTTACACTTGCAATCGTTTTTTTAGCTGTTATTGTGTTTTTAAAGATTGCTAGCCCAAATGGAAATGTTGGGTGTAAAGATAAATATACAGGTTGAGTTATGCAGAAAAGTGAATTAAGCAATGTCAATATCATCGACGAACAGGTACTGATTACTCCTGAGGAGTTAAAAGCAAAACTGCCTTTGAGTGATAATGCTCGTCGTTTCATTCAAGAGTCTCGTCAAACTATCGCAAACATCATTCATAAGAAAGATCATCGCATGCTTGTTGTATGTGGCCCATGTTCTATCCATGACATTGAAGCTGCGAAAGAGTACGCGAAACGCCTAAAAGCCTTATCTGAGCAACTTAGCGATCAACTGTATATTGTTATGCGTGTTTACTTTGAGAAGCCTCGAACCACTGTGGGTTGGAAAGGTTTGATCAATGACCCGCATCTAGACGGCACTTTCGATATTGAGCATGGTCTGCATGTTGGCCGTGAGCTACTTGTTGAACTCGCTGAGATGGAAATCCCACTAGCGACTGAAGCATTAGATCCAATCAGCCCTCAATACCTAGCAGATACATTCAGCTGGGCGGCAATCGGAGCTCGTACGACCGAATCGCAAACTCACCGTGAGATGGCAAGTGGTCTTTCAATGCCAATCGGTTTTAAAAACGGTACCGATGGCAACCTAGGCACTGCAATCAATGCAATGCAAGCTGCTTCTTCTAGCCACCGTTTCATGGGTATCAGCCGCGAAGGTCAAGTTGCACTACTAACAACGCAAGGTAACCCAAATGGTCACGTGATTTTACGTGGCGGTAAGCAGACGAACTACGATTCAGTATCGGTACACGAATGTGAGCAAGAGTTGGGTAAATCTAGCTTAGAGGCTGCGCTAATGGTCGACTGTAGCCACGCTAACTCTCGTAAAGATTTCCGTCGCCAACCTTTAGTTGCAGAAGATGTGATTCACCAAATTCGTGAAGGCAACAAGTCGATTATCGGCCTTATGATTGAAAGCCATATTAACGAAGGAAACCAATCTTCGGATATACCTCTCAATGAGATGAAATACGGCGTTTCTATTACCGACGCGTGTATCAATTGGGATTCAACTGAGGCACTATTGAAACATGCACATACGGAATTAGTCCCGTTCTTAGAGAACCGCTTGAAAGGTTAGTCAGAGTTTTAAATTTAAGTGCCTCATCTAATGGGGCATTTTAAGATCTGTTGCTAACGAACCTGCGTGATTGTGGGCTTATAGATTGGCACGGGCTTATAGATTAGTAAGGAATAAAATGGCCGTTGAACTGAACGAATTACGCGACCAAATCGATGCTGTCGATAAACAAATGTTGGATTTACTGGCTCAACGCCTTGCTCTAGTAGAGAAAGTAGGCGAAGTAAAAAGTGAACATGGTTTACCTATTTATGTACCAGAGCGTGAAGCTGCGATGTTGGCATCTCGTCGTCAAGAAGCCGAAAAGATAGGGGTTCCATCACAGTTAATCGAAGATATTTTGCGTCGTACTATGCGTGAGTCTTATGCCAGCGAAAAAGATTCTGGTTTTAAGTGCCTTAACCCAGAATTGCGTTCAGTGGTTATCGTTGGTGGTAATGGTCAACTTGGTGGCTTGTTTGGCCGTATGTTTAAGCTTTCTGGCTACGAAGTGAAAATCCTTGGCAGCCAAGATTGGGATAGAGCTGATGAGATCTTAGATAATGCTGGTCTTGTGGTGGTGACCGTTCCAATTCATCTGACTGAAGGTGTAATTGCAAAGCTAGGTAGCCTACCAAGTGATTGTATTCTATGTGATTTGACGTCAATTAAATCTAAACCTCTGCAAGCAATGATGAACATGCACCAAGGCCCAGTGGTTGGATTGCACCCAATGTTTGGCCCTGATGTTCCAAGCCTTGCTAAACAGGTGATTGTTTACAGTGATGGTCGTGGTTCTGAAAGCTATCAATGGCTACTGAATCAATTTGGTATTTGGGGCGCGAGTCTTTGTCAGATGGATGCTGCTGAACACGATCACGGCATGACACTGATTCAAGCACTTCGTCACTTCACCTCTTTTGCTTACGGCTTACACTTAAGTAAAGAGAATCCGAACATCGATCAACTTCTGAAGCTCAGCTCGCCAATCTACCGACTTGAGATTGCGATGGTTGGTCGTCTGTTTGCTCAAGACCCGAACTTGTATGGTGACATTATTCTCTCTTCGGATGAGAATATTGAGATGATTCGACGTTTCCATAGCTGTTTCGGAGAAGCGCTAGAAATCCTAGATGGCAAAGATAAAGCCAAGTTTGTTGAGAGCTTCAACCAAGTGAGTGATTGGTTTGGTGACTACTCACAACAATTCTTGCAAGAGAGCCAAAGTCTTCTAAAACAAGCACATGACTCGATTCATCGTGGTTAATACGATTTGAAATCATAAAAAAGAGCGACCTGATGGTCGCTCTTTTAGTTTGTGCTGAACGCTATGAAAGCATTTGGCCTACTGTAGGCTAAAAGCAATTAGATCATCATAGGCCAAATCAACAGGTTCGAGTTAGCCGTGTCTAGTTAGTCGTAATAGGTTTCTTACTATCTTCACTCGATACGGTGTCGATGGTCGAGCTAATGTAAGGTACGTTCGTCAGGTTTATCTGTAAGCGAACCACATTATCAATCAGTTGAACCAGCGGGCCCCACTTAACCTTTTTCTCTTTTTCGAATACGTAGTTGAAGTTCTCAGGTGTCCAATCCATCAAGTATTGAGGGTTCAATGAACGACCAAGGAAGCGTACTTCATAATGTAAGTGTGGGCCGGTTGAGTTACCTGAGTTACCACAGCTCGCAATCACATCGCCTTTACTCACAAACTGACCGCTACGTACCTTGAACTTCTGTAGGTGCGCATAAGAACTCATGAAACCAAACGAGTGACGCATAGTAATAAAGTTGCCGAAGCCTTTTTTACTTGGGCGTACCGTTTCAATGACTCCATCTGCGGGCGCGACAATATCTTCACCACGCTTACACGTTAGATCGATACCAGTATGTACATGGCGTTTCCCTGAAATAGGGTTAGTGCGGCTACCATAAGAAGAAGATATACGTTGATAAGCCATCGGACTGTCGTTTGGAATCAAGCGGAACATTGTGGCTCTTACTGCTGAATCGACTGCAGCCGCATCAATGCGATCTTCTAAAGAAATATCATCGGTAAGCAGATCTTCATCAGCAAGACCCAGTACTGATTCCACATCGAATACACGCTTACCAAGTAGCTGAATCGTGCCTTCTTTCTCGGTCAGTGTTTGCGATAGCGAATGGTTGGTTTCTACTTGCTCAGCATAAAGAAATTCTGTTTGTTCTTTTTCAACAATCAGTGTTTCAATCAACTGTTGGGCATCACCCGCTTGCAGTGCGAGTTCTTGTTTACTCTCGAAGTGCATGTACGCCGCTCCGCCAATCAATAGCGGTACTGAAAAAATGGCAGTAGTGCAAATGAGCACGGCTTTACGGCCGAAGTAAAACGTCTGTTCCCCCTGACTGGAGGGAATAGTAATGGATAGTTTTTTAGACATGGTTCTGTATTAACTAAATGCTTCTAATAGAAAAAGGGTAATGGAGATGTCACTTACTACCTAAGTCGGTAAGGTGTTCAATCTCTCTATAAAGCAGGTCATCGTCACCAACATTAAGCTCCACAAGTCGCTTAAGGTGGCTGATACTATCAATATCTAAATGCTCTATGCGTAAACGCATTGAGGTATTGATGGTAGAGACTATCGTTGCTTCTAACTGAATATTGATATCACTGTTTTCGAGCTTAAAGCTCACTTGAACAGGGACATCATGGCTAAGTTGTTTTGATTCATTGCATTGAATGAGTAAACCATGGAGTGATAAGTCTTGCACTGAGCCTGATATATTTACTTGTCCTTGTGAGATCTCAGTAGGGACTTGATAAATAACTCGTGAAAATTGACGTCTTTCAACCATAAGTAATCTCTCTATATCGATGCATTACACGTAAGCCAGATATATCAAAGGCCGCTATTATCGCGGCCTTTGTTCAAAATACAAGCTTATTTACTTAGCTATACGCTTGTACTTGATACGGTGCGGTTCTGCCGCTTGTGCGCCTAGAGTCTGCTTAAGCCACTCAGTGTACTCAGTATAGTTACCTTCGTAGAAGTTAACTTGACCTTCATCACGGTAGTCTAAGATATGGGTCGCAATACGGTCAAGGAACCAACGGTCATGCGAGATAACCATTGCACAGCCAGGGAATTCAAGCAGTGCTTCTTCAAGAGCACGTAGCGTTTCAACGTCAAGGTCGTTGGTAGGCTCATCGAGTAGCAGTACGTTACCGCCCGCTTTTAGCAGTTTCGCTAAGTGAACACGGTTACGCTCACCACCAGAAAGCTCACCGATGATCTTCTGTTGGTCGTTGCCTTTAAAGTTGAAACGAGAACAGTAAGCACGCGCAGGGATTTCGAAGTTGTTGATCTTAATGATATCAGCGCCTTCAGAGATCTCTTGGAATACTGTCTTAGTGTCGTCCATGCTGTCACGGAACTGATCAACAGAAGCAAGCTTAACAGTTTCACCTAGTACAACCGAACCTGAATCTGGCTGTTCTGCACCGCTTAGCATCTTGAATAGTGTTGATTTACCTGCACCGTTGGCACCAACGATACCGACGATAGCGCCCTTAGGCATGCTGAACGATAGGTCGTCGATAAGAACGCGATCACCAAACGATTTAGTCAGGTTGTTCACTTCAAGAACTTTATCACCTAGACGCTCACCTGGCGGGATGAACAGTTCGTTAGTTTCGTTACGCTTCTGGTATTGGCCAGTCGTCAGTTCTTCAAAACGAGCCATACGAGCTTTAGACTTAGCTTGACGGCCTTTAGGGTTTTGACGAACCCATTCAAGTTCTTTCTCGATTGTCTTTTGACGTGCGCTTTCGCCCGCTTTTTCTTGCTTAAGACGCTCGTCTTTTTGCTCTAGCCAAGACGTGTAGTTACCTTCCCATGGGATACCTTCACCACGGTCAAGTTCTAGAATCCAGCCAGCTGCGTTGTCTAGGAAGTAACGGTCGTGGGTAATCGCCACAACAGTACCACTGTAATCAACAAGGAAGTGCTCAAGCCATGCTACTGATTCTGCATCCAAGTGGTTGGTTGGTTCATCAAGAAGCAGCATGTCTGGCTTTTCAAGAAGTAGACGACAGATAGCAACACGACGACGCTCACCACCTGATAGGAATTCAATTTTCGCATCCCACTCAGGAAGACGAAGTGCATCAGCAGCACGCTCTAGAGCAGTCTCTAAGTTGTGACCGTCTTTTGCTTGAATCAGAGCTTCTAGTTCGCCTTGCTCTTTTGCCAGTGCATCGAAGTCTGCATCTGGTTCTGCGTAAGCTGCGTAAACCGCATCAATACGCTTAAGTGCGTCAGCAACGTCAGAAACCGCTTCTTCTACGATTTCACGAACAGTTTTTGATTCGTCTAGCACAGGCTCTTGTGGTAGATAACCTACTTTAAGGCCTTGTTGTGCACGTGCTTCACCATCAATATCAGTATCAATACCAGCCATGATACGTAGTAGGGTAGATTTACCTGAACCATTTAGACCCAAAACACCGATTTTAGCGCCAGGAAAAAAGCTAAGAGAAATGTCTTTAAGAATTTGACGCTTAGGTGGAACAGTTTTGCTCACCCGAGACATGGTATATACGTATTCAGCCATTGCCGATCGATCCTAATTATTGTTCAAAATTGTCTGCTATTTTATACCAATATCCTCAAAGATGTTACTCCTAGGGCAGAAAAGCCACTCTTGAACTAATCCTTACCTATTATTGTCACATTGGTCATTAAAACTATATTTAATGGGCTTCTGAGGCGAAGTGTTAAATATTAATAATATTTACACTCAAATCCTTTACATTTGATGTGATGTCGGGCGTAAATAGACTTCACGTATTCATACACGCACTAAGGAAAGAGCGAATGTTTTTCCGCATTGGTAATACGAAAATTGCTGTGGCTGCATCGGCAATTTTGTCTTCGGTTTCACTGGCTCCGGTCGCTATGGCTAGCAATGCATCCGAGCTTGAAATGCAGCGTGACGTTTATGACAAAGCGCAAGAGGTTTTAGACAGCCGTGATCTAAAAGCTTACTCCGCGCTGCGTAACAAAATTCAAACATACCCTTTAACACCTTACACCGATTATCGGGCCTTTCTGATTGACTTAGGTGATCGCACACCTGCTGAGGTCGATGCTTTCATTGAAGAGAACAAGGCATTGCCTTTCTCCAATCGAATGCGCGCACCTTATTTGGACTCATTGGCTTCTCAAAAACAGTGGAAGACGATCCTTGAGTTTCAAACCAAAGAGCCTGTCGGTGAAAAATACCAATGTATTTATTATCGAGCGCATTACGAGCAAGGTAACCAAGAGCTTGCCTTTAAAGGAGCTAAACAACTTTGGTTGAGTGGTAGTGGTGTTGATGACGCTTGTGACCCTTTATTTAAAAGCTGGGATCAAGCTGGGCTAAGAACTGATGAGCTGATTCTGGATAGAATGCTGTTAGCGTTCGAGAGCCGTAACGGTAAGTTAATGAGCTATTTGATTAAGCAATTGGATCATGATGAGTCAATTACTCAAGCTAAGCAGATGAAGGCGTTGTACAACAAGCCTGAAAATGTACTCGCGTTTGCTAAGAAGCACCCAGCAAATGAATTCTACCAAGCGCAAACTGAGTTTGCTTTCGAGAAGTTAGCAAGGAAGTCATCAAGCAGCGCTCAAGAGGTGTTTGATGATGTCATCAAGGCTCAGAAATTTTCGAAAGAGAAATCTCAAGAGCTAGCCGATTATCTAACGTTTCGTCTGATCAACACCGACTCTGAAGAGTTGATGGTGTGGCGAGACAAAATGCTCGCGAGTTCATCAAAGCAAGTTCTGCTCGAACGACGTGCTCGCTTAGCGATTCAGCATGCCGATTGGACGGGCTTGAAAGAGTGGATAGCGCGCTTGGATGATAAACATCAGGCTTCGCTTCGTTGGCAATATTGGCAGGGCAGAGCTGAAATCGCGACGGGCGATACTGACAAAGGCAATAAGCGACTATCAGATATCTTGGGTCAGCGTAATTTCTACAGTGTGGCTGCGGCTAAGCAGTTAGGTAAGCCTGTTCAATACTCAACATCGACACTTAAATACAATGCTGAAACAGTCAAGCCATTCGCCACCTCTTTGGTGCGTATTGGCGAGTTGATTGACCGAGATAAAATTGCGGCAGCGAAGAGTGAATGGCGTTGGTTATTAAGCAACGCAGACAAAGACCAAAAAGCGATGCTTGCGGCTCATGCCGCGACGCAGCGTTGGAATCACTTTACAGTAACAGCGAGCATCTCGGCGAAGATGTGGGATAACATTGCGCTACGTTTCCCTGTTGCTCATAAGTGGTGGTTTAATTTCTACGCCGAGAAGCACGATCTCGATCCAATTACTTTGATGTCTTTAGCAAGACAAGAGAGTGCGATGGACTCAGAAGCTCGCTCTCCTGTTGGCGCGCGAGGCATCATGCAAATCATGCCGAAGACGGCGCAATATACGGCTAACAAACATAAGATTAAATATCAGGGCAGCGATGACCTTTATGATGTCGGCAAGAACATTGAGATTGGTAGCCACTATTTAGATGGTTTATTGGCTCAATATGATAATAACCGTATCTTTGCGTTTGCTGCTTATAATGCTGGTCCTAGTCGTGTCAAACAGTGGCGTTCACGCAGTGATGAAAAGCTAGATGCGTATGCTTTTATCGAAATGATCCCATTCAAAGAGACTCGCGGTTACGTTCAAAATATCTTGATGTTTGAGACCTACTATCGAGATATCTTGGGTGAGCAGGGAACGTTTTTAGCTCCCCATGAGGCAAAAATGAAATACTAAGGCTTCGGTATTTTGTCCTAAGCTGAGTAATATGAAAGGCAGTGAGTGCGAACCATTTCCACTTACTGCCTTTTTACATTGGATCGCATCAAGTGTTTCGGTATAAAGTGTTAAACGCTTTCAATCGTTAAGCGACTCTTTAAAGTCAGAATTTAAAAGTAAGTGTAGAGATATGGCATCACAACCTGAATATGATAATTGGCAACAACTGATGGACTTGGTAAAGACGGCTGTCGAAAAAGATCAGCATGAATTGTTGTTGACCATGATGATGACACCTGACGAGCGAGATGCTTTGGTTGCTCGAATTAATATTTTTTGTGAGTTGATGAAAGGCGATATGTCTCAACGGCAAGTAAGTCAAATGCTGGGAGTAGGCGTGGCAACGATAACCAGAGGCTCAAATGAGCTAAAGGCCAAGTCTGAACAAGAGAAAGCCGTGATCGCCGATCTATTGCTAAAGTAATAACGGAATTAGGCTATCACTAGATAGTGCGAATACGAATTCGATAAAAAGCGCTAACTGAATGTTAGCGTTTTTTATTTCTGAAGATTGTTTTCAGAACCTTTCTAAGTTTAACGAAGCACTAAATAGGAAAGTGCTCAGGATTCACAAATGGGATCAGTGCTAAAATTAAAGCTTGATGATAGACCGAACTGCGTGACAGTTGGTTATGTGTTAGTAAGCCAATGGCGCCACCTTTCTGTTTGATGTTATCGGTACCAAACACTTCATCCATCACATCCCCTAACTCGTTTGCATGCTTTAACTTCTCAAGCACGGCTGGTGGCAACATCAGGCTTGCTGAACGAGACTCGCCACGTTGACCATTCGCTTCGATCACCATCCAAGCAAAGGTGACGTTTGTTTCTATTCCCGCTTCTAGACCAACATAGAAGTCTGCATCAGGCTGAGCTTGAGTTGCGTTGTGAACACGATTCACGGCACCTTGATAGGTTTCATCATTGCTCATCGGTTGATCGGCGACACCACTAGGGACGCTGATGCCTTTGAAATCAAATTCAGTATCAGGAAAAGCAGATAAGAACGCACTTTTAACGGCGTTAATTTTAGCTGGGTTCAGCGATGCGATGATTACAGATTTCATGTGTCGGATTCTTTTTGTTGTCGATTAGATTGAGTTGATGTTGTCGGTACCAGTCACTCAACTCTTCTAATGGCATGGGTTTACCAAAGTAATAGCCTTGCAGCATATCGTACTGTGCATCCTGTAACCACTGGTGCATGTCTTGAGTTTCAATCCCTTCGGCGGTGACCTTTTTCCCCTGAGCATGACACAACCCGATAACTGGTTTTACGATGTTCTGGTTATCTGTCTCAATTAAGGTATCCAAAAACGCTTTATCCAATTTAATTTTCTGAGTTGGATACTGCACCAGTTGAGTGATAGAGGTGTAACCGGAACCAAAGTCATCAATCGCCAGTCGATAACCCATGCATGACAGTTCGTTAAGCAGCGGAAAACCTTCAGAGTTAGAGTAAAAGGTTTCGGTAATTTCAAAATCAATCAAACTTGGCGGAATTCGATTTAAATCGGCGTGCTCTTTGATGAAGTCAGCAAGATCAGTCGTTTCAATCCCAGCAGAAGATAAGTTAATCGATAACTGAATTGAGTGATCAAATTGGGCTTGAAGTCGATGAAAAGAAGCAAATGCATTCTGAATGACCCACTGATCAACCTGATCGAATAATCCTGTTTGCTCGGCAATTGGAATGAATTCATCAGGTGGAACCAAGCCTAGTTGCTCCGAATTCCAACGTAATAACACCTCAACACCAATAACATGGGTTCCTGTTGAATCCATGTACGGCATATAAACGAGTCTAAATTCATCATCAAAGTTCTTGTCTCTGAGTGCGCGTTCAATGTTTGCTTGGCGTTGAATCGCTTTGTCTAAATCTCGTGAATAGTCAGCAAATTGGTTTTTACCTGCGCGTTTGGCTTGATACATCGCGGTATCAGCGTTCGACAGTAGCTTTTCGATGGAGTGGCCATCGTTGGGGTAGGTCGCAATACCAATACTGACCGTGATCGGAAAGCTCCCTGATTCTGTGATAAAACCTTTTTGTAGTGGCGTCAGTAAGCTCTCAGAGAATCTATGCGCGATATTCCCTTGGCGAGTAGGGGCGTTAATGTACACAACGAACTCGTCTCCAGAAAGTCGGGCTGGCATACAATGAGCGTCAAATTCTGTTTTATAGTGGTTACAAATATCGGAAATACGCTGAGCAAAACTGACCAGAATGGAGTCGCCGATTTGATGTCCATATTTGTCGTTCACAAACTTGAAGTTATCTAGGTCAAAGTAGAGAACCCAGGTTTCGGTATTCGAGCTAGGCTTGGGCAATGATTGCTGAACGAAGGTTTGAAATTGATGCCTATTGGCGATTTGGGTTAACTGATCATTCTCGGCCAAAAGCTTGGTTTGTTGGTAGGTGTTATCTAGTTCTTGGTACATGTCATAAAAACGCTGTGATAGACGGCCAAGCTCATCACGAGTGCCCAAGCGTTCAATGTTCTTACGTTGTTTTTTTTCTACTTGCTGTAATTGTCGATCGAGTCGCGTTATCGGAGTTATCACGCTGCGAGACAAAAGCATGAGTAGCAGAGCGACAGTAACAAACGCAGATAGTACAAATGAGACACTCAGCTTGTTCCAAATAGAGTCGAGTTTGTTTTCTAATAGGAACTGAGCTGGGTCTACCGTGGCATACAGTTCTGGCGCAAGTTTGACTGAGTGGGTGACATCATTTTCTAGAGAAACCGCTACCGAGGTGAAAAATAAGCTTGTTTGATAGTCGAATTCTATCTGTTTTCTCAAAGTATTAAACTTGTCGAGAGAGACTGACACAACCACAAAGAACGCATCGTTTAGTTGATTATTTTCGGTTGGGAAAGTCGCTTTTCTGTCTACCTTCTCATAATGAACCAACATCCCTTCGCCTTGAGAGTTTTGAATATATTTGGTACCTGAGATTGCTTGGGTATCTCGATAGTACTGGTCAACATATTCTAATATTTTCTTGTCAATCTGAGAGCGTGAATCGTTGCTATTATCCGCATAATAGCGCAATTTTCGTTCACCATTTAAAAGTGCTAAACCAGTATAACTTTCATCATCATCTTGCAGAAAATGTATGGCTTCTTGAAGATTACTTACCAGTTCAAGATCGCGAGATAGGTTTTGTTCAGTGAGAAAGTAACGCTTTACCATATCACTTTGGGTCAAGGTGTAAGAGTAGCTATTGAGGAATGAGCGAGACTGTCGAAAGTACCCAGCTAACTTTTCCATGTTGAGCTGAAGTGCGTTGTCTTCGCGTTTGATGAAACTGCTTTTCTGCGTCGAATAAATAATATAGCTAGAAGCAGCGGTACTGAACAGTATCACAGGAGTTATCAGCAGCAAGATTTTAGTACTTAGCTTCATAGTTAATGACAACACTATTTATAATTTAAGCGCGTAAGTTTATGTTACTTAATGCTTACTCGCTATTAATTACACGCAGTTCGATGATTTCCTGTGAAGGCGGTAAGGTTTTGTCTTTATTGATAAAAAAGCCACTAATGGTTTTTTATTAGATAGGCGTAAGTGGTGGAGGGAGATAATCGTGCAGAATTTACGAAACAAGTGAATTGTGTTGCAGGCATGCTAGGGGAAGTGTTCTTAGCTCGAATAGTACTCGACTAGATGGTGATTTAAGTATTTGGCCTACTGTAGGCCAAATACTTATGTTGGCTAGAAGCTGATACTCACTCTCAGCTATGACAACTTAACTTGAGTCGCTTTGATGTTTTCACTTGGGTAGCAACCAAGGACTTTTAAATGGCGAGTAATAGCTGTTAGTTCCGTTATCGCTTGCTGCATATTATCTGAATCCAGGTGTGCTTCTAAATCGACATAGAACATCTCTTCCCAAGGGTTACCCATTATTGGGCGAGATTCCAGCTTGGTCATGTTGATGCCCAAGCGTTGCAGGATCAGTAGTGTCTCTACCAAAGAACCCGCCTCTTGAGATGTCGACATAATCAGTGTCGTTTTTGCTGGAATTTGAGTCGATACTTCAACCGGTTTACGTGCTACAACGATGAAACGCGTGTGGTTCTCTGTTTGGTTTGCAATGTTGCCTTGGATTGGCTGAAGCCCATAAAGCTTACCGCTCGATGCGTTACCAATAGCTGCTACGTCATTTCCATCTAGCTCTTTAACCTTTTTCATTGCATCAGCCGTGCTTGCGCAAGACTCAAGGCTGACACCCTTAAGGCGGCTCAAGAACTCACTGCATTGCTGATGAGGTTGTGGGTGGGAATAGAGCGTTTTGATGTCTTCTAAACGAATATCGTTTTTCGCCACTAGGCAGTGTTCAATCGGCTGAGATAGCTCACCAACGATATAAAGCGTGGTGTGTTGAAGTAGGTCATACACTTCGTTAATCGAACCTGAGCTGGTGTTCTCAATAGGTAACACACCGTAATCAGCGTGGCCCGACTCTACCGTCGACGCTACTTCTTTGAAGTGGTTGCAGTTTAATTCAATCAATTCCATATTCTTACGGCTGAAATATTCACGGCTCGCAAGATGAGAGTAGGACCCTTTAGAACCTAAGAATGCAACGCGAGCCAATGGTTTACGGCTTTGCGGATTCGCGAGGTTTTGTAGGTATGACTGTTGTAGTAGGACTGAATCTTCAATGATAGTGTGAAACAGCTTGGTAATGTACTGAGCATCCAATTCGTATTTATCTTTACCGTTGTTAATCAGTTTAACCAACAGTTGTTGTTCTCTTACTGCATCACGAACTGGCTTTGATGTTTCTACCTTGCTTTTAGCAACTTCGATGCTTAGCTTGCGACGTTCTGAAAGTAGCTTCAGTAGTTCGTCATCTAAATCATTAAGACGAAGGCGGATATCATCCAGTGAAATTGAGCGGTCAGTCATAAATGTGTCCTTATAAAAAAGCCTCCCTAGTGTGGGAGGCTTCTTGTTCGTTTTTGACTTGTTTTTCTAAAACGACTTAGCCTCCGATTTACGGAAGAAAAAAGAAGTCAAAAATAAACAAAGATTGAGTTTGCATAAAAAGTGATTGTTTTATGAATGTTTAAACACAATAAGCAAGCGAGCTACGAGCGTCAAGCAAAAAAATAGCGCCCTGAGGCGCTATTTTTTAATCTGTTATCTTTCCTTATTCTACTTCAGCTTCTAGCTCTTCGATTTCAGGCTTTTCAGCGCGGCGCGCTTCTGGTTTGTGGCGTAGCTTGTTGAGTTGACGCTCTAGTTTTTGTTCTACTTCGTTGATAGCAACGTAGAGATCGTCATGGATTGATGAAGCAACAAGTTGGCCTTTTGGTACGGTTAGTACTGCTTCAAATTTTTTCTTCTTATTTGGTTCTTCGCTAAAGCTCGCTTGGCAGCCAATGATGTCTACTTGCCATTTATCCAGCTTTTTAAATTTGCTTTCTATGTGATCACGGATTGCAGAGGTAATGTCGATGTTTTTACCAGTGATGCTCATTTTCATAGAAGTTTTCCTCTGTTGTATCCCTCATGGGTTAACTTCAGATTACGACTTTCAGGAATAAAGAATGTGATCTGGATCTTGTTTTTGTTGGGTGGAGTGAGCATTAAAATCAAATGTGATCTCACGCAAATCTTAGTATCTTTTTGGCGGAAAATGCTTGTTATCCTTATGGAAAACGATAACTTGGAGACAAGGCTTCGCTAAAAATTAAACCAGTTTTTAGGGGCGTCCTACAGCTTATTGAAAGTACTTGATGAAAATTCACTCAATAGTGTTTTGTGATGTAGCTCTCGTGATATAGTTCGCTATGTAAGCTTTCTCTGAATTTGATAAGCAAAAGCCGCATAAGTTTTCTTATGCGGCTTTTGTGTTTTTATCTTCCCCTAGTGCCTTTGTTCCTCAGGCTTTTGGGATTGAAGACAAACTAATCGTTGGTTTTTAGTAATCTCGCTGTACCGTCCTCTCGGATGGCATTGATAGCTTGTAACTGCTTATAGATTACAAAATAACGGTTGATGTTGGCGACATAGGTTACCGGTTCTTTACTCACGTATTTGCGAGTGATGATCTCTACGTTTTTAAACCAGATGTTTGGGTTGTAACCTTTCTGCTTGGCAATGCGCCTCATCTTTCTGATCTTAGCTGGACCTGCATTGTAAGAAGCCAAAGTGAAGTAGATTTGGTTGTCTGGCGTAATGGCAGGGTCGTCAAAATATCTGTCCTTAATGAAGCGCATGTATTTCACACCCGCATGGATATTGTTATCCACCTTATGTATGTTTTTAATGTTGACGTTTTTGTCTTTAGCGGTACTTGGCAGTACCTGCATCACACCAATAGCGCCACGATGAGAAACTCTGCTTTGATCCAATCCAGATTCTTGGAAACCTTGTGCAGACATCATCAAAGGGTCAAATTCGTATTTACTCGAATACTTTTCAAAGACACCTGACAGCTTAGCCACTCGGTCTATTTTATTTGGGTTGAGAGCTCTACCTAACCAGCGAGTGTTGTCGATGTATTTCTGATAGATAACATTTCCAAGTAGGGTGCCTGTTCGTGCAGTCTTGACGTATTTGTTTATTTCTTTCTTTAACTGAGGGCTGTTTTTTCTCAATGCCCATGCTATTTGGCCATTTTCACGTAAAGGCAAATCATGATGCACTTGAATGTTTTCCATTACGTCGGTCCACAGCTTTGCTTTATGGCTGTCCAGAATTGTGCCCTGAATATAACCTTGGTTGACTAGCTCTATCAGCTCGTAGTCTTGCAGTGATTCTTCAATGAAGTGGACATGCAGTGGTGGTAAACCTAATTCGTTAAGCTCTTTATTGACTCTTTGTACACTCTCGAAGTAACTCGAGCTTGCACGGATCCATACCTCTTTGCCGCTCAATTGCTTGATCTCGGTGATCGGCTCTGAGTTCTTGCCGGTGATAATCAATTCTTTCCCATCTTTAATCATTGGATTGGAAAAATCGATGATTTGTAAGCGCTTGTCGGTGATCGTCAGGTTAGCAACAGCGACATCTCCATAGCCAGATTCTAAAGAGGGAAGTAGATCATCTCGTTGTACGGGGATGATTTGAACATTGAGGTAGGGGTGTTTCTTACGAAGGCTTTTTTCAAAGTGGTAGAGCATTTCTGCCACGATGCCTTTTGGCTTACCATCCTCGATGTAATAGAAACCAAGATCGGCAGAAACTAGCACTCTAACCGTTCCTTTGGCTTTGAGCACATCTAAGTCGCCCATGTAAGGCTTATTGCTTAATGGGGACAGTTCTAATGCGTAGGATAATTGGCTAAATAGCGATACCCAGATAAATAATAACAACCTACTCACATCCACACTCCATGTTGATGTTTTGTTAAAAGTTATCTTTTGAAGATACCGTGTAATATGCGATTCATCAAGTTTGCGATATGTAGATAAAAAAACGCGCTAGTAAATTAGCGCGCTTTTGGGATTGAGATGTAAGAAGTAGATTAAGGTAGTGGGTTTAACTCAATCAACTTTTCTGTTCTTAACACAGCGTCATCTAGGCCTAGTTGTTTATAAGCTTCTAGCTGAATTTCTAGAGATTTACGAGCAGCGATGGTATCTGGGTAAGTCTTTTGCAGCTCTTGCGTTCTGTTGATCGCAGCAATCCAAGCTTCGCGGCGTAGGTAGAAATCCGCAGTTGCTAAATCATAGTCGGCTAGGCGATTCTTAAGTGCGAACATGCGTTTTTGTGCATCTTCAGCGTAAGGGCTGCTAGGGAACCGTTCGAGTAGTCGCTTGAAGTCAGCAAAAGCGAGTTTCACCGGCTCTGGGTCTCGGTCGCTACGGTCGATATTAAAAATATCGTGCATGAAGTTTCGGTCTTGCGCCATGTGCGTTAAGCCACGCATGTAAAGAACCCAATCTTGTTTCTCGTGAGTAGGGTTCAAACGTAGGAATCGTGAAATGGTAGCGAGGCCAAGTGCCAAGTCATCATTTTTGTAGTAAGCGTAAATCAGATCGAGCTGTACTTGCTCAGAATAGGCGCCGAATGGGTAACGTGAGTCTAGGGCTTCTAGCTTTTCTATTGCTGAAAGCCAGCTACCGCTCTGCAGTGATTCTTGCGCGTCAGAGTAGAGAACCGATGGTGGTACATCTGGCACTATCTCTTCACTACTTGAACAACCAACCAAGAGTGATACGGCTAATAGACCCGATAAAGTAAGGTGTTTCATGTCAGGCGTCGATTCCTTGAATTAAATATTTCGTAAGCTTCCGTTACTTTCTAACCAGTAACAGATACAATGATGCAATTATTCTATTTTATCCATACTAATGGGTATTAGTCTCACGGTTTTTAAAAAAGTTCGATATGGCTCAGCAGATCACATTAACAGACACAGTAAAAAGCAGCCAGTTAGGTCAACGTTTAGACCAAGCTGTCGCTGAACTATTTACCGATTTTTCTCGCTCTCGTATTAAAGAGTGGCTTCTTGACGGCAAAATCCAAGTGGATGGCGAAGTTATAACTAAGCCGCGCGTTAAGGTTTTGGGCGGTGAGGAGATCATCTTGCAAGCTGAACTTGCAGATGAAGAGCGCTGGGAAGCACAAGATATTCCTCTAGACATTGTCTACGAAGATGATGACTTATTGGTTATCAATAAGCCTCGCGATCTGGTTGTACACCCAGGAGCAGGCACACCGGATGGAACCATATTAAACGCATTGCTTTTCCATTACCCACAGATTGCAGAAGTGCCTCGTGCAGGTATTGTGCACCGTCTTGATAAAGACACAACCGGCCTTATGGTTGTGGCTAAAACGGTTCCAGCTCAAACTCGTCTTGTGCGTGCTCTTGCTAAGCGTCGTATTACTCGTGAATATGAAGCAATTGCAATTGGCAAAATGACCGCTGGTGGTGTGGTAGAAAAAGGCATTAGCCGCCATGCAACTAAGCGTACATTAATGGACGTAAATGAACTGGGTAAGCCGGCGGTAACTCACTACCGTGTTGCTGAACACTTCCGTGAGCATACTCGTATTCGTCTGCGCCTCGAAACGGGTCGTACTCACCAAATCCGTGTTCACATGTCATACCTTCAGCACCCGCTGTTAGGTGATGTTGCATACGGTGGCCGTGCTCGTATTCCAAAAGGTGCATCTGAAGAACTAACGACCATGATTCGTTCTTTTGATCGCCAAGCGCTACACGCCGTTATGCTTAAATTTGTTCACCCAATTACAGGTGAAGAAGTTGAGTTCCACGCTCCTGTGCCAAATGACATGGTTGTGATGGCTGAAGCGTTACGTGTTGATGCTCGCGAAAATAAAGAAGAAGACATTTAATATGTCGTTGATCATCCCTAACTGGAATGCACCTAACAACGTGAAGGCATTTGCGTCGACACGTGTAGGTGGCTTTTCTACTGACGAGTATCAAGGATTAAACTTAGGTACGCATGTTGGGGATGATGCTTCGCTTGTTGAAAACAATAGAACCTGGCTTAAGCAGCAAGCTAATATGACCGCAGCTCCGGTATGGCTAAATCAAACTCATTCAACAGATGTCATTACGGTTTTAGAACCTATGGCGAGTGTTCTTGATGCTGACGGTGCATTTACCACGGCTAAAGGTGTTGTCTGTTCTGCGATGACAGCTGATTGCTTACCTGTCATTCTTACTGATACCAAAGGCACTCAAGTTGCGGCTGTTCATGCTGGTTGGCGTGGCCTTGCTGGTGGAATTCTTGAAAATGCAGTCGCAAAGTTTTCAAACCTAGATTCAGAGAATAAGATTATTGCTTGGCTTGGTCCTGCAATAGGCAAACAAGTCTTTGAAGTAGGTGATGATGTGTTGGAAGCTTTTGTTCGTTTTGACCTTCAAGCTAAGCTCGCATTTGCAGCCAAAGCTGAACCGGGCAAATGGCTAGCGAATATGTCTCAACTTGCTACACAACGACTTGAAAAAGTGGGTGTGTCGGAAGTGATGGATTCAAATCTCTGTACCTTTGCAGATCCTGATTTGTTCTATTCTTATCGTCGTGATGGTATTACTGGACGCCAAGCTACCTTTATTTGGTTAGAGTAACCTTTAGCTAGTGCAACCAGTCATCCAGCTCATTTATATTTTTATATAAGCTCTATTCTTCATTCTTATCCCTTGAAAATCCGCGTTACCGTATCCATCTTCTAATCATAAGATAAACATATCTAAGAGTAGGAAGGTTGGCATGCGTCTCGATCGATTCACTAGTAAATTCCAAATTGCGATATCTGATGCTCAGTCGCTCGCATTAGGTCGTGATCACCAATATATAGAACCTGTGCACCTAATGGTGTCTTTGCTTAATCAAGATGGTAGTGCAATTCGTCCATTGCTCACCATGCTGAATATTGATGTGGTTCAATTGCGCTCTAAATTGAGCGAAATATTAGACCGAGTCCCTAAAGTAAGTGGCATCGGTGGTGACGTTCAATTATCGAATGCAATGGGAACGCTGTTCAACCTATGTGATAAGGTCGCGCAAAAGCGTCAAGACAGTTACATATCTTCAGAAGTATTCCTACTTGCCGCAATTGAAGATAAAGGCCCTTTAGGAAGTCTACTTAAAGAGCTAGGTCTTACCGAGCAAAAATTATCTCAAGCTATTGAACAAGTTCGCGGTGGCCAGAAGGTCGATGACCCGAATGCGGAAGACAGACGTCAAGCACTAGAGAAGTTCACTATTGATCTGACCGAAAGAGCAGAGCAAGGCAAGCTAGATCCGGTAATTGGCCGAGACGACGAAATCCGTCGCACTATCCAAGTACTTCAACGCCGTACTAAGAACAACCCTGTCATTATTGGTGAACCAGGTGTCGGTAAAACAGCAATTGTCGAAGGTTTAGCGCAGCGTATTATCAATAATGAAGTACCTGAAGGTTTGAGAGGCCGACGTGTACTTTCATTAGATATGGGCTCTTTGATTGCCGGTGCTAAATATCGTGGTGAATTTGAAGAACGTTTAAAATCGGTTCTTAACGAATTATCGAAAGAAGAGGGCAATATTATTCTCTTCATCGATGAAATTCACACCATGGTCGGTGCGGGCAAAGGCGAAGGCTCTATGGATGCCGGGAATATGCTGAAACCAGCATTGGCTCGTGGTGAACTTCATTGTGTAGGCGCAACAACGCTCGATGAATATCGCCAGTATATAGAGAAAGATCCTGCGCTAGAGCGTCGATTCCAAAAAGTGATCGTCGATGAGCCAACCGTGGAAGACACGGTTGCGATTCTCCGTGGTTTGAAAGAGCGCTATGAACTTCATCATCACGTAGAAATTACCGACCCAGCGATTGTTGCGGCAGCAACGTTATCTCACCGATACGTTTCTGATCGTCAACTGCCAGATAAGGCGATTGATCTGATTGATGAGGCGGCTTCGAGTATTCGTATGCAGATCGACTCGAAACCTGAGTCTCTAGATAAGCTCGAACGCAAGATCATTCAATTGAAGATCGAGCAGCAAGCTCTTACTAATGAAAATGACGAAGCCAGTGAAAAGCGTCTTCGAACATTACAAGAAGAGCTTTCTGACAAAGAACGCGATTTTGCAGAGCTTGAAGAAGTGTGGAATGCAGAGAAGGCCGCGCTTTCTGGCACGCAACATATTAAATCAGAGCTAGAGCAAGCTCGAATGGATATGGATTTTGCGAGACGTGCTGGTGATCTTAATCGAATGTCTGAATTGCAATACGGTCGAATCCCGGAGTTAGAGAAGCAGTTAGATCTTGCGACTCAAGCTGAAATGCAAGAAATGACGCTGTTGCGTAATAAGGTCACCGACGCAGAAATTGCAGACGTGCTATCGAAGCAAACTGGCATCCCTGTTTCTAAAATGTTAGAGGCTGAGAAAGAGAAGCTCCTTAAAATGGAAGGTGTTCTACATAAGCGAGTTATTGGCCAAGCGGAAGCAGTAGAAGTGGTATCGAATGCGATTCGTCGTAGCCGTGCTGGTTTATCTGATCCGAATAAGCCGATTGGCTCTTTTTTATTCCTTGGCCCAACTGGCGTTGGTAAAACCGAGCTGTGTAAAACACTCGCGAACTTCATGTTTGATAGTGATGATGCGATGGTGCGAATCGATATGTCTGAGTTTATGGAGAAACACTCTGTTGCTCGTTTGGTTGGTGCTCCTCCGGGTTACGTTGGATATGAAGAAGGTGGCTACTTAACAGAAGCTGTACGTCGCAAGCCTTACTCTGTGATTTTGTTAGATGAAGTAGAGAAAGCGCATCCTGATGTTTTCAATATATTATTGCAGGTTCTTGATGATGGGCGCTTAACTGATGGACAAGGTCGTACGGTCGATTTTAGAAATACAGTTGTGATCATGACATCTAACCTTGGCTCATCGAGAATTCAAGAGAACTTCAAGACTCTCGATTACCAAGGAATAAAGAATGAGGTGATGGAAGTGGTAGGTAAGCATTTCCGTCCTGAGTTTCTGAACCGAGTTGATGAAAGCGTTGTATTCCACCCATTAGGTCAAGAGCACATTCAATCGATAGCCTCTATTCAGCTTGATCACCTTAAGAAGAGAATGGAAGACAATGGTTATGAGCTTGAAGTCTCGGATAAAGCACTGAAGTTGATTTCTCAAGTTGGTTTTGATCCTGTATATGGCGCGCGACCTTTGAAAAGAGCTATTCAACAAAGTGTTGAGAACCCGTTAGCGAAAGCGATATTGGCAGGAAAAATTAATCCAGATAAGAAAGTACAGCTATTAGTAAACAACGATCGCATTATTGCTCACCAATAGTTAAAGCAAGAACGGTAGGTACGATTGGCCGAAATTGAGGCTTAATCGTACCTATTTTGAGCGCTTTGTGTGAATAGTGTTCGAACGGTCGCCGGTGGCGGTTTTTTTTTGTTTTCGGTCTTGTGCAAAGGATTATTTTCTCTATAATGCGCCTCCGTTGCCAAGGATAACCAAGCGGTTTGAACTGAGTAACAAGACGGTGATAAGCATTTAAGATGCTTTGAAAAATTAGCTGGAAAAAGTGTTTGACACTGAAACCCAATTCGCTAGAATGGCCGTCCACTTAGAGAGGCTCCTTACTAAAAGGAACGCTCAACAAGTGAAGCTCTTTAACAATTTAAACCTATCAATCTGTGTGGGCACTCGTTGATGAATA
>NZ_JBGONY010000003.1:173608-181233 GCF_041439375.1 Vibrio crassostreae | reverse complement strand
ATATGGGTTTGGAGCTATTAGATCATATCTGTTAACAAAGTGCGATCCCGCCCTGCCCTTTGAAGTAGGCCTCATCAATCCCAGGGATAGGAGATGCATTAACATAGCCAGATAACATAGAGACTGTTATCAAGCTTAAACTGAAGTGTTTTAATTTCATCACTCGTTCCTTTTAACTGCATTTGCACCAATATCGATGCCTTTTAAAATTAGCGAGTAAAAAAAATATATTCACAATAAAGTTGTAATAAAAAAATCTATTTATCGTTGAATATACCTGAAAATACCAAATTGAACATTTTATATATCGCAGGAGAAGTTAAGACCGTTCATTTTAGATTCTTCGTCCTTAAACCTCCGATAACAATGGGAAATAAGCCGACCTTGTTCTACACGATACGAGAGGCCTGAATGTCCTATGTTAATTCTCTTCCGCCATATTAGTAGGTCTTCAAGTGAATCTACCTTCTCTATTTGAATTTGTATTTTTTCAAAGTATCCATCAAAGTTCATAATTCAACATCTTACCAAAGCCAAAAACCATACCAACTAGTTTTTATAATTAAGGTACTTATAAAAACCAAATTTCAAAAATTCGGTTAGCCAATCACTAACCAACCGATAATTGAGAGAATTATTTTTTTATAATGTAAAAAGCCACACTAAAGTGGCTTTTTATTTAACGATGGTGACCTCTGGGCTGCATTGATGGCTAATCAACCTCACCGCTTACTATCACCAAACACACTCTAATGTTTCACTATTTACAATAAACCAAATGAGTCAAGTAGTACTGAAAATCAAGTAATTTCAAGAAAAATCAACATTTAGAATATGTTCATTTATAAGTTAGACTCAATTCCCAGTCAGAGAATTCAAAGTTATCCATCTCAATAATGAACAGCCCATTTTCGCTAACTGGCAGCTCCTTAGTCGCTTTGATGTACGTATTTATAGGCTCAAGATATTTGTCCGCTGATGTCCACAAATGATGCGCATGATCATAAATATATACGACATCACCATTCTGGATGCAGCTTTCGGATTCTGTTGGGCGGCTGATCTTCATGAAGTCAGAAGAGTCGTGATCTTCGGTATAATACGTATTACTACTATAGGTCCAGTAGTAATCTTTATAATCATCTTTCCTTGAGATCTGAACATAGTCATTGTCGTGAATACAAGTACCATTATATGGATGCCAGTTATCTAACTTAAACTTAGCGTTGGATTGCTCTCCATCGCGACCGTAGGTAAGCCAGCCATTAGGCACATTTGGATCCGCGTAAACATATTCTCCAGTCGATCGATGCTTTAACCTGATTGAGTTATATGGCTTATTGATTGGACGCACACTATGAATTGGCGTGCTTTCATCTGCATACTCAAACGCAGCGACAGGGAAATGGTCTGAATACTCATAAAAGTAATACGGCTCCTGTGTGCCAGGTAAAGCCACTCTATCCGATGCGATATCTAACACTTGGTTATGCCAATTCTTGGGTTGCTTGTGACTACGCTCAACAAGAACATAGTCTAGTAATTGCCCTTTTAAGTCTGGGTAGTTTGCGTAAGCTAAACCATTGACAGCAGGGTCCCATGAGTAAGGTGCACCTGCATAGTTAGTCGGCGCTGATACATTTAAGGTCTCGAGCATTGAGGAAAACTCTTGTGAATCCTTTGCTACATTTAGGTCACCAGCAATAAAAAACATTTCGTCAGCTGAACGGTTTGCCCCAAAAATATAGTTCTCTATTTGTGCGAACTGGTCTTGTCTAACCACAGAAGGAGGAGTGTTACAGGTATCATCGTCAGCTTGAACATGAGTGCCGATAATATTGTATCTCTCTCCACCTTTATTAATGACGGTATGTATAAAACCTTTTTGAGATGCCCAGTCTGCACCACACCCATCTCTGAAGATCACTTGTGACTTATACTCAATCGGATATTTACTGAATACAATCACGCCGCCATCATCAAGAGATGTCGATCGCCAACCTTCAGTGTGATCCCAACCATTTTTTGTACGGCCCAAGACAGGAGTTAGATATCCAAACTTCTGAGCTAGTGCATCGATAAGTATTTGGCTCGCTTGGTTGTCGAACACTTCGTTAAATATAACCACATCGGTATCATCAAAAACCGAAGAGTTCGCCAATAACTGTGCTCGTTTATTTGGATTAGTCCCACCAACGAAAACGCCGAGACGATGATCCAGCATATAAACGTTATAATTCATTATCTTGGGGGGTGAGCTGATCTCCTCAGCTAGCGAATTAAGACTGATCAGTATGAGCAAGACTGATATTAAATATTTAGTCATGGTTAGTGCATCTCCTATTAAACTGAGATGCATCCTCCCATAATGACACAATTGATAATAATGAAATAGACCTAAAAAAAATATCAAACCATAGTTAAAATATTAATAGTCATCATAAAAACCTTCAATTGGTAAATCCTCAACTTTTACAGCAACCATTTTCTTTACAGGACTATTTGAAATGATAATCATATATTGGTTCGGCAACTCTTCAACAACTTGAACCGATTTAAAAAACGATAGCTTTTTTCGCGCTTCAATATATTTATCATAAACGAGCATGTCGTCATCATGTTCAAAATCAATGTCTCCATGATCAACGCGTTCTTCACGCAAGCTTACATTAAATAGCCCATTACTCTTGCGAATAAATTTTCCTTTTGTGTAAATATCTAAGGTGTTATTGAGTCCAGCTTCTTTTATAATCGTAACCGCCTCAAAATTTTCATCACTGATCACGACGTCCATGTGCTCCGTGGCCATATAGTCACCATCTATTGTCATATAAAGGGTCGTAGAGTTGACCAAAACATTATTTTTCGAACGTAGACTATATGCAATGGAAACCAGCATTAAACAAAGACAACACAGAAGAAAGTAAACACTTTTATTTTTAGTGAACATAGCGACTAAGCTCCGCTTTAACCATACCAACCAGATCATCCGTTGATTGAGGAGATTCAAACAAAACCACTAAATTGACAGGCGGTGCCAGTGGCTTGAGTATTACAATAGATAAACTTTCTTGAGAATGAGCAAGGATCAATCGGCTTAACCTACCTTGTTTAACTTCTTGAGAAACCAAAAGCTTAACGCCTTTTGCAACCAATTTGGCCTCTTCTTCATTATCACAATAGACAGTTAAAGCTTCGCTAGAAAACATTTTAGTCAGTGGAAGCCAGCTCGTTAACTTAGGGGCTTTTGCAGTGAACACCAACGGAAACAATGCCGCAATCGCTATGAATAAGCAGCCTAGAACAATATAGATTTGATTACGTCCGAATGTGAATCGTGTGTTTTTTTCGGAACTCTCTTCAAAGCTCTCAGTCTTACAACTTGGGTCTCCAGCTAATAAGTTGTCTTGGTTATCTGATTTATCATCATCGTCTTCTAGCCACAACACCGCCTCACTTTCGAGTTTATAACCAACCTTAGCGACCGTTTTTAGATACTTTTGTTGCTTCCCATTATCCTCAAGCAAAGTACGTATCGCGCTGATCGATTGTGTCAGTGAGCCTTCAGAGACATGTTTTCCTGGCCAAGCTCTTTTCAACAAATCTTCTTTAGTATTAATTTTTCCAGCGTTTTCACACAACATTAGAATCACAAGATGATCGTGATAGCCGATGCGCTTTTCTTCATTTTTGAGTAAATCAGTCACTAACGGGTGGTCTAAGTGGATTAACCAATCATTTACTTTGTACATAAATTAGCCTTAAAAAATGAATAACCATAATATTTATACAAATATAGTTTTCATGGATAAATATTGGGGTTATTTAAAATAATTTTTATATGTCACTTGATTCATTCAACCATTTACCACTAACCGAACGCTAACAGGATTAATTAAATGGTTATTTAAAAAGGCAAAATAAGTAACTTTTTTGTAAACGCAACTATATATAAAAAAAACACCGTCATGAAACAAAAAAAACTAAAATACAGATATTTAAAAATTGACAACTAATTCATAAAAAAAATAACAGATAATTACATTGGATTATTAAGAAATATTTAAACTTAGTTCAAAAATTGACTAACAATGACAAGAAATGTCTTTTAATTTTTTTTCTTACTTATAAGCACATCCGGTTATCTACGTTCACTAAAGGTTTCACTTACAACAAATTAATGTTTACAGATTAAGTTTTTGCGCACGTTAGGCTCATTTTAGGCTGACTATATTGGCTATCACCACCATCTCTATCGTGAAACCGATTTCTTAAAAGCTGATGCGTATAAGTCCTAAATCAAAGTAAAACTCCTAGCTTTAAACAGGAAGGATTGACAACATACTCGTTAAAATTGTTAATTTCATGCTCAAGAAAACCATACCCAACAGCCGTTGTACTTCCATGCCGCGAGCGTTTGTCGTAGGTTTTAGCCCAACCGATTTGTTGCGATTACATCTGCTATCCTCTTATTAAGCGTATAAATTTCCATCAGACATACAAAACCACACCGTTCACTGGTTGTTATTAGGTGAGCAAAGCAGGATAATATCGGGATCGGAATCTCAAGAATTAATCCATTATGACCGAATACCTTTTGTTGTTGGTTGGCACAGTGCTAGTCAATAACTTTGTGCTAGTGAAGTTTTTAGGGCTATGTCCTTTCATGGGAGTCTCCAAGAAACTGGAGACTGCGATTGGCATGGGCCTCGCGACGACTTTCGTTCTGACGTTAGCGTCGGTATCTGCATACCTAGTAGAAACCTACATCCTTACCCCTCTGGGTATTGAATACCTGCGTACCATGAGCTTTATCTTGGTTATCGCGGTGGTTGTTCAATTTACGGAAATGGTCGTTCACAAAACTAGCCCGACTCTTTATCGCCTATTGGGTATCTTCCTGCCTCTTATCACCACCAACTGCGCGGTATTAGGTGTGGCACTTTTGAACATAAATGAAAACCATAACTTCATTCAGTCGATCATCTATGGTTTCGGCGCAGCGGTGGGTTTCTCTCTTGTTCTGATCCTGTTTGCTGCGATGCGTGAGCGTATTGCGGTTGCTGATGTTCCAATGCCATTCAAAGGCGCATCAATTGCGATGATCACAGCAGGCCTAATGTCTCTCGCATTTATGGGCTTTACTGGGTTGGTGAAATAAGCATGAGTACCATTTTAATTGCGATCATTGCGCTAGCCGTTTTAGCCGCTGTTTTTGGCGCTATTTTGGGCTTTGCTTCTATCCAATTTAAAGTAGAAGCTGATCCTATCGTTGATCAAATCGATACCATTTTACCGCAAACTCAATGTGGCCAATGTGGCTACCCGGGTTGTCGCCCATACGCAGAGGCGATCGCTAACGGAGACAAGATCAACAAATGTCCTCCAGGCGGCCAAGCAACTATTGAGAAGCTAGCAGACTTAATGGGCGTAGAAGTTGAAGACTCCGCTCATGACTTAGATAACAAAGTAAAAACCGTTGCTTTCATTCATGAAGATATGTGTATCGGCTGTACCAAGTGTATTCAAGCCTGTCCTGTTGACGCCATTGTTGGTGGCACCAAGGCACTACACACAGTTATCAAAGATGAATGTACAGGTTGTGATCTATGTGTCGCACCGTGCCCTACTGACTGTATCGAAATGATTCCAGTGGCAACAACGACTGAAAATTGGAAATGGCAGATGAACATCATTCCTGTTACAGATATCACTAACCAAGCAACTGATGCGACTGCGTCAGAGCCTAAGGCGTAGGGTTAGTATGATCTCTTTAGTTGAACAAATTCGTACGGGCTCTATTTGGAACTTCCCGGGCGGTGTGCACCCTGCTGAAAACAAGAAACAGTCCAATACCACTGACATCGTTCATGCAAGGCTTCCTGAAGAAATCGTTCTTCCTGTAAAACAACACATCGGTAAGCCAGGTAATTTATTGGTTGCTGCGGGTGACACCGTGCTAAAAGGCCAACAACTGACAGCCTTGGACACGGGTTTTACCTTGCCAGTACACGCACCAACATCGGGTGTGATTACCGCTATTGAACCAAGAACTACCGCTCACCCTTCAGGCTTAAGTGAACTCAGTGTGGTTATTAAACCTGACGGTTTAGACACTTGGATTGAAAAACACCCAGTTGAAGACTTTTCAACAAAGACCTCAGACGAGCTGCTTGATGTGATTCGCCAAGCTGGTATTTCAGGTATGGGCGGTGCAGGCTTCCCTACCGCGAAAAAGCTTCAGTCAGGCCTTGGCCGTACCGACATTTTGATCGTCAACGCTGCTGAGTGTGAACCTTACATCACCTCTGATGACAAGTTGCTTCAAGAACATGCCGAAGAAGTACTAAAAGGCATCGAAGTGGTTGAACACATCCTTCAACCAAAACTGACCGTGATTGGTATTGAAGACAACAAGCCAGACGCGATAAAAGCACTTGAGATTGCCGCGAAAGACAAAGATATCGTCATTCGTGTTATCCCAACCAAATACCCTTCAGGTGGTGAGAAACAGCTGATTAAGATCCTCACCAATAAAGAGGTTCCTGCTGGCGGCATCCCTGCGGATATAGGTGTTTTGGTTCAGAACGTTGGCTCTCTCTACTCAATTAAGAGAGCAGTAATCGACGGCGAACCTGTCGTTAACCGCGTTGTGACTTTAACCGGTAAGACCTTTAAGCAACCTCGTAACGTTTGGGCGCTCTTAGGCACACCAGTACATGAGTTGCTTGAAGAGTTTGGCTACAAAGCCGATAAAAAGCTGCCGCGTTTGATTTTGGGCGGCCCTATGATGGGCTTCACCTTGCCACATGCCAATGTGCCAATCACGAAAACGTCGAACTGTATTTTAGCGCCAACGCGTCGTGAAATTTCACCAAGCACTTACGAAATGGAATGTATTCGATGCAGTGCTTGTGCCGAAGCTTGCCCTGCCTCTCTACTGCCTCAACAGCTGCAATGGCACGCGAAAGCCAATGAGCTGGACAAGTGCGAAGAGCTAAACATTAAAGACTGTATTGAATGTGGTGCTTGTGCGTTTGTTTGCCCAAGTGAGATTCCTCTTGTTCAGTACTATCGCCAAGCGAAAGCTGAAATCAAAACAAGAAAAGACGAAGCGACTGCCGCAGAGCGTGCCAAGGTTCGTTTCGAAGAGAAAAACGCTCGTATGGAGCGTGACAAAGCAGAACGTGAAAACCGCTTTAAGAAAGCAGCTGACAACCGTCGTAAAGATATGAAATCTGCGGATGGTGATGATGCGATTGCAGCTGCGATTGCTCGCGTTAAAGCGCAAAAAGCCGCGGCAGACCAAGCTCCTGTTGCGGAACCAGCGGTGAAACCTGCGGTTGCAGCTGCGATTGCTAAGGCAAAAGCGAAACAAGCTGCGGCTCAGAAAGCAGACGGTGCTGAACCAGACAACTCTGAAATGTCGAAGCTACGTGAAGAGCGTAAGCGTCAAGCTAGAGAACGCAAAGCACAACAAGCTGCTGCTGACGCTCCAGATGAAAGCTCTGGTGATGGCAAGAAAGATGCTGTTGCTGCCGCTATCGCTCGTGCTAAAGCTAAGAAAGCACAACAAGCGGAATCAGCTGCTGACGCTCCGGTTGAAAGCTCTGGCGATGCCAAGA